>JAHYIT010000021.1 GCA_019429205.1 Mariniphaga sp. | reverse complement strand
TTTTAAATATGGCTTGACAAACATGCTGCAAAGCTATGCAACTATTTGTTTATCAGCAATAAGAGCGGGGGTACAACATTTGGAAAACAAAATAGCAACAAAACTTATATTGCTGAATATCAGCTATTTCTGTTTTTACGCATTTGGCAATTGTTGATAAAATCAGGGTTATCAACAGATTTTTATGGGTTTTTTGATGCTACCCCTGCAATGTGGGTTAATGCACAAAGTTACAAATAGCTATTGGAAAAAAACATGGAACCGGGTTTGTGCCCGGTTCCATGTTAAAACTGTTTTTCTGCTTCTTTGCACAGGATTATATTCCTGCACTGAGCGGACTGAATTTGATGTTTCGCAAACCGGAATATTCAGCAAATTTGTTCCGCAACCGGTGCTTTTATCGCTCTTTTCGCCGGGAGACAGTTGCCGGATTGCCACCGGTGTTACTGCACATGCGTTTACCTTAAATAACTCAGTTAATAATGTAATTCCGGATTTTGGTTACCTTGAATCTTTAGAAACCGGGGAAAGGCATGAATTAAAAATTGATAAAGAAGGTAAAGGACTTTATTATTCTCCGGTAAACTTTACTAAAGGCGGCGCTTATTCAGTTTTTCTTCGCTTTTCTTCAATACAGACAGAACCGGTAGAGGCAACAGATACCATTCCGTTTGCCTCAACCATTGGAAAACTGAACTTAACACCCAAAGCCAAAAATGTTAACGATAACCTGCTGACACGTGTCAGGTTGGAGGTTCTTCCGGCGGATTTAAGATCATTTTCCTTTTACGAGATTTCTGTTCAAACGGAAGTGACTGATTCGGTTTCGCCCGAAGGATTTTACATAGATGAAAACCTGAGAATGCCATCTTTTGCTTATTTAAGTTCCGACGACCCGCTAATAACGAAAGAAGACTATTATCCTTCCATTCTGCAACTGGATGCTTTTCCTCCGCGAAAACTCTATTTTAAAAAAACGCACTATAACGAAGCATTTGCTGTAGAGTTTTATTACGATCCTCCCTCCGTACATACCACTACAGTTTCCGAAAACGGCGAACAAAAAAATACTTATCATATTTTTTCACACCGGGCCCATATTGAGCTCAGAACGGTTTCATCCAGTTATTACCGATATCATGTAAGCAGGTTAACACAATTTTATTCGCGCGAAGGTGATGCGCTTTACGGGGCGGGTTCCCCGGTAAATGTCTATTCCAACATAGTAAACGGTACCGGAATTTTTGCAGCTTTTGCTTCCGACTCCATAACATTTCGGTATGATTATCCTTAATCCCGCGATGGAAATGAAAAAGCTGTTGTTATTATTTATATCGTCTTGTGCTTTTAATATATGCATTGCCCAGCATTCTGTTTCAGGCACGGTTTACGATATTAAAACCGGTGAAATTCTTCCGGGGGCTTCCATTATCGAAAAAAATACTTTTAACGGGACTTCCACCAATTCTTACGGGCATTTTTTTCTAATATCAACCAAAGCCGATTCCCTGGTAAATCTGGTGGTTTCTTTTTTAGGATACAAACAGTTGGAGACAACAGTGAAAAAAAGTGCTGTAATACGGCTTGGTCTGGAACCTGACAGCTTCTCAATTGGTGAGGTTGTAGTAAGTGATTTTCAAAGAACGAAAAGTCGTTTAAGTGCCGGGCATTTTAAATTGAATCCCAAAGAGCTTAAAAATTTTCCTGCATTCTCAGGTGAAACCGATTTAACAACTTTTATGCAACTGCTGCCGGGCGTTGCGCTTGCCGGCGATGGAAACGCAGCTATGAATGTAAGGGGAGGAACCAGCGAACAAAACCTTTTTTTGATTGACGATATGCCTCTTTATTACGTGAATCATTTAGGTGGTTTTCTTTCTACATTTAACGCAGATATTATTAAATCTGTCGATTTTTATAAAAATGCATTTCCTTTGCGTTATGGAGGCAGGCTATCTTCAGTTGCCGACATTCGAACCAATGACGGGAATTTGCATGAATATGATATTTATGGAACAGTTGGCTTAATTTCGTCGAAAATTGGCATTGAAGGTCCTGTAATAAAAAACAAATCGTCGTTTCTAATTTCTGCCCGAAAAAATACTATACCCATTTTTCGTTGGTTATATGGTTTAAACCTCGGGTTTAATTTTTACGATACAAATTTGAAATTGAATACTATCCTTTCAGAAAAGGACCGGATTTTCCTTAGTTTTTATAGGGGCAACGACGAAGTGGAAGTGAATAACAGTGTGGAGCTGGCTAAAAACTTACAGGCGATAGCCTGGGGAAATACTGCCGGCTCGGCACGTTACAGCAGAATTTTAACATCGAATCTTTATTCAAATGTTATTTTAGGTCATACTACCTACCGGTATTTGCAAACAACGAAAAGCGAGTCTGTTTCTGATAAAAATCATCAACAAATCAATCAAAGGTTTTTGTCGGCAATAAGCGATAATTTTTTAAATATTAATCTTGAATATTATTCTGAAAAAAACCTTGAAATTAATTCGGGCTTTGGATTTATCAACCATAATTATTCTCCGGGGAAATCTTCTGTCATTCAGTATGAGGAAAAACAGGAATTGGGTTATCCCGATATCAGGGCTAATGAGTATAGCTTTTATATTCAAGGCAGATTGGATGATTTTTTCGGATTCAGTTTTCAGGGCGGATTACGAACTGTTTTTTTGAGCCCTGCAGGAAAAAATAATATTCTTCCTGAACCGCGAATAGCTGTTTCCAAACAGTTGGGAAAAACGATACTTTTAAGAACATCCTGGGATGTAATGCATCAGACTTTTCATTTGCTTTCTAGCCCTGGGGCAGGTATCCCGGTTGAATTCCGCATTCCTTCTGCTAAATTTGCTCCACCGGAAAATTCGAAAATGTTTTCAGCCGGAATTTCCTGGGATACAGGGGTTAAGGAGATTCAGTTAGATATTGATTTTTATAAAAAGCAATTAAATAACCTGACTGAATTAAAAGAAGGAATTAATTTCGCCTCTGCTCAGCATAACCTTGAAAATACGATTTGGGCCGGAGGAAGTGGAACAAGCAAAGGTCTGGAACTACTGTTGCGGAAAATTGTTGGGCAGACTACCGGCTGGGCAGGTGCTGCTTTTTCAAAGTCGGAACGCACCTTTAAACAGTTGAATGAAGGAAGACCCTATCCGTATAATTATGACAGGCCTTTTGAATTTAAATCGTTTATTAATCACCGGATTAGTAAAAAACTCAGTTTTTCGGCAACATGGGTTTATGGAGCAGGTACTCCCGTTACATTACCAGTAGCACAGTATTACGATTTGGAGGGGGAAACCGTCTTGTTGTACGGACCAAAAAACAGTGTCCGGGGAGCTGCCTATCACCGGTTGGATGTTAGTTTAACCTGTTTGCTAAAACCAAAATGGGGCGAAAGTGAATGGAATTTCAGTATCATAAATTTGTATAACCGCAAGAATCCGTATTTCTATTTTGCAGATTATGATTACGGTTTTAATGGCACAGGAAAAATGACATTTTACCAACAAAGTCTTTTCCCTTTTTTGCCTTCAGTTAGTTACAGCTTTAAATTTTAATGGTATGAAGATTAGTTTGGTTGTTGTGTTGTTTGTTTTAATTATTTATCAACCTGTTCATGCGCAATTTCAGGCCGGAATAAGCGGTGCAGTTGTTTATCCGTTAAAAACACTGGCAGCGGAAGTAGATTATGGCTACGGCCCTTCTGTTTTATTAGGGTATTCATTTTTTTCCTCATTTGATGTTCAGTTCGGGTATGAAAGGTTGTTTTTTGGTCCGTTAAGGCCTGATTATTACATTGGTTCAGGAAATATCGTTTTGAGATACAGATTTTTAAATAAGCAGAAATATTCTCTGTATTCGGGCTTCCTGACCGGTTTATTTCAGATAGTATCTGAAGTTCCGTGGATTGTATCTGGCGATAATGTTGCATTTCAAAAGAAAAAGGAACATGCTGTAGGAATTGCTCCTATGGTTGGCCTTATTACAGATTCAGGTTTGCATAAAAATTTGAAAATTGATGTTTCAACTTCCTATTCGCTTCTTTTTTTACAACGAAATTATGCCTGGCAAAATTTAAAGTTGACAGCAGTATGGTATTTTTAATCCAGGAATTTATTGAACCAAAAACGTCAGGTTGAAAATGCCTGACGTTTTTTGTTCCAAATATCATGCAATCAGTTTCCCAAAAGTAATTTTCTGATTCGGTTGTGAATATCCGTATTGTCCATTATCCCGGTAAATTGTTCTGCTCCGGGGCCATAAGCCATTACAGGAACCATAATTCCGGTGTGTCCGCCGGTGGTAAATTCGCCTTTAACCATGCCGGTTTCGTAATTGCCGTCAAGTATAGTCATTCCTCCGGTTTCATGGTCGGAAGTAACAATAACGAGTGTTTCTTTGTTTTGGGCTGCAAATTCCAGTGCTTTGCCAATGGCACGGTCGATGTCGAGCATATCTTCCACCACATAAATGGTGCTTCCTGCATGCCCTCCCCAGTCAACCTGTGAACCTTCCACCATTAAAAAGAAACCTTTTTTGTTGTTGCTTAAAATGTTGATGGCCGTGTTGGTGGCAACCGGCAGCATGTTGCCGCGTTCATCCATCCTTCCGTTGTGCTCGGAAGCGGTGAGCCCGGCCAGTTTGCCTTCTTTTACGTTTTTAATGGTGTTGATGTCCTGCTCCACCCGATAGCCTTTTTGTTTCAATTCTTCCACCAGGTTTCGTCCGTCTTTACGTTCGGTGAAATGTTTGTAACCTCCGCCAATAAAAACATCGATGTCGGTTTTCAGGAAATCGGCCGCAATTTCTTCATACATGTTCCGGCTTTCCTGGTGGGCAATGAACGAAGCCGGTGTGGCGTGGGTAATCGACGACGTGGAAACCAGTCCGGTAGCCAGGCCTTTTTCTTCAGCTTCTTCCAGAATGGTTTTAATTGGCTTTTTGTTTACATCAACTCCAATGGCGCCACTATAAGTTTTCGTTCCTGTGGAAAAAGCAGTTCCGGCAGCGGCTGAATCAGTGATGTATCTGTCGGCCGAATGGGTTTTTACCAACCCCATGTATTTTAAATTTTCAATAAACAGGTTGCCTTTATTTGCTGTAAGGGCGGCGTGCAGATGCGGCAGGCTCATGCCATCGGCAATAAAAAAGATAACATTTTTTGGTTTTTTTGCTTTGAATGTTTGCGGATACGTTTTTACATCGTGGCCTTCCCCGCCAATGTATGTTTTTTCGACATCTTCTGCATCAGCATCCAGGTAATCGTTTTGTGCCAAAGCAGCAAATCCGGTGAAAAGGGCAATGAAAAGAATTAATACTTTTTGATTCATTTTTTTTAAATTTTTTAAATTGAACTTTCAAAAGTAAACAGAAAAACAGGACTGAAGTTTTGAAATAAATAAAAAAGTGTAAAAAGTTTGTTAATAGAGTGATTTATTAAGCATCATCTGAACTTTTCAATCTCCGATTGATCAAACTCTCTGTTCAGTACAAAAACGGTTCCTTCGCGGGAAGTTTGCATTTTTATCACATCCATAATTACAAAATTACTGAGTACTTCTTCTGCTTTTTTCCGCGATATATGTGCCAGCCGAATAAATTTTGAAAAGGTAATCCCCTCATTGTTCAGCAGGTAATCAATCAGGAATTTCTCATTTTCCGAATAGGTAAAATGTATTCCTTTAGAACTGTTTTGTTTTCTCCAAACCACCAACTGAATGTTGTGTGCCAGCACATTTTCGTCTTTTATGCGAATATAGGCCAGCCATTTTCCGGTTTCATCCTTTGCAAAATGTGGTTTTTTCTCACTGGGTTGCACCGAAATTTCCAAAACGGTTTTTCCTTCGGTACTCCACTGTTTGGTGGTAAAATCGATGGGTGGATTGCTGTAAATTTTTGCTGCCGACTCCACCATGTAATACTCTTCGTCGGTTCTGATGCCCACCACTTTGCCATTGTCTTTTACGCCAATGAGCAATCGTCCGCCATCGGTATTGGCAAAGGCCACCAGCGATTTGGCAATTTTTTTCGAATCGTTGATGCAGAATTTAAAATCCTGCTGCTGGTGCTCGCCCTCTTCAATTAATTTATACAGTCCCGTATTCAAATCTCAGTTTATTTTAACCATTCAAAGGTAATGTAATGATCTGGTGTCATGCCGAGTTTCCGGTAAACTTTGTGCGCTCCCACGTTTGTTTTGTCGGCATACAAACGGATTCCTTTCAAATCGGAATTTTCCAGTACAAGATTTTTTACATGCGCGTACAATTGGCTGTAAACGCCCTTTCTCCTGAATTCGGGAATTACATATACCGACTGAATCCACAAAACGGTTCCGTTGCGCCAGTCGCTCCACTCAAAAGTGGTAAGGAGCGAACCAATCACTTTTTCGTTTTTTTCGGCCACGTAATAATTTCCTTTGGAAGAATCTTTCAAAACTGAGGCAACTCCTTTTTCAACGGTTGAGCGTTCTAAATCAATGCCTTCCGTTTCTCTGGCCATGGCCAACTGAAATTCCAAAATGGAATTATGGTCTTCTGATTTTGCTTTTCTGACTAACATTTTTCAATTTTATCGGCGAAAATAACAAATCCGGCTTAAAAGTGTTAAAAACAAGTAAAAATGGATTATGTTGCCGGTTTATTTGAAAAAAACTTGAAATGAAGATTGTAGTAGCATCCGAAAATCCCGTGAAATTAAGGGCTGTTGAAAAAGGATTTAAAGCGTTTTATCATGAAGTTGAGTTGGAAAGCGTCCTGGCGGGTTCAGGTGTATCAGACCAACCGCTTACCGATCGGGAGACTCTTATTGGGGCCCGGAACAGGGCAACAGAGGCCCGCAAAAAAATTCATGATGCAGACTTTTGGGTGGGGATTGAAGGAGGCGTTCAGTCCGAAGAAAATGGCCTGGCAGCTTTTGCCTGGATTGTAATTTACGGAGCCGGGAAAAAAGGCGAAGCGCGAACAGCCGCATTTATGTTGCCTAAAAAAGTTGGTCATTTGGTTGCCGGTGGCCTTGAGTTGGGCACAGCAAACGATTTGGTTTTTAATGCTTCGAATTCAAAACAAAAAAACGGGGCAGTAGGATTACTGACCCATAACCAGATTGACCGAACCGAACTATACCGGCAAGCAGTTATTCTGGCGCTTATTCCGTTTATAAATTCAGGATTGTACTGAATCTGAATTATTTCTTCAACCGTTCAATTATTTCTTCAATCTTAATTTTTTCTTCGTGAAGCAAGACCAGTTGCAATTGTTCTTTCTCAAGTAAGTTGCTAACCATGGGGCCCACCTCGCCGGTGATAATGGTTGAAACACCTTCTGCTTTCAGAAATTTTACCAGCTGAATTCCACTGTGATCTGCATTTTTAAATGGATTCTCCAAAATATTGAGCACTCCGGTTTCTACATAGTACAGTACTATATTTTCACATTTTCCAAAACGCAGATCGAGAAATGATTTTTCAGATTTTCCTGCTGAAGAAATGGCATATATTTTACTCATAACATTGAAAGTTGTTTTCTATATAACAATTTAACACACGAAAGTTTTATTCTTTTCCCTCATTTAATTCTTCCCAATATTCCAAAGCTCTTCGTGTGTGAGGTATTACAATGGTACCGCCTACTACATTGGCTACTGAAAAAATTTCGAAAATTTCGTCTGTTGTAACCCCATGTTCAAAACATTTCTCGAGATGGTATTTAATACAATCGTCGCAGCGCAAAACCATTGATGTGGCCAAACCCAGCATTTCCTTTACTTTTCCGCTCAGCGCCCCGTCCTGGTAGGTGAGGGTGTCGATGCTGTAAATTCGTTTCATCACTTTGTTTCCACCGCCCAGAATTTTTTCATTCATTTTCGAACGATAATCCCGAAATTCATTTACCATCTTTCCCATTCTGAAATCAATAAAAATGTTTTTATTACAGTTGCAAAGTAATGAAATTGGTTCAATAATTATCTCCCATTTCTTTTTTTATTTATCTTCGAAAATTGTGTATGTACAGCAAACCATTTGCGTAAAACGTTGTTCTGGGAATTGAAATTCTGATGGATATTAATATGAAAATATTATGGAAAATACGATAAAAAAAATTCTTGTACCTGTTGATTTTAATTCACCTTCGGTTCAAGCTTTAAATTATGCCGGAGTGTTGGCGCGGAAAGTAAATGCAGAAATACTTTTGCTAAAAGTGATTTACACACCCGGTTTGCTGGCACAGTTCTTTTCAGACAGTGATAATCTGGTGAAAATTACTGAACAGGCCAAAGAAAAACTGGATGAACTGGCCGCAGAATTGAAAAATAAAATACCGGGAATTATTGCGGGCACCAAAGTAGAAAATGGAAAACCTTATGAAAAAATATTAAGCACGTCAGAACAATGGGGTGCCAACATGATAATACTCGGTGAGAATCACCAGTGTGGAAATGCTGAAGATGAACTTGGAACAACGGTTTACCATGTTACCTTAAAATCTAAAGTGCCGGTGCTAACCCTTAAAGGTGATATTTCGGGAATGAAAGAAAATATTGTTGTTCCGCTGGATTTAACTAAAAAAACCGGTGAACAATTATCTGCAGCACTTTATTATGGTTTGGAGTACAATGCTGTAATTCATTTGGTTTCTGTTTTGGTTGGCGGTATAAAAAAGAAAGAAAGCCGTATTTATAAAAAGTTGAAAGAAGCCAAAAATGCACTTGAGCTTAATGGAGTTACCTGTAAAATGAAGCTTTATAAACGATCTGAAGTTCCGCCTTTTAAAAGAGTTCTCCAGTATGCCGGCGAAGTTGATGCAGGTATGATTCTTTTGATGACCCACCAGGAGGGATATACCTACGACAATTATATCGGGGCATTTGCGCATCATATCATGAATTTGTCGAAAATTTCAATTTTAAGCATTACGTCTGTTTCAAAAAACCTTGATTTTGAGCCCTTTTTCAAAGAACTGATAGATCCTTTAGGTGTTTTAGTTAAAAAATCAAAATCAAAATAATGCAGTATATACTTCTACTTTTTTTGATTTCATCTTTGGCTATTTTTATTTTGCCAGGCTGGCTTAAAAAGCAAAAGGCCCTTGTTTTAAGCGCAGTTCAGGTGGTTGCATTTGTTTATTTCGCAGCCCGGATTCCTGAAATTACTACCGCCGAAGCCAAATACATATTTTTAGAATGGATTCCGGCATTGGGCCTGAATTTTGAATTTTTACTCGATGGACTGACCATGGTTTTTGCCTTGCTGGTTACCGGCATTGGCGCACTCATTTTTCTGTATGCCAAAGCTTATATGAAAAGTTATGAAGGAACCGATAAATTTTACCTGTACCTCATGCTTTTCAGCGCCGCTATGCTTGGTTTGGTATTGTCGGCCAATCTGATTCAACTATTTATTTTCTGGGAATTAACCAGTTTTCTGTCCTATTTTTTAATCAGCTTTTTTCATGAAAAGGAATCTGCCCGGAAAGCTGCATTTCAGTCGTTATATATTACCGGTTTTGGGGGGCTGGCCATGCTGGCTGGCATTATTCTTTTAGGAAGTGTTGTTGACAGTTATTCGCTTCAGGACTGGATAAATGGTGCTGAATCCATCAGGCAAAGTAATTTTTACCTTCCGGGGCTATTGCTGATTCTGCTTGGTGTTTTTACCAAATCGGCACAATTCCCTTTTCATTTTTGGTTGCCCGGGGCCATGCAGGCGCCGGCACCGGTAAGTTCGTACCTGCATTCTGCCACCATGGTAAAGGCAGGTGTTTTTCTTCTTGCCAGGTTGAGCCCTGTATTGGGTGGAACAAACGAGTGGATTTACATCATTTCGCTGATTGGTGTAATTACCATGCTCACCGGTTCTTATTTTGCCATTACCCAAACCGATTTAAAAGGAATTCTGGCCTACACGACCATAAATGCATTGGGAGTACTGGTGCTGCTTTTGGGAATAAATACCAGTGAATCCATAAAGGCAGCCATGCTCTTTTTATTCATTCATGCTTTTTACAAGGCCACTCTTTTTATGGTGGCGGGCTTAATTGAAAAAAAAACGGGAACCCGGGAATTATCAAAACTTGGAGGTCTTGTAAAATACATGCCATTCACATTTGTTATTGCCTTGCTTGCCCTGCTTTCTATGGCCGGATTGCCGCCTTTGCTGGGATTTTTGGGGAAGGAATTGATTTATGAAGCGAAAGTACAGTCTCCCGGCATTGCATCGTTAGTGCTGATTTTGGGCGTAACTTCCAATGTGTTTATGGTGGCTGTTTCTCTGTTTTTTGCCCGTAAAGTGTTTCTTGGGAAACCTAACACATTCGGGAAAACACCGAATGAAAAGGGTGCAGCATTTTTAATAGGTCCCGGAATACTGGTGTTGCTCAGCCTTGTTCTGGGATTATTTCCCGGAAACCTGGGAACTGCTGTTATAAAACCGGCGCTGGGCGTAGTTTCCAGTGAAATGATTGATGTTAAGTTAAAATTATGGCATGGATTTAACCAGGTTTTATTTTTAAGCCTTTTAACCGTTTTCCTTGGAGTGGTACTTTATTGGGCCATGTTAAAAAAGAAAAAGTTGCTTGAAACCTGGCGCAAAGTCAACAGCGTGATTTTTTCAATTGAACTGGATGAAGTATTTGCCTGGGTGATGAATAAATTTGTGCAGGTTGCTCAATTTAAAACCAAAATTGTCCAGCATGGATATCATCGCTATTATATTTTAACCATTTTTGTTTTTACTTCATTATTGTTGTGGTTTCAGGTTTTTGTCATCCGGTCGTGGGAATTTGATCTGTCTTTTTCCCTTAACCCTTTTTATATTTCAGGATTGGCGGTTGTTATTCTGGGGGCAGCCATAACAAGTGCCGTATCGAGGTCCCGTATTGTAACCATTATTTCAATGGGCGTGGCAGGTTATGGTATATCACTGATTTTTATGTATTACAGTGCCATCGATTTGGCCATCACACAAATATTGGTTGAAACTCTTACTTTGGTTATGTTTATGGCCATTTTGCAAAAACTGCCTCGCTTTGCTGTTTTATCGTCTAAGCGCACCCGGTTACGCGATTTTTTTATTGCACTAAGTTTTGGATCAGTAATGACTATTCTGGCAATAAAAGCAGTGAATGTTAATCTTAATCCCACCATTTCCGATTTTTTTGTTGAAAACAGTTACAACAAAGCTTTTGGTGAGAATGTAGTGAATGTAATTCTGGTTGATTTCAGGGCACTCGATACACTTGGAGAAGTTACAGTGCTTACCATTGCAGCCACTGGTGTTTTTCTCCTTTTGAAAACTAAAAACAAAAAGTTATGAATTCGGTAATTTTACAATTGGCGGCAAAATACCTGAAATGGTTATTTATTGTATTTGCCGTTCTGGCGCTTATCAGGGGGCACAACTCACCCGGAGGTGGGTTTATAGGTGGTTTAATGGCCGGTTTGGCAATTGTTTACAATGGTTTTGCTTATGACACCTTTAGAATAAAAGAACGCTTGCAGAATTTTCCCGAGTGGCTGATTGCCGGAGGATTATTTGTCATTGTTTTGAGTTTTTTCCCTTCATTACTTTTGGGTGAAACCATTATGTCTGGTGTTTGGTTAAAAATATCGCTTCCGCTTGTTGGTGAATTAAAACTTGGTTCACCTTTGCTGTTTGATATAGGTGTGTTTTTTACCGTAATTGGAGTAACATTAATGTTTATTTTTTCTTTAACACAAAAAAGATAATGGAAATAGTTTTAGCCATAGTTGTTGGAATTTTATACACAGCAGGGGTTTATCTTATGCTCCGGCGCAGCATACTAAAGTTTATAATTGGGTTGATTTTTATGAGCAATGCAACAAATTTGCTTGTGTTTCTTTCGGCAGGTTTGGTTTCTGGCAGCCCGGTTTTTGTTGACGGCGAAAAAATAAATGCTGAGGTAATGGCCGATCCGCTTCCACAAGCACTGGTGCTTACTGCTATTGTAATAGGCCTGGGAATTGTGGTTTTCACCCTTGCCCTTAAATATAAATTTTTTGAATTAACCGGTACTGATGATCTTGATCAGCTAAAAAAAACTGACAACTGATGATTACACTCGTTGCACTTCCCATATTAATACCGTTTGTGCTTATTATCGGCATGCTTGTTTGCCGGTCTGATAAACTTGCGCGCTGGTTGGGTCCGGTTGCTTCGGGATTACTCCTGCTGCTTACCGTTGTTTTATTTGTGTTTGTTCAAAAACATGGAGTTCTGGCCATCCAAATGGGAGGCTGGGAAGCACCCTTTGGAATTACCCTTGTGGTAGATTACCTGAGTGCCCTTATGCTTGTTGTTTCGGCAATCATTCTTTTTGTCATAGCAGTTTATGCCCTTAATTTTTTACCTGATTCCATAAATATCAACCGTTTTTTTATCTTCTTTTTCGGGCTTGCCATGGGAATGAACGGTGCTTTTGTTACCGGAGATGTATTCAACCTTTTTGTATGGTTTGAAGTGATGCTCATGTCATCTTTTGTGCTTATAACCATGGGGCGTTCAAAAGATCAACTCGAAGGAGGAATTAAATACCTGGCACTTAACCTGGTTGGTTCACTTCTTTTTCTTGCAGGAGTGGGTTTGCTTTACGGAAAAACAGGCACCCTGAATATGGCGCACCTGGCAGAAATTTTAAAAAATGACGACCAGGCGATTCTGATGAATACATCTGCTGTTTTGTTTTTTATCGCCTTCGGAATTAAGGCTGCTGTATTTCCGCTCTATTTTTGGTTGCCAGCGTCGTATCACACACCTAATATTACCATTTCTTCTCTTTTTGCAGGATTGCTTACCAAAGTAGGTGTTTACACCTTCATTCGGTTTTTTACGTTGTTTTTTGTGCACGACCCCCAATTTTGGCATCAAATATTACTGGTTGTTGCAGGATTTACAATGGTTGCCGGAGGTTTGGCAGCTGCTGCGCATTACGAAACCCGGCGCATCCTTTCCTATCATATTATCAGCCAGATAGGTTACATGATAATGGGACTCGGAATTTTCACCCCACTGGCTATTGCCGGGGCAATATTTTTTACCCTGCATAATATGATTGCCAAAACAAATACATTCCTGGTTTCTGGCATGATAAACAAAGCCCGGGGAACTTTTGAGCTGAAAGAAATTGGAGGTTTATTTAAAGAGAGTCCGCTTACGGCAATTCTTTTTATGATTCCTGCTTTTGCACTGGCCGGCGTTCCACCCATTTCGGGGTTCTTCGCCAAATTTATTTTAATAAAAGCAGGCATTGAAAACGGCAATTATGTGATTACGGCAGTAGCAATTTTTACCGCAATGCTCACACTTTATTCCATGATAAAAATATGGAACGAAGCCTTTTTGAAAAAACAACCCGGAAACGGAAATCCAGGCAGAAGTTATTCTTTCAGTTTTGCTGAATACTTTCCTTCAGTTTTGCTTGGGATTGTTAGTATTTTAATGGGAATTTTTGCCATGTATGTTTTTGGCTACACCATGGAAGCTGCTAATCAGCTTATCAATCCTGATTTATACATCGAAACTGTTTTAAAAGGAATTAAACTATGAAAATTATTAAAAGGATATATTATACACTGGAATTTATAGGTTTTTACCTGTTTAACCTGGTAAAGGCCAATGTTTATATTGCATGGGACATTTTAACTCCCAAAATTCATATGAAACCGGCTTTTATGGAAATACCGGTAAGGCTGGAAACTGATTTTGGTTTGTTGCTTTTCAGTAATCTGCTTTCCATGACTCCGGGAACTATTAGCATGGATATTAGTGAAGATAAAAAAATAGTTCGGGTGCATGTTTTGTATTATAAAACGGATGAAATTATGCTGAACGAGTTTTATAAAATGCAGGAAAAAATTAAACGGATAACCAGTTAAATTATGGAATACAATATATCAATCGTAGTTTTAATTATTACATTCTCCTTTTTGCTGGCTGCCCTGGTTTTGGCTTTTGTGCGGCTTTTAAGGGGGCCTTCTGTTAATGACCGCATTGCAGCCATGGATGTTATTGCTGTAATAGTTATGGCTTTTATACTGACTTACAGTATTATGGTAAACAAAGCCATTTATCTTGATTTGCCGGTTATAATTTCACTCATTTCTTTTATTGGTACAGTTGCTGTTTCAACTTATTTAAAACACAGATATGGATAATGTAATTATATCAATATTTTTACTTGCAGGATCTTTTTTTATATTAATTGCATCCATCGGGTTAATTCGTTTAAAAGATTTGTACAGCCGGCTTCATGCAGCCACAAAGGCGCCTTCATTCGGAATATTTTTAATGCTGATTGGAGTATCGATTTTTTTTAACACACCTATGGTTTATATTAAAAGTCTGTTTGTGATTTTTTTTATTTACCTGACTGCTCCCCTGGCTGCACATGCCATTATAAAATCATTTCAGGAAAAGGATAAGGATGACAGTGAAAAAAAGATAACTGAGTTATAGCAAAGCTAACAGGCGGGATCATTATTTTTACCTATTAGAGTTGCCGAAGTCGCACCTTTAATTTTAACGGTAACAAAATCGCCTTTTTTATAATTTTCTTTGGGAAATACTGCCACTTTATTTTGCGATGTCCGGCCAAAAAGTTCCATGTCCGATTTTTTGGAAACTCCTTCCACCAGCACTTCAAAACTTTTACCAATATCGCTCCGGTTGTTTTTCAGTGAATGTTTGTTCTGCAATTGAATCACTTCATTCAGTCGCCTGAGTTTTGTGTCTTCGGGCACATCATCTTCCAGTTTGTTGGCAGCCCATGTGCCAGGTCGTTCAGAGTATTTAAACATGAACGCCATGTCGAATTTTACTTCTTCCATGAGTGAAAGTGTTTGTGCATGGTTTTCTTCAGTTTCAGTGCAAAAGCCGGTGAAAATATCAGTTGACAGACCGCATCCGGGTAAAATACTTCGGATGGCTGCAATGCGGTCAAGGTACCACTCCCGGTCGTATTTCCGGTTCATTAGTTTCAAAATCCGCGAACTTCCCGATTGCACCGGCAGGTGAATGTGTTTGCAAATGTTTTGGTATTCGGCCATTTTACGCAACACTTTGTCCGACATGTCTTTAGGATGGGAAGTAGTAAACCGAATTCGCATTTTAGGGTCGGTTTCTGCTACCATTCCCAGTAAATCCCAAAACCGCACCGGTTTTCTTTGGCCTTCGGGCAGCCATTTATAAGAATTAACATTTTGCCCCAGCAGGGTGACTTCCCTGTAGTTTTTTGCGGCCAAATCGCGCACTTCGTTCAGGATATCCTGCGGATCGCGGCTGCGCTCACGGCCACGTGTGTATGGAACAATGCAGTATGTACAGAAATTATTGCATCCGCGGGTAATACTCACAAAACCCGAGATGGCTTTGTCGGCAATTCTTACCGGAGTAATTTTATCGTACGTTTCAACAGTGGAAAGTTCTGTGTTTGCTGCTTTTTCGCCACTTTCAACTTTATCCATCAAATAAGGCAAATCGCGGTACGCATCAGGTCCGGCAACCAAATCGGCTTTGCCTTTTTCCAGGAACTCTTCCCCCACACGTTCGGCCATGCAGCCTATCACACCCACCACCAGGTTCTTATTTTTCTTTTTTAAACTCTGGTAAAAATTCAGCCTTCCCCAAATTTTTTGTTCGGCGTTATCACGCACAGAGCAGGTATTCAGAAAAACCGCATCGGCCTCTTCCACAGTTTGCACCAGCTTGTATTGCCTTTCCTGTAAGATAGCAGCCACCACCTCGCTGTCGGCCACATTCATCTGGCAACCGTATGTTTCTATATACAATTTCTTTTGCTGCATCCGATTTAAATAAGGCAACAAAATTACATGAATTTTTAGTATAGCAGGTTTAAAAACATTTATTATGTTTGAGGTGTTATTATTTTCGAAAATGGTGTTACTAAGTATTGACGATTCATTTATTAAAAAAGGTTTCCTTTTTCGGATGAGGTAGATGATGATTGATATGGGAACCATTAATTTAAACGCCTATGTATGTGATTTCAGAAGATTTAAAATTCAAATTGGAGAAGCTTGAAGAATGGTATTCCGGGCGAAAAGGATCAATAGTGGCTTTTTCCGGAGGTATTGACTCCACACTGGTGTTATTCCTTGCCAGAAAATTTCAGGGGAAGAACAATGCCATTGGAGTAATTTCCAATTCTGAAAGTTTGAAGAAAAAAGATTTTGAGCTGGCCCGGTCCATCTGCCGGCAATTTGAAATTCAGCTGGAGGTCATCAAAACCAATGAATTATTGGATGAACGGTACAATCAAAACCCGATAAACCGGTGTTATTTCTGTAAGGAGCATCTTTACAGTGATTTGAGTAAAATTTTAGAAAAATATCCCGATTTTGATGCACTGAACGGAACCAATTTTGATGATTTTGGTGATTACCGCCCCGGACTTCAGGCTGCATCAAAGTACAAAATTGGCTCACCCCTGGCCGATTGCAAACTGACCAAAGATGAGTTAAGGCAACTTGCAAGGTATTTTAATTTACCCAATTGGGATAAACCTGCCAGTCCGTGCCTGAGTTCCCGAATTCCTTACAACCATGTGGTGACCTATAAAAAATTGCAGCAGATAGAAGAAGCTGAAGATTTCCTGAATGGGCTGGGATTCAATGAAGTGAGAGTCAGGCATTACGATTCTGTCGGGAAAATTGAAGTGCCCCAAAATCAACTTGGTCAGCTGCTTTTACTTAAAGACCAGGTTACTGAAAAATTTTCTTCCATTGGTTTTGAGGAATGTGAAATTGATTCCGAGGGGCTTGTTTCCGGAAAATTAAACCGGGCAATAAAAAAATCAATCAGCAAAATCAATTAACAGAATATGCAAAGAATACTTTATTACGATTGTTTTGCAGGTATCAGCGGCGATATGAACCTGGGGGCTTTGATTCACCTCGGCGTGGATCCGGAGTATCTGAAAACGGAGTTTAAGAAACTGAAGATCGACGGATTCAATCTCGAAATTAAAGAAGATAAAAGACGCGGGATAAGCGGCATTAAAGCAGAGGTGATCATCAATAATCCGGAAAATGAAAAGCACCGGCATTTACATCATATCGAAAGTTTGATAAACGGTTCTGATTTGCCGGACAATGTTAAAACCATATCGCTGAAAATATTTAGCCTGGTGGCCGAAGCGGAAGCGAAAGTGCATAATATTCCAATCCAAAAAGTTCATTTTCATGAGGTGGGTGCACTCGACTCCATTGCCGATATTGTGGGTGCAGCCATTTGTCTCGATTATCTGAATGTGGACAAAGTGATGGCATCGCCGGTTCAGTTGGGTGGAGGAACTGTAAAATGCTCTCACGGTATAATGCCCGTTCCTGCGCCTGCCACAGCTGAAATTCTGAAAAATATTCCGGTTAAAACCGGGCTGGTTCAATATGAAGCCACCACACCAACCGGAGCTGCAATTCTTGCAGCAACCGTTCATGAGTTTACCCCGGTTGTAAATTTTAATTTTCAAAAAGTGGGATACGGTTTGGGAACAAAGGATACCGAAGTTCCCAATGTTTTACGGGTTTTTCTTGCTGAAGTGGAAGAATCGGAAAAGGATCTGATTCAAAGTGAAGCTACTTTACTGGAGTGCAATATCGACGACCTTAGCCCCGAAAATTATGAATTTGCAATGGACCTTTTATTTGATGAAGGAGCCAGCGACGTGTGGATTGAGCCTATCATCATGAAAAAATCGAGGCCTGCAAATAAGTTGTGCGTATTGTGTAATTTATCTGATACCGGTAAAATGAAGGCCATTTTGTTTACACATACAAGCACCATCGGCCTGAGAGAGACAGTGCTCAAAAAAAATGCACTTCGGCGCAGCGAACGAACGGTACAGACTCAGTTTGGGGAAGTGCGGCTAAAACAAAGTTTTTACAGGGGAAATCTCGTCAATTCAAAACCGGAATTTGAAGATTGTAAAAAGCTGGCTGAAAAGCACAACGTAGCGGTAAGAAGGATTCAGGAATCAGTTTATAAAAATTTGGAGGATGGAAGTTATTAAATTACTGGAGGACTATAAAGAAGGTTCGGTGAGTTTGCAGGAAACTTTGCATGTGCTAAAGGAGCAGGGTATTGAAGACCTGGGATTTGCAAAGATTGACACCAGCCGGCAGGTCCGGACTGGCATTCCTGAAGTAATCTATTCTGCGGGGAAAACAAAGGAGCAGATCAGGCAAATTGTTGAACGAATGTACCACTCGGGAATTGATATTCTGGCAACCCGAGCTTCGGAAGATGTATTTGAAGTTGTGAAAGAGGTTGTCCCGGGTGCGAAATTTAATCAACTGGCAAAAACCATTGTTTATCACCACAACAATCAGGAAAAAACCGAAGGGTACATTGCCATCGTTGCTGCAGGAACTTCTGACATGCCGGTTGCGGAAGAAGCTGCTGAGACGGCACAATTCCTTGGAAACAAAGTGGAACGGATTTATGACGTTGGTGTAGCGGGAATTCACCGCCTTTTCAGCAAAATAGAACTTATACGAGGTGCAAGGGTGATTATTGTTGTGGCAGGCATGGAAGGCGCCTTGCCAAGTGTTTTAGGTGGTTTGGTTGCCAAACCGGTTATTGCAGTGCCAACCAGTGTAGGATACGGCGCCAATTTGGGTGGTTTGGCTGCACTGCTGGCTATGTTGAATAGTTGTGCAGCCGGAATCAGTGTGGTGAATATCGATAACGGATTTGGGGCAGCGTGTCAGGCGAGTTTAATAAATAAATTAAAGTAGGTAGTTCTGATGAAAGAATTGTATTTGTTATATGGGACAGCGGCATCCCTGGGGTTTTTCCACACTATTTTAGGCCCCGATCATTATGTGCCGTTTATTGTTTTAAGCAAGGCACGCAACTGGTCAAAATCAAAAACCATGTGGGTAACTTTTATTTCCGGAGTCGGACACGTTAGCAGTACTGTTTTACTCGGCTTTATTGGTGTTGCCCTGGGAATAAGCATCAATAAACTGGAATCCATTGAAGCTTTCAGGGGAGAAATTGTAGGCTGGATGCTTTTTGCTTTTGGATTGATTTATTTTTTCTACGGCGTTTACAGGCAAATGAAAGGCAATGGACATCATCATATTCTTAATTTTCTGTTACCGGGAAAAGCACGCGAAATATCCCATTTGACCACCGGTGAAAACGAAGCGGAGAAGAAAAAACAGGCCGGAATAACTTCCTGGATGCTTTTCCTGATATTTGTCCTCGGGCCCTGCGAGGTGCTTATCCCGTTATTGATTTTTCCGGCAGCTGAGCACAGTACCACCGGAATTGTAATGGTGGCACTCATTTTTGGCATTGCCACGGTTGTTACCATGCTCGGTGTTGTTTATCTCGGATATAAAGGCTCAAAGCATCTTAATTTGAAGCAGAAAAGTGAATTTGTACATATTGCAGCCGGATTGGTCATCGCTTTTCTCGGTGTAAGTATCCTGTTCCTCGGATGGTGATTAATTCGAATGAATTATCCGCTCTTATTTCTGATAAACTTTTTTTGTTGGTTCGGTTTTTTTATTTTTAACGGAAACTTAAAAAAACTTCAGAATATGTCCGGTCACAGTAAATGGTCAACCATTAAAAGGAAAAAAGGGGCGCTGGATGCCAAACGCTCCAAAATATTTTCCAAAATATCAAAAGAGATTACCGTTGCTGCCAAGCTTGGCGGTGCTGATATTGAAGCCAACCCGCGCCTTCGGCTGGCCGTGCAAAATGCAAAGGGGCAAAATATGTCAAAAGATATTATTGAGCGTGCCATTAACAAGGCAGAAAAAGATACGTCCAGTTTCGAGGAAATGACTTTTGAAGGCTACGGGCCGGGTGGAATTGCCATTTTTGTTGAATGTCTTTCTGACAATAACAACCGAACAGTAGGGAGCGTGCGATCAGCTTTTACCAAACAGGATGGGCACCTCGCCACCAACGGTTCAGTGGCTTTCCTTTTCGATACAAAAGGAGTTTTTGTGGTTCCTGCAAACGAGAAAACTGAAGCTGAAGAATTTGAATTGGAGATGATTGATGCCGGCGCCGAAGAAATGGAAGAAAATGATGGCTTTATTGAAATAACATCAGCCATGGAAGATTTTGGCAGTATTTCCAAAAAACTTGAAGAACTGGGAATTGATGCCGAAAGCCAGGGTTTACAACGAATTCCGAACACCACAACTGTTTTGGAAGTGGACGAAGCGAAAAAAGTGCTGCGGCTGGTAGAACGCCTCGAAGAAGATGATGATGTGCAGAATGTTTACCACAACCTTGAAATAACCCCGGAATTGGAAGCAGCTCTGGCTGAAGATTGATTTAAGCCATTTGGCGGTTTAATTCGCAATTGAGAGCCGGGCAATGGGAATGGAATTTACACGTTAAACAATCAATGGATTTTTGAATTATATTTGCAACCTCAATTAATGAGAAACATGAGGGTACTGTTTTTAATTTTATCGGGATTGTTTTTTTGCCATGTATTGGCGGCGCAGGTCACTTTTCCTGGTGTGCCCGAAAATAATAATGCAGATTCTTTAAAAACTGACTCCATTTCACTTCAAATTCTTGAAGAAATAAATATTAACCAGGATCCAAGGTTGGAAAAGATGCTGAAATGGCATGTGGAGAATAATAAAAAACGCGACGGAATGGACGGTTTTCGGGTTGAAATATTCTTTAGTTCAGCGTTAAATGCTAAAGAACAGGCTCTGAAAAGGAAAAAAGAATTTTTATCGAAATATCCGGAATATAACGTACATGTAAAATTCACCGCTCCAAATTTCAGGGTAAGGGTTGGCGATTTCAGAACAAAAAATGAAGCTTTAAAATTGCATAAAAAAATTCAGGCAGATTATCCCGGTGCTTTTATTGTTCCGGATATTATTGATTTTCCTGTGTTGAATTCAGAAAATTATGAGCGACCAGATTAAGCACGAATGTGGCATTGCATTAATTCGCTTACTTAAGCCTTTATCGTATTACAAAAAAAAATACGGCACGTGGAGATACGGCCTGAACAAGCTGTATCTGCTTATGGAAAAACAACACAACCGCGGACAGGATGGCGCCGGAATGGTTTGTGTAAAAGACCATCTTTCGCCCGGCAGCACATATATGAACAGGTACAGATCGATCGATCCGAACCCTATACTCGATGTTTTCGATAAAGTAAATAAACCCCTGAAAAAAGCACAGCGCAAAGGAATTGATGTTGAAAACTGCGACTGGGCTTATGAACATTATCCTTTTGCCGGCGAACTTTACCTGGGGCATTTGCGCTACGGAACTTTCGGAAAAAACAGCATCGATTTTGTTCACCCGGTTATGCGGCAAAATAACTGGAAATCGAGAAACCTGGTGCTGGCCGGAAATTTTAACCTCACCAACACCGACGAACTTTTTAAGGTTCTCATTGAATTGGGACAACATCCGAAAGCATACACCGATACCGTTACCGCTTTGGAAAAAGTGGGACATTTCCTCGATGAGGAAAACCAGTTGCTGTTTAGAAAATATAAAAACGAAGGGTACCGGAACAACGAAATTTCTCCGCTGATTGAAGAAAACCTCGACATTCAAAATATTTTGGAAAGAGCAACCAAAGACTGGGATGGCGGTTACGCCATGGCCGGTTTGATTGGCCACGGCGATGCCTTTGTGGTACGCGATCCCTGGGGAATTCGCCCTGCACATTATTACCAGGACGATGAAATTGTTGTGGTAGCTTCCGAAAGGCCGGTCATTCAAACCGTTATGAACGTGAGCTGGGAAGAAGTGCATGAGATAGCTCCCGGAGAGGCACTTGTCATAAAAAAGAAAGGAAATGTCAGCAGCCAAATGATTCGGGTGCCGCACAAAAGAAGTTCCTGCTCGTTTGAACGTATTTATTTCTCAAGGGGAAGCGACCGGAATATTTACCGTGAACGAAAAGAACTGGGTCGTTTACTGAGTCCGGCCATCTTGGAATCGATTAACTACGACTTTGAAAATACCGTTTTTTCCTACATTCCAAATACTTCTGAAACTGCATTTTATGGTATGATTGAAGGAATTAGGGAATACCTGACCGATTGGAAAATTGAACGCCTTAAAGAAGGTAATGGAAAATTGACCAACGATGAAATAAAGGATATCATTTCATTTGAACCCCGGGTTGAAAAGATTGCCATTAAAGATGTAAAACTCCGCACATTTATTGCCGACGATGCCAGCCGCGACGATTTGGTGGCACACGTTTATGATGTGACTTATGGCGTGGTAAAAAACAATGTGGACACCCTGGTGGTAATAGACGATTCTATTGTTCGCGGAACTACACTGAAAAACAGCATTTTTCGTATTTTGGACCGGTTACATCCCAAAAAAATAATTGTGGTTTCATCTGCCCCGCAAATCCGGTACCCCGACTGTTACGGAATTGATATGGCCCGTCTTGATAAATTTATCGCATTTAATGCAACCATCGAATTATTAAAAGACCAGGGCAAAGAGCATGTTATTGAAGATGTTTACCGCAAATGCAAAGAGCAGGAAAATCTTCCCAAAGAAGAAATGGTAAACTATGTTCGTGAAATTTACAGCACATTCACACCAGAACAGATTTCAGCAAAAATTGCCGAAATTTTAAAACCTGAAGATTGCGAAGCTGAAGTGGAAATTGTTTACCAGTCCATAGAAAACCTGCATATAGCTTGTCCTAATGACACCGGCGACTGGTATTTTACCGGAAATTACCCCACGCCGGGAGGCAACAGAGTTGTAAATGCTTCTTTTATTAATTACCTGGAAGGAAAGAACGAACGCGCTTATTGAATTTTGTTAATAAAAATTAAAACATTTTCAGGCATAACGTGTTTTAGTAAGTGCCTCTGAAAATGGAAGAACAATTTGTCATGGCGTATTATTAATCTTTCCCTCGGGGAAAAAATTATCTTCCATTTTTCAGGGGTTTTTTTCTATCTATGCGGTTCAGTGTGAGGGAATCCGGCTGGCACAGCAGGCAGGTTGCGAAGAATACGATATGTTTGGAGCAGCTCCTAACCCAAACAGTTCACATCCCATGTACGGTTTGTACCGGTTTAAAAGTGGTTTTGGCGGCCAAATGTTTCATCGCATGGGCTGCTGGGATTATCCGCTCGATGAGGAACAATATCGGGTTTTCAGAGCTCAGGAAATTAACAACCAAAGTTACCACACAAATTAGTATTTGACTCCGGCGAGGTAAAACCCGAAATTCAGAAAAATATAAACCAAAATTGTTAGAGCCAGGCCGTAAACGTTTAGTGTAACAATTAGAATAATCGCAACCAAGAGAAAAATATACCGGTACCAGTTTTCTTTCAGGTTTAGGTTTTTAATCTTCAGGGAAAACATAGGTAAAGAAATTACCATCATTCCCGAGGTGAACAATCCCAGAATCAACAGGTTTTGCGTAGAAAAAATCAACGGAAAAACTTCAGGATAACGTGGCACCTCCAGCATTAATCCCATCGATGCCCAGAATATGCCATTGGCAGGAATTGGAAGTCCCCTGAAAAACGGTTCATCTGATTGCCTGACGTTAAACCGTGCCAGTCGTACGGCTCCTAAAACCGGCATTATCAAAGCAGAAAAAAGAATCAACCATTGATCCCAACTGGCGGAAATCTCATAAATTGGTTGATTTTTTTCAAAAAATGAAAATTCGAGAAGGGTGAATAAAATGGCAGCTGGCGCCAAACCGAAGGAAATAAGGTCAGCCAGCGAATCGAGTTGTTTCCCTATTTCAGAGTATGCTTTAAAAATGCGGGCTGCAAAACCGTCGAGGAAATCGAAAACGGCTGCCAGGCAAATAAAAATTCCTGCCCAAACGAGGTGCCCGTCAATGGCAAAAATTACCGCCAGTGAACCTGCTGCCAGATTCAGCGAAGTGATAAAATTAGGTATTTGCTTTATCACCTTGTTCATGTTAATTTATTTTAATGTGGCAATAACTGTTTTTCCGCCTGCCGATTTATGGTGCAACTGAACATTAACTTCGGCATCGGCTGGCAAAAAAAGATCAATCCGGGAACCAAACCGTATAAAACCGTACTCTTCTCCCTGTTCTGCCTTGTGCCCTGGTTTTTTATAGGTAACTATACGCTGGGCTACTGTGCCTGCAATTTGGCGGGACATGATTTCTGTTCCATCTTTCATTTTAAAAACGGTGGAACAACGCTCGTTTAGTTCTGAAGATTTTTTTACAAATGCAGGATAATATGCACCCCGAATATGGTTTTGATAAATTATTTCTCCGCTTACCGGCGAACGGTTTTGGTGTACGTTAAAAACCGACATGAAAATACTTACCTGAAGGCGTTCATCTTTGAAATATTCCTTCTCATAAACTTTTAAAATCTCAACTATTTTCCCGTCGGCAGGTGCCAGTATGTGTTGGTTGTTTTTTTCAATTTCGCGCTTTGGCACACGGAAAAAGAAAACAATTAAAGTGGCAACAAAAAGTGAGGCGACCATCAGAAAATAAAAAATGTGATAATCACGCAACAAAAAATAGATGATTACATCGGTCAGGGCCAGAATGAAAAAGGCCATCGGAATTATTTTTTTCCCTTCTTTATGAATTTGCATATTGTATTATAAATTTCCTGACAAATTTAACCAAACATAAACAACTGGTATAACAAAAAGTAAACTATCGAAACGGTCGAGCAAACCTCCGTGCCCGGGTAAAATAGTGCCCGAATCTTTTACGTTAAGCCGCCGTTTGATAGTGGATTCAAATAGATCGCCCAAAGTACCAAATACAATCACCAGCAGCGAAACAACAATCCAGCTTGTAATTGAAATGTCTTTGAATAATAAGGAGTTGATTGCTCCCATAATTAATGCGAAAATGGAGCCTCCGATACATCCTTCCCATGATTTGTTGGGCGATATTTTTTTATGGATTTTATGTTTTCCGAAATTTGATCCGAAAAGATAGGCCATGGAATCATACGTCCAAACAATAAATAATACGCCAATTAATACTTTGGAATTAAAAACCGGGAAATTTGGATAACCGGGATGAACCATAAAGTTTAGCAAACTGAAAGGTATGGCCACATAAACAAATCCGGTAAAGGTTACGGCACTGTTCTGCAGGATTCCTGATCGCTCACTAAATGCTTCAAACAGAAAAATAAAAAGAAGTGCCGGAATAAAAATCAGGTACGATTTTGCAGGCAGAATGTTGTTTACCATTCCGAAACAGATAATAAAGAAAAGTACGCCCAGGGTAAGTCCGGTGTTTTTTCTTGGCGAATTTCCGGCAGTTTCCACTAACTGGTAGAATTCCAGTTGCGTAAGGAATAAAAACGAGCCAAACACTAATGCAAACAATAACGGATGCACGGCAGCTCCGGCCAGCATCAGTAAAATATATACAACCCCGGTTAAGGATCGCCTGCTTAAATCTTTCAACGCTTTAATTCTTTTAACAGTTCAAGCGCTTTTTGCTCTTCATTTTCTTCAACATAAACCACGTAATCTCCAAACGACTTGTAAGCAGTATCATGTTGATTCATAATGACAACCTTCAGTCCGGCATTCTCGAGAATGTCTTTGGCTATGGTTGCTTTGTATTCATGTACCGTTAAGAACACATCTTTCCATCCTTTTTCCATAATGAAATTTTATTGGTTTAAGCTGAAACAGGTTTACTTTCTGTGTTTTCTTCTTTGTTCTCTGTTTTTTCGGGAGATTCTTCTTTTTTCGTTTGATCCTGTCCGTTTTCGTTCTCTAACAATTTTTTATCCCAGGGACGCTTGCCAAAAATATGTTCAAGGTCTTCACTGAAAATCACCTCCCGCTCCAATAATTGTTCAGCCAGTTTTTGGTGGCCTTCGGCATGTTTTTCTAAAACTTTTTTAGCCCGTTGATACTGGCCGTCAATCAATATTTTCACCTCTTCATCAATGAGCTCTGCAGTTTTTTCACTGTACGGTTTGGTAAAGGCGTAATCCGATTGCCCGGAGGAATCGTAATAACTTACGTTTCCAACTTTCTCGCTCATTCCAAAGTAGCTCACCATGGCATACGCTTGTTTAGTTACTTTTTCCAGGTCGTTTTGAGCGCCGGACGAGACCCGTCCGAAAATCAGTTGTTCGGCAGCCCTGCCTCCAAGTGCCGAGCACATTTCGTCAAGCAGTTGATCCTTGGTTGTAATGGATCGTTCTTCTGGCAGATACCATGCTGCGCCCAGCGCTTTTCCGCGTGGAACAATAGTTACTTTAACCAGTGGATGCGCATGTTCGAGCAACCAGCTTATGGTTGCGTGGCCGGCTTCGTGGTATGCAATGGTTTTCTTTTCGTCTTTCGAAATAATTTTATTCTTTTTTTCCAAACCGCCGATAATCCGGTCAACCGCATCAAGGAAATCCTGTTTGGTAACGGCTTCCCTGGTTTTCCGGGCGGCAATAAGTGCTGATTCGTTGCATACGTTGGCAATGTCGGCGCCAGAGAATCCGGGAGTTTGTTTGGCCAGAAAATCCACTTTTACATCGTCGCCCAGTTTTAGCGGGCGAAGGTGTACTTTAAATATTTCGGCACGTTCTTTCAGGTCTGGCAGTTCAACATGAATCTGTCGGTCAAAACGGCCGGCACGCATCAGGGCGCGGTCGAGCACATCAGCCCGGTTGGTGGCTGCCAGAATGATAACCCCGCTGTTTGTGTCGAACCCGTCCATTTCGGTAAGCAACTGGTTGAGTGTGTTTTCCCGCTCGTCGTTAGAGCCAAAATTGGAATTTTTTCCACGTGCACGGCCAATGGCATCAATTTCATCAATAAAAATAATACAGGGTGCTTTTTCCTTGGCCTGTTTGAACAAATCACGGACTCGAGATGCACCAACACCCACAAACATTTCAACAAAATCGGAACCCGACATGGAAAAGAACGGAACACTGGCTTCGCCGGCCACTGCACGAGCAAGTAAAGTTTTTCCTGTTCCGGGAGGCCCAACCAAAAGGGCTCCTTTGGGAATTTTTCCGCCCAGTTTGGTAAACTTTGCCGGGTTTCTCAGGAACTCCACAATTTCTTCTATTTCCTGTTTGGCTTCTGCCAGCCCGGCTACATCTTTAAACGAGGTGGTTACTTTTTGGTCTTTGTCGAAAATTTTGGCTTGCGATTTACCCACGTTAAAAATTCCGCCTGCGCCTCCGCCTGCACCACGGCTCATCCTTCTGAAAATCCATAGCCAAAGAAGGATAATAAGTACGAAGGGACCGACCGTCCAGAGAAGTTCTCCTGCCCAGTTCCGTTCTTCCTTGTATTCAGGCAGAATTTCGTCTGCAGTACTTTCCTGTGCTTCCCTTAAGTTACGTTCAAAAGTTTCTACCGAACCAATGGTAAAGGTGAAATGCGGACCATCTTCTGCCGGCTTGGAGTAGGTTTCGTTAAACTGTGGTTCATATTTTTGAAGGCTGTTCTTTTTGATGTAAATGTTAGCCTTTTTTTCATTGACCACAACAATCCGTTCAATGTCGTTATTGGCCAGCATGGTCGATTTCACTTCGCTCCAGTTGGTTTCAACCGGGCTGCTGCTGGTACTCAGGTAATACTGAACTCCAATAAAAACAACGGCAATGAGACCGTAAACCCAGTAAGCATTGAATTTTGGACCTTTGGGATTTTTATTATCAGTTTTTTTGCTGTTCCCCATAAATGGATTATTAGGGGGAGGGGGAGGTGTTTGCTTTTTATTTTTGTTTATCTCTGCCATATTTCGTTTCTAGTTTTCTGAATCTTCTTTAATTATTTTTGCATCGGACCAAAGTCCTTCGAGGTTGTAAAAATTACGTGCCTGCTCGTGAAAAACATGAACTACAATTTCGCCGTAATCGAGCAAAACCCATATCGAGTTTTTGTAACCTTCAACATGCCAGGCATTTTCTTTTGTTTCCAGTTTCACTGTTTCTTCTACCGACTGTGCTATGGAACTTACCTGCGTGGTTGAAGTTCCGTGGCAAATAATAAAATAACCGCACTCAGTATATTGTATTGTATTTAAATCAATTATAGTTATCTCTTTTCCTTTTATTTTTCTGATTCCTTCAAGGATTGCTTCTTTTAGTTTTTCTGTAATTTCTTTGTTTTTATTCATAAATAACTTTTAACCCTGCAAAGATATATTTTTTGCCTTACTTCTAATTTGAATTTTCCATTTACGTTGCTGATTTGCAGTTTGCAAAAAAAAAATTACAACTTTGTGTCATAAATAACCATTATAATGAAACAAAGTTTCAACAACAAATAAAAATGCAGGCAGAAAATAAAAATCTAATAGTTTTAAACGAAACCGATTCAACCAACAACTATGCCAATGGGCTTATAACTGATGGCAAGGCGCTAAATGGCAGTGTTGTGCTGTCACATTATCAGAAAAATGGCAGAGGGCAGCGCGGAAATACCTGGGAAAGTGCTCCGGGTAAAAACCTGCTGACAAGCATCGTTTTGTTTCCGGCATTTCTTCCGCCGGGAAAGCAGTTTTATTTATCGAAAATTACAAGCCTTGCACTGGTTGATTTGCTCAGGGATCACACTCAGGAAGTTTCCGTTAAGTGGCCCAACGATATTTTTGTGAAAAAAAGGAAAATTGCAGGAATTTTAATCGAAACTTCCATTTTAGGGAATCAGTTTCATTCGGCTGTGGCAGGTATTGGACTAAATCTGAACCAGATAAAGTTTTCCCCGGAATTACCCAATCCGGTTTCGCTGAAGTTAATAACAGGTAAAGATTTCAAAGTTAAAGAAATGGCACTTCAACTCAGGGAAATTTTAATGAAGTGGTATCAAAAGCTGGAAACCGGATGCATTGCCGAAATAGATGAAACTTATCATGAGAATTTGTTCAGAATAAACGAGTGGGCTGTTTTCAAAAAGAATGACAAAAGTTTTGAGGCACGAATTTTAGGAACCGGTGAATTTGGACAACTGATTCTGGAGGATCGGTCAGGAAAACAATCTGCTTATATGTTCAAAGAGGTTGAATTTGTTATTTGAAAAAAACCTGAGAATTATTTGTATGGCAGATTTTTCAGGGTTTCAGCAAATTGGTTGATGCCTTCTTCCAGTTTGTTGCCAGCTACCATTTTCATCATCATGTTCAAATCGGCGTGAAGTGTTAACCGCATTTTGGTTTGAAATGCCGAAACGGGCATCAATTGAATCCAGAATGTAATGCTTAAAGGCAATCCGCCCGAACTTTCCACTTTAATGGTTTTGTGTGGCTCCCGATTTACAATCCTTATTTTTGCCAGGCCAAAACCGGTAATATTAAACCGGCATGAATCGCGGTCACTTTCGAAATTGCTGATTTTTACCTGTGGAATTTGTTTGGTGATTTTTTCAATTAATCCCGAATTCAGGTATTCCGAAAGGTTTTCGAAATTGGACAGGTAGTCGAAAACAATCTGCTGGTTGTGATCGACAAGCTTAACTTCGCTAACGTATTTGTGGATGCTCATAGTTTATTTTTTCCCCCAGTTTGCCGGATCTTCGCGCCACTCCATTAAGGTTTCAATCTGGTCTTTTGAGATTTCGCCGGTTTCAAGTGCCGTGTCAATCAAAACCTGGTAGCGGCTGAGTGGAGTCAGTTCAATATTCGCTTTTTTGAATTTTTCTTTGGCAATATCGAAGTTGTAAGTAAAAATAGAAAGCATTCCAATCACATTTCCGCCGAAATTATTAACTGCTTCGGCTGCTTTCAGGCTGCTTTCTCCGGTTGAAACCAAATCTTCAATTACCACCACTTTTTGACCCGGTTTCAGATCGCCTTCAATCAGGTTTTCCAGGCCGTGGCCTTTTGGTTTCGACCGAATGTAAATAAACGGCAATCCTAATTTATCTGCAACCAACACCCCGTGAGCAATGGCTCCTGTGGCCACTCCGGCAATTACTTCGGCCTGCGGGTATTTATTTTGAATAATTTCCACAAATTTGTCGCGGATAAACGAACGGGTTTCGGGAAACGACAAAATTTTACGGTTGTCGCAGTATATAGGCGATTTCCAACCCGAGGCCCATGTAAACGGACTTGAAGGCTGAATTTTGATGGTATCAATTTCGAGCAGTTTTTTTGTAACTTCAATTTGTGTTCGTTCCATGATCTGACGTATTTAAAACGAGTAATTTTTATAATGAAACAAATGTATAAAGTTTTTCTGAATGACCGGTTGATTGAAATTTGCTCTTCTGTTAATTTGAAAAAAAATAACCTCGTGGTAAAATTTGAAGAACATGCCAGTGTGGATGAAATTCATAACTGGTTTGCTGATTTTATTACCCAAAATTCAGAGCAAGTTACGCTTGTTCACCCGAATCCCGTCCATTTTTTTCAGCTTTTCCGATCGGTTTTTCTCGAAGTTCCGGCTGCCGGCGGCGTGGTAAAATCGAATGACCGAATACTGTTTATTTTTAGAAACGGAAAATGGGATCTGCCCAAGGGGAAGATTGATAAAGGTGAAACCCCTCCTGATGCTGCCCTGCGCGAAGTTTCCGAAGAATGTGGAATTTCAGGCCAAAGAATTGAAAAACAACTGCAGTCAACATTTCATATTTATCAATCGCCGTATTCCAAAACAAAAGGGAAGTGGATTTTTAAAGAAACATTTTGGTTTGAAATGATTTACAAGGGAACTGATGAAATTGCCCCGCAACTGGAAGAGGGAATTACAGAAGTAAAATGGTTCCGAAAAAATGAACTGGATGAAGTGCTTGAAAATACTTATAAAAACCTGAGACAGATTATTCTGCTTTACTGCGACTGATTTCGCTGGCGTTCAAAAAGTTCCTGCCTGAGAAAAGTTCCAAACTGCTGTTCAAATCCGTCGAGCGGTGCTTTGGCCTGCTGAAAAACAACTTCGTGGTTTTCGTTCAGCAAAAAACAGGTGGGGAACGATTTTATTCTGTACTTTTCAATGAATTTGCTGTTTTCATCCACCAGATGAATTCCGGGGATGTTTTCCTTATCCAAAAATATTTTCATTTCAATGAGGTCGGTTTTGCGCAACACAACAATTATTTCGAGGTACTTCTGAAACTGCTCTTTGGTTCGGGTGAGGTATTTCAGGTGTTCGCGGCAAACAATCATTTCTGTATCAGCATAAATCAGGTATTTGAATTTTTTTTCTCCGTCAGAAGTTTTGTTGCTGCAAACATGGTGGCCATCGGTGTTTTTAAGGCAAATTGCCGGAGCCAGGGTCCCTTTTCTAAGAAATTCCAGCTTTTCAAAAATATTTTTTGAAGTTTCACGGATGAATAAATCAGCATTTTGCCGGAATGTGGCTGAATTCACCAAACTTAAAATATCATTTTGCGAAAAATCGCCTGAATAATAAGCATCATGCAGCATTTTTAGCAGGGCCAGGTCAGAAACCGGCCCCGAAATTTTATACTTTTCTTTCAGCATATTTCTGAAAAATGGAAAATTCCCGGAAGAAATGGCCTGCCGGATTTCTGTTCCGGTGTTTGAACGAACTTCAAAGCTTAGTTTATTGGTAAAGGTTTTTTCAAACAATTCGATAAAAGCCGGATGATTCCAAAATTCGTGTCCGGTTGCCGATAATTCTTCCGAAACTTTTTCGGGTGTCAATCTGTATGCATCGGCTTCCAGTGCTTTTGTTTTCAGTTTTTTGTGCTGATTGAATGTTGGGTGGTTTTGGCTGCCAAAATGGTTTTCCAGAATCTGACTTATTGAATCGAATGTACTTTTTGACCGGGAAAAATAAAGCTGGTCGAAAAACCTGTCGGAAAGCTGGTTTAACTGAGCATCGAATTCAGAAACCACATTGTTTAGCTCATTTCCTCCTTCTGTTGAAAACCAAAATTGAACCGGTTTGAAATAGGGATTTTTGCTGTCGGCAAACGATTTTTCGCGAAAAGGTGGCAACAACAAATGAATGGTTTTGCCCGGTTCCAGAAATAACATGCCGCGATAAATACCAAAATCACTGAAAAAAAATGTGGTTTGGTCCACTTTTACCTCTGTTGAAAAATTTCCTTCCCTGTCTGGTTCTAGCGAGAAAACGTATATTTTTTCCTGCGTAACCGGATCGGAAAACCGAAAAAAATCAAGTTTCTTTCCGGCATATTCCTTGTGTTTGCCTTCAATTTTGGTGGCAACTGAAGACCACGAAACGAACAATATAATTAAAGCTGAAAGAACCCGTTTAACCATTCAAAATTTATTCGTTATTTTTCAGTTTTAAACTCATTCATATCAAGTCCTTTCGGCAGAAACATGCTGGCATCTCCGCCGTGAAAAACAATATCGCGGATGATAGTGGCATTTATCGGGGTGTGTTCCGGCAAAGTAAGCAGAAATACAGTTTCAATTTCAGGATGCATTTTTTTATTCACCTGTGCAATGGCCCGCTCATATTCAAAATCAGCCGAAGTGCGCAAACCCCTTAAAATGTAACGGGCGCCAACTTCCTTACAAAAATCTACAGTCAGGCCTTCGTGTACGCGAACCTCTACTTTTTCAACGTTTTCAAAAATCTGGTTAATCCATTTCAGGCGCTTTTCCAGCGAGAAGAATGATTTTTTGTTGGCGTTGAACCCAATCATCACAATTATTTTATCGAACATGGGAATGGCACGCCGAAGGATGGATTCGTGGCCTATTGTAAATGGATCGAAAGACCCTGGAAATATGGCTATTTTCATTGGTATAAATTATCTTGTAATTCCCAAAAACATTGAAATTGTTGGCATAACTCATTTTTTTATATGGACAAATTTAATGATTAATGCTTAAATCTCTTTATTTTGCCCTTTTAAAAGAAATAACGTTTGAATCGGATTTTATTATATACTTTTTGGAGCCTCGCATTTTTACTGGTATTTCTGGCCTGGTTTTTCGGGTTGTTTATTGACCTGACCGGCGACTCTGGTTTGTATGCTGCCATCTCGCGACAAATGGTGGAATCGGGCGATTGGCTGAACCTGAAAATCAACGGCGAACCTTATGACCAGAAGCCGCATCTGTTTTTCTGGCTGGCTGGTTCGGGAATACAATTGTTTGGAAACACAAACTGGGCGTTCAAACTGTTCCCGTTTCTTTTCGGTGTTAGCGGCATCTATTTTACGTACCGGCTGGGAAAGCTCATTTACTCCGAATTGTCGGGAAAACTGGCCGCGTTGATCGCCGGAACTTCGCAAATGTTTTTCCTCTATTTATTCGATTTTCATACCGACACGGTTTTACAGGCTGCCGTGGTTCTGGCCATCTGGCAACTGGCCGAATATCTGGAAAAAAAGAAATGGCAGCATTTTGTTTTGGGATTTGTTGGAATTGGGCTGGCTATGCTCACCAAAGGTCCGGTTGGCGCAATTTTGCCTTTCTTTTTTGTGCTTATTTATTTGATATTAAAAAAAGATTTCAGGCAGTTGTTTCATCCCAAATGGATTTTGGGGATTCTTTGGGTTCTGGTCATCATTTCTCCTTCACTTTACCATTTGTGGCAAAGTTTTGGCGCCGAAGGACTACGGTTTTATTTTATCGATAACAACCTGGGGAGGGTAACCGGCGAATTTGTTGGTACCAGCACCGACCCGTTTTATTATTTGTACAATCTTCTTTGGGCATTTTTGCCCTGGACCATCATTTTCCTTTCGGCGCTTGGGGGCGAAATCATCAGTTGGTTTTATGCACCGAAACCCAATAAAATGGGCATTTCCATTTTTTGCAGCGTGTTGGTTTTGTTTGTGGTGTACAGTATTGCCCGCGGCAAAGCGCCCAATTATTTGATGATGTTTGTTCCGTTGCTGGCAGTTGTTGCTGCCGGAAGAATGAAATATTATTTGCTTTGGCCTTCATTTTTAACAAACCGGCTCATCTATTCTCAAATCTTAATGCTGCTTTTAATTTGCGCTTTACTTTTTATTTCGGGCTATTATATTCTGGTTTCAGATTTTATTGTTCCTGTTTTGTTTTTAGCCGGAATAGTGGTTTTGTCGGGTCTGTATATAGTAATTGACCGGGATCGCTGGAACCGGCTGCTGTTTTCAACCGTGGTGGTTACCGCTTTTTTTAACCTGTTTTTGAATACACAGGTTATTCCGTTTCTTTTTACCTACCAGGGTCACACACAGGCGTTGGAATATTTTGAAGCCCATGATTCTGCTGAAAAAACATTGTACAATTTTGATTTGGAAGAGTACGAACTGTTTTTTAACGCGAAAGATTCGGTGCGGAATATTGCTGCCTGGGAGCAATTGTACGAAGCGATGGAAAAACCCGGAACGTGGGTTTATACCAATGAAAGGAAGCATGATGAAATACTGGATATGGGTTTTAAAATAGATACGGTTTACGAGATAAGACAACGTGGAATGAACAATATTTCCTTTGAATTTCTTGATCCTTTAACCCGTAGATATTCGCTCGATTTCAATTTTTTGATAAAAACCAAAGATGAATCCGATTAATTTTCAGATATACTTGTTTATCTTTGGCCATTCTCAATAAAAATAAACGAAACAGAATTTAAAAAAGCCGATGATTTTATCCATTGTAATTCCTGTTTATAACGAAGAAAAAACAATTCATGCCATTCTCGATCGTGTTTTGACCGCAGAACTGCAATATGGTTTCGGAAAGGAAATAATTATTGTAAACGACGCCTCAACCGACAATTCGGTGCAGGTGATAGAAAAATACATTGAAAATCATCAGGAAACCAACATGAAGCTTTTCCTTCAGCCGCAAAATATGGGCAAAGGCGCAGCGCTTCACAGGGGAATTGCAGAGGCCACCGGCGATTGCATTATTATTCAGGATGCTGATTTGGAATACGACCCGCGCGAGTACAACCACCTGCTTAAACCCATTGCCGAAGGGAATGCCGATGTGGTTTACGGTTCGCGGTTTATGGGCGGAAACCCGCACCGCATTTTGTTTTTCTGGCACTCCATCGGGAACAAGTTTCTAACGTTTTTTTCGAATATGTTTACTGACCTGAACTTGACCGACATGGAAACCTGCTACAAACTGTTTCGTTCAGAAATTATTAAAAGCCTCGATTTAAAGGAAAACCGGTTTGGTTTTGAACCCGAAGTAACGGCAAAAGTGGCGCGGGTTCCAGGTGTCCGGATTTACGAAGTGGGCATTTCCTATTACGGCCGCACCTACGAAGAAGGAAAAAAAATCGGTTGGCGTGACGGGTTCCGGGCGTTGTGGTGTGTGTTGAAGTATAATGTATTTCAGAAATAATTTCCATGGGCAAACTTTCAGAAAATCATCTTTTGTATGGCTTTTTGTCGGTTTTTATTCTTCTTCAGTTTTATTTGCTACTGTTTAGCGACAGCGCTTACGGTTATGGAGGAGCCGACAACATTGCCCATTACCAGATTGCCCGGTATTCATTCAAATATCCTGAATTGTTTTTAGACTTATGGGGAAAGCCGGTTTACACAACCCTTTCAGCTCCGTTTGCCCAATTTGGATACAATATGGCAAAAGCATTTAATTTGCTTATTGCCGTTTTAACCCTCATCCTCTCTGCGAGAATTGCCAATCGTTTATTTCCGGGTAGTTCTTTGTTCACCATTATTTTGATCGCTTTTTCCCCGGTGTATTTCTTGATTTCGGCAAGTTGCCTTACTGAGATTCTTTTCAGTTTTGTACTGGTGGCTGCCGTTTATTTATTTCTCGGAAAACGGTTCGTTTTGGCTGCAATTATTTTGTCATTTCTACCAATGGTACGAAGCGAGGGAGTGGTTATTCTGCCTGTTTTTGCAGTGGCGTTATTTTTGAGCCGTTCATACCGTTCCATCCCTTTTCTTTTAATCGGTACAGTTTTTTATTCCATTATCGGGTATTTCGTTTTTGGCGATTTTTTTTGGCTGTTTAACAAACTTCCATACTCGCTGGGAGAAAGCCTTTACGGAAGCGGCAGTCTGTTACATTTTGTGAAACACAGTCATTCCATTTTTGGAATTCCGTTACTGCTTTTGATTGTTGCCGGACTATTAACCTGGGGAACAGGAATTCTAAAAAATTTTTCGTTACAAAAACCAAACACCATTTTGTTCATTTTGATTGCCGGCAGTTGGATTACCTATTTTGCTGCCCACAGTTATGTGTGGTGGAAAGGAACGGGAGGTTCTTTGGGCTTAACAAGGGTGATGGCCGGAATAGTTCCGTTGGCGGCATTAACCGGCATGAAATTTTTTGAATTTGTTTCGCAGAAAATTAAAAGCAAAACTATAGTTTACGGAGTTTTTACGGTTTTGGCTGTTTTACAGGTTATTATGCTTTTTTCCAGGCATAACTTAATGCTCAAAGCCGATCCAACAGAGCAACTCATTAAAAAGAGCACCGATTATATCCGCTTAAATGATGAAGGGGAAAAGGTTTTTTATTTCAATCCGCTGGTAATTCATTATTTGGAACTTGACCCTTACGACACCGAACAATGTAACTGGTGGGTTGCCGATAAACAGCAGCCTTCAAACACTTTGGATTGGGGCGATTTGCTGGTGTGGGATGCCCATTTTGGGCCAAACGAAGGTGGCGTACAACTGGAAAATCTTGAAAATGACCCGTACCTGGGAAAAATTAAATCATTCTATCCGGTTGAAAAAATTGTTGTTTTGGGTGGATATGATTACAGTGTTCAGATTTTTAAAAAGAGCAGGGAGAAAAATCCGACGGATAGTGCTACATTAAAATTGGAGAGGCTTTTAACTTTTGAAAATTTTAATGACGATAAAATTATAGATGTGGATGGAGAAAAAGTTTTCAGAATGGATGAAACCATAGAATTCAGTCCAGGAATAACTGTAATGGAATATGAGATTGAGCAGATAGATTTTTTGGATTTTGATGTTTCGCTTGATTACCGAAGTAATGAAAATATTGGAAAAGATGAGGTTCTGCTGATTTTTTCTGTCGGGCACGACGGTAACAATTTACGGTACGAAAAAAAGGAACTCCTTACAACAGGCACTGATTGGAAAACTGTTCAAATCACTTCCAAAATTCCGGCTGATTTGCCGGAATCAACCTCCTTTAATGTTTATGTTTGGAATAAAGACAGGAAAAATATCGAGTTAAAAACATTGGAACTAAGGATACAAAGTTATTAGAGGAAAGTTTATTTTATGGAACCCTGTAATATTTTATAATCTGTAGATCATCGAAATAAGCTGGTTCAGTGCCACTGTTCCACAGGTTAATCTCCATTTTGTCTAAATTCAAATGTTTGGGTACCCAAAAGTTTAACTCCAGTTTTTTCCAGCCTAAAGAATCAGTTTCTTCAATAGATTTACTACCTAAATAAAACCTGCTTCCACAGGTCGCTTCAATATATGCTTCATTATTATTGCTGAAATACCATACACTTGCTCTAATGTAACTGATTTGTTCTATGTCATTGAATTTGATAGTATTTCCATGTTGATTAACGAGAAGCAAACTATTCGTTTTACTATGTGAAAATTTTGAACTGATTTTTTCGATAGAATCAGCAACCGAGCCATCATCAAAAAGTATTTTATTGTTTGTTGAATTAATGATCTCATAATCGCAGAAAATAGTGTCAGGTGAGAGATTTAAATTTATTGAATTATGATTTTTTTTGTTTACCTCTTTTTTCTTCAATAAAAAAACCGGAAATTCTTCACCAATAATATCCCAGGAATCATTCTTCATTAGATATTTATTTCTGGCTTTTTCATTTTCAGGATGGTTCAACAAATAATAATTGTCAAAAACTGAAAAGACAATATACTCCGCATCTCTAACCTCAGGGAAAAGATAAATGTACTGTCTTTGTGCAAGGTGAGGTGCGATGTGATCAGAGGCGCTAACTTTTGCCTCTTTGGGAATTTGGTTTAGGAGTTTATTGACTTTCCTTATGTTGAAAGGCGCTTCAAAGAAATGTTTGTCGTAAATTTTTACTTTTTTGGGATTTAATGTCCAGGGGACCACGTTATTCACACTGTCCATTTTATGAATAGTTACGGAAAGAGCAGCAATACAAAGGAATATGGTCAGAACATTCTGAATTAATTTGGACTTTAAGGAAGCCAATACAAGGAAAACAGATAAAGGAAGCAGAGTAACCACTTCGATGCAATAGTAGGTAGCAATTCCCCAGCGAATGAAAGAATCGTTTAACACCTTTTGGGCTACAATGGGAATAAACCAGATAAGGTACTGCGGTCGCAGTAACAAGATAATTCCCCCGGAAGCCAGATATACAATATAAAATTCGGTCTTCACCCTATTGTAGGCTGGATCGTTCAAATGGTTGACAAAAAAGAGTTTTACGGTTTCGATTGGATTATTAAAAATAAACAACAAGGCTTCACGGGGATTTTCGCCAAGTGCAGAGTAATTAAAAAGTGTATATTGTTTTTCTTCGGTTTCAATTCCGGGAATAAATACATTAAAAAGTAAAATAAAATAAATGACCGAAATGAAGATTCCTGTTATGCTATAAAATGCAGCTTGTTTCTCTTTCCGGTGCTGAATGGCCAATACGATAAAAATAAAAATAAACCAAATTGGAATATTCTCTCTCGAAAAGAGAGATAAAATAAATATAATCAAAGCAATCCAGTATTTTTTTATTTCAAAATAGTAGAGAAAACCCGGGATAAAACATGCCGAAATAATGGCCAGGTTTACGTCTGCCGAAAAACTGGTATATCTTCCAAGCAAGAGGAAATAGTAGATCAAAACACCTGCTCCCAGCCAATGATTTTTTGATTTTAACTGAATAATTTTAAAGGTGTACCAGGCCGCAAGCAGTACCAAACTGTTTTGGATGATAATTAAGGTATAAGTACCTGTAAGCCAGTTAATCAGCCAGTAAACCGGAATGAAATACATCAGGAGAAACGAGAAGTGGTCTTGTAAGAAATTAATGTTACCGGGCAATGTCGGAACAGGGCTAATCCTGAAATGTGAGTAATCCCAAAAAGCAAAATTATAGTTGGCATAGTCCCAGGTTACAGTTTTAAATAGGTAATGGTTAGTAATTCCCATTAAAAAGAGCAGAAATCCAAAAAAAACAATTACAAAATATGGGATATATTTCTTTCTGCAAATTTTTTTCATTAGTTGGCTTTAAAGCGGTGTTTTTTATTACAAACATAAAAATTTTCGCTGGTTGATTTATATATGACGTCGGAATTGAATAAGAATGTTTAATTTTTTATAGAGACTGTTATTCAATTGCTATGCCTGGAGAAAAGATATTGCCCCCGGTTAGCCAAGCTGTTCACTTTAGTTAACGAATTTATGGAATACAGATGGTTCAGATGCTTGCGAATGGATTCCTTCGTAAAACTCTATTTCATAAGAATTTTACTTTTGCCGGAGATTTACTTTATAGATGGCTTCCCCGTTTACTGAATTTGTGAAAATATGTCCTGCATCAATTGTATAAAGTTCATTTACAGGAAAGATCTTTTCTATTGCCTTTTGATAAAGTTCTGCTGAGTTGTTTTCAAGATACAGGTAAACAGGAATATTCCCGCTGACAATTTTGCTTTGATCAAATGGTTCTCCCCAATGGATAAAATTTCCATCCCAGGTAGTGTATTGATAAGTGTAGGGGAAAATTTTTCCAAGGATTTCCCTGTAGCGTTCGCGGGCAGAGGCAGCCGACCAAACAGTGCTGAAATGCAGGGCATATTCGGGGAAGGGAGATCCATAATCTTGCGAAACAATTATTTTTATGCTTTCCTTCTCAAAAGTATTTATAACTCCCCTGGTTACCTTTCTCGCATCTATTTGGTTTTGAAAAGTGTCCGACGTGTAACCAATTGTAAAAAGTTGTTGTTGTATATGCCATCCCAGATAAACTGCAAGCAAACTCATTAATATAACATTCAAAATTTTTGAAGTATTGAATTCTTTGATTATTTCAATTAACAGAAAAACAAGTAACGGGGAAAACATTACTGCAGGAATAAAATAACGGGGTGAATAATGTTTCCCTATCATTATAATCTGCACCAGTATTAGAAGCAATACACCAAAACTAACCTGAAGTTTTTTGGAAACCTGGCTGTTTAACCGTTTCCTGAACCAAATAAAGGCAATGAATGAAATGAGTGTTAAAAAAACGACCAGGTAAGAAAAGCTTTTTTCCAGGTACAATATTTTATAAAAATTTTCTATAAAAAGATTTGGATCAACAATGTTTTTCTCTCCACTTCCATAATAGCCACTGTGCAAAAACAGATTTTTAGTCCAGTTAAAGAATCGTTCGGGCTGCAGTGTAACAGGAACTGCAATAATCAAAAAGAATAACAGCGTAAGCGACAGAACGTATATTTTTTTCTTCCAGGTTTTAACAATTACCAATGGAATTAAAAGCAGGGGTGCCAGGGTAAGTTTTAGTGTTAGGGCGAAGGCTAAGATTATACTCATTGTTAACAGTTGGGGGCCTTCCATTTTTTCCTTTTCACTATAAATATAATCAATAATTAAAACACTCAATGCAATTATTGGCAGGGGCATCAGCAGTTCGGATATAATTCTTCCAACAATCTCATACCAGATGTAGGTAACAAATGGAACAGTCTGAATGAGCATGGCATACAAAACCGAATTGGTTTTTCTGAAAACCAGATTACCCGCAATGAATAAAGAAATTGCTACGATACTTGTGATTGTAATGTTTACAATTGTCAGGTAAAGGTCAGGATTGGCTAAAACATCCATCGTTGCATCGGGATTGCTCCTGAACAGGTGTACCGCTTTTATTACCAGGGCAATCAGATATTGAAGTGGTGTGCCTGGATGATCGATATGTGTTAGTTTGAAAATTCCTTCCGACATATTCAGTCCGCTGATAAAATAGGCATAATCCGGATCGATCGATCTTAAAGAAGGATCATCAAGGATCAGTTTGATGTACAAACCGGCAAAAAAATAGAACATAGGCAGTATCAGGATAAGGACATATCTGGTTTTCCAGATTGATTGTAGTAAACGGTTCATATACTATTTCATTGACTTTGGGTTTCAGCCCATAAATATTACGTCAAATGTAAAAAATGCAATAATATAAAAAAAGTGCAACAGAATATCAGAATAAAAATAATCTGAATCCGCTGTTCGATGCCTGAACTTAACAAATTACTGATTTTGCACTTCAAAAAGTTTGCAGATAATTGCTACTTTAGCCGGCATTATTTTTATTCTGAATAATGAAATTTTAAAAGAATTAATATTTAGCTTATCAAGATGAACCTTTCCTTCTTTAGCAAAAAATTAACTGGCAACATTCTGTTTATTTCTGTTTTTGCAGGTCTGTTTTTTTTATATGATCTTAACAACTCACTTTTTATGCCTCCCCAATCGGTGCATATCTGGCGTCAAACCAATTGCCTTTCACTCACGTTAAACTATCATCAATACGACCTTCCATTCCTGGAGCCTGAAATGCACAACCAGTTTGGCGGTGGAGGATATTCTGGAAAGGCAGCAGGCGAGTTCCCAATTATATACTACCTGGTGGCAAAACTTTGGGATGTATTTGGCGCTCACGAATGGATATATAAATTGGTTCAGATAATCATACTTTTTTTCGGGTTGTTTGCGCTGTTTCATGGATTAATTTACGTATTGAAGAACCAGTATCTGGCCGCTTTTGTCAGCCTACTGGTATTTACTTCTCCAATGGTAGTTTTTTATGGCCCTAATTATCTGCCCGATGTGCCGTCGTTATCATTTGTTTTTATAGCATGGTATTTTATAATCCGGTTCCTCAAGAACAGAAAGATATTAAATCTCTGGTTCTCTGCATTGATGTTTAGCCTTGCCATGTTACTGAAGATCACAGCAGCTATTTCCTTTATTGCACTGGGAGGCTGGATACTCATTGAATTGCTTTTTCTGAAAAAGGACCAGTGCATATTCTGTTTCAGATGGAAAGATATCGTGCCTTTTATACTTGCCCTTGTCCCCATAGTTTTGTGGTACGTTTATGTTGAACAATACAACCAGAACAATCAGGGGCTTTATTCCTTTCATGGAATATTGCCTATTTGGGATATGACACAGGAACAGATATCAAGAGTCATAGATATGCTTGATTATATCTATTTTAAGGAAATGTATTTGCCTTACACCCAATACCTCACTCTGGCTATATGGCTGTTTTTGATTTTCCGGATTCGGAAACTGAAGCCGGTCTTCAGGTATTTTATTTTAGTTTTGCCCGTAGGTATGGCCATTCAACTGGCCTTATGGTTCCAGGTGTTTGAAGCGCACGACTATTATATGGTAAACCTGATAGTCGTATTTGTGGCTGTTTGGGCAATATTCTTTACCCAGCTAAAAAACCTGAGGCCTCCGGTAAAAGTTGCTTTTTCAGTTCTTGCAGTAGCATTCTTTTTATGGAATGCTTTAACCTGCCGCGAAAGGATTGAAAACCGGTATGTAGGCTGGATGAACGATATGTATAACCGGATGAAACCGCTTACAGAGATTGAACCTTCTTTCCGGGAATGGGGTATCGGGCCTGAAGATAAAGTAATTTCCATTCCCGATTTTACCTTTAATGGATCGTTGTATTATATGAACAGGAAAGGTTATACGGAATACGGAAGCAATATTGACAGCGAAGAAGGTTTTTACAAGCGGATTGAACAAGGGGCAAGGTTTTTAATAGTGAACGATTCAACCATCCTTAACAGCGATTATATTCAGCCGTTTACACAAAATAAAATAGGGCAGTATAAAAATATTAGCGCGTATGATCTCCGAAACATTAAACCTGAATAATAACGTATCAGTTCATAAAATCGCAAACAGGATTTAACCCAAATATTAATTTTTGATCAACAGGCTACCTGATTTAAATTTTACTCCATTCTTTTCAAACAGGTAAAAATAAAGACCGCCGGAAATTTGCTGAATTTCTGTAACGGCATTTGTTTGAATTTGTTTGCTTATGGTTTTTTTCCCGTGTATGTCAAATAAATGAAAATCCATAAACTTTTCTTTTGTTGATTTAATCAGTACCTGAAACTGCCGGGTTGCCGGATTGGGATAGATAAAGATTTCCTCAGGCCTGGCAAAATGAGAAGAAGCGCTTGTTGTAAGCCTGTAATCGGTTAAATTGCCAAAACAGTTTAAAACAGAATCATTAAGGCAGATGAGATCATAACCCACAGAATTGTCTTCATAAACATTTACCACAATAAAATTGTCGCCATTTCCTTCGCCCATACCACTGGCAATTAACGAAATATTGTTGTATTTGTCGTACATAAAATCAACTGCCCAGCTTCCGGCGCCAACATCGCCCGCAAACATAAATACTTCATTTTGAAGTTTTGAAAACATCGGTTCTATTTCACTCCAAAAATTGATTGAATCAGCCCTGCCTGCAAAAGAATTGGGGCCTATATTAGCGTAAACATTATTGTTTTCCCACCACAACAACTGATGAAACAAGACAAAAATATGGTTGTTATTGTTATTGTTTTCTTTCAGTGTGTTTTTCAGAAAAACAAGTTGGTCGCCTGAAATATTCCAGTTATCGAGGTTCGGGTCTAAAACAATAAACAGGTCGTTTTCAAAAGTAAATGAATAATATGTATCTCCATAACGGCTTTCAAACAATTCACGGTTTTCCATGTCGTGGTTACCCACAGTAAAATAAACCGGCAATCCTAAATTTTCAATGTCAGCATCTACTCTGTCCCATTCAATGGCAGTAGGATTTGCCGCCACAATATCGCCGGTAAAAACGCCAAATTTAATTTCGGGCCGGTTGCGGATATAATCAAATTTTTCTTTGAACGGCGGGTGAAGCCCGTTTTTAACACCGGGTTGACCATACGTGTGGCCGGCAACAAAAAATGAATACACTATTTGCCGGTTTTGGGTTTGCCCGGATAATGAAAAAAGCAGATACAGAAGTATTATGGAGTACTTATTTTTTATGTTTTTCATCTTTTCTTTAAAGAAAATGATTTTGAATTTGAAACAAAACAATAAATGTTCTGCAAAACTAAAAAGTTCTGCCTGATTTGTTAATTTAGCCGGCAATTATAAGGGAATATTTTTTTAGGGATAAAACTTTTCAATGTTTGATTTTTTTAAAATCATAATTGCACAGATCTTCATTTTAATTGTTTGGTATGGTTGTACTCCTGCAAACAAACCTTTGCCGGAAGATGATGGATTTGAACGAATTTTCCATTGCGGGGCAGAGGAAGTGGATGACGAAAGTTATTCTTTCCCCGAATCCTCTGGCGATTCATTGTCTTTTGGAAATGTTAATACCCGAACCGGTGAAGTTGCATTTTCAGGAAACTTTTCCTTAAAGCTAACACCTGAAAAGCTTTATGGCTTTACAACAGACTACACCGTTGGCCCAGATGATTACTTTCAGGTTACTGCATGGAGAAAATGTACCGGTGATGATGGGGCAATTGCGATTGGCGCTGGTGGAGAATTGTACAAAGCCAGTAAAAATGTTGTGGAAGAAAATCCTGACGGATGGCAAAAAATTTTTATCGAGATGTTTTCCCCCCCTCATATAGCTGAAAATAAATTAACAATTTTTGTTTGGAATGTAGGAAACGATACCGTTTATTTCGATGATATTCAGATTGTTCACCGAAATAAAAAACATTATCCGGACTATGATACGCTAAACCCTTTATTTATTTATGCAGAACCTGAACACCTTGGATTTTTCGATACAAAACGCATTGAAGCATTTGACAAAGGCGTTTTGGTAAACGAAGACGAAGATTATGTAGGGGCTGTTATTTTCGATGGAAATGAATTTCTTAACGGTGAAATCAGGCTAAAAGGCGACCTGATGGACCACATTCAGGGCGATAAATGGTCGTTCAGGATTAGGCTGAAAAGCGATTTTGCATGGAACCATATCCGCACTTTTTCGGTGCATGACCCCGCCACCCGCAACTATTTATACGAATGGCTGGCCCACCAGATTTTTGACCGTGAAGATGTACTTACTACGCGGTATGGTTTTGTTCCGGTTGTATTAAATAACCAGTCGAAAGGAATTTATGCCTGGGAGGAACACTTTGAAAAGCATTTAATTGAAAATAGAAACCGCCGCGAAGGCCCCATTGTAAGGTTCGACGAAACCCTGTTTTGGAACCTCAATATGGAATTCAATCAAACCGAAAAACTTTGGGATGTGGATTATTTTGGTGCTGCAAAAATTACCCCTTTTAAAGAAGGTTCAACAACCTCTGATTCCCTGAAAACCCGGCAAGCCGTTGAAGCTCAAAAACTTTTGCTGCAATACAAGAATTATTCGATGCCGGTGTCCCTAATTTTCGACATCGATAAACTGGCGCGGTATTATGCCCTCATGGATATAACGCAGGCTTATCACGGGTTTACCTGGCACAACCAGCGGTTCTATTTTAATCCGGTTACCTGCCTGTTGGAGCCCATTGCTTTTGATGGATTTGTAGAAGGCGGCATTTTTAAACGGATTGATGAGCCAGCGATCTCCCTGCTCGATCCGTCAAAAATTGAAAGTTTTAACAAGGAAGAACTTCTACTTTATCAGGTTTTTACCGATTCGCTTTTTAACCGTGATTATTTGAAATATTTGAAAAAATATACAGATGAATCCTTCATCTCCCGGCTCATTGCAACATTTAAACCGGATAGCGATTCCCTTGCTGCCATTATCCGCCAGGAATTTCCCTGGTACCAGTTTAATTTTGATTTTTTGGAAGAACAAGGCCGGGTTATCAGGGAGAATATGGAAGCCATTGAAGCAAATATCCCGAAATTGGAAGCGGCTTTCAGACAAATCAACCGCGATAAGTTTAAGAAGCAATTTACTACCGAAACGAATCCAAATCTTACCCCGTTGCTGGTTCATACCTATTTTGATAAGAATAGTGGGAAAATGGACATTTTAAACTACCACGGCAGTGAAATTGCTGTTTTTGGAGCCCTCATTTCAGACAACCTTCCGGCAAACTTTTCCCCACGGGTTGAAGTAGTTGCGTACGACGGACTGAATCCGGGAAGGGCTTCTGTTCAGGTGCAGGGTGAACCATATAAAGTTATTTTTTCAGTGGGGAATGAGAATCTGGAAGCAGAAGTGAGCCACTGGGCATTTTCTAATGAATTAAGCACCCGGCAGCAACTCATCCCTACAGCCGGTGCTTCCATTTTACCATGGCAGGGTGATTCCATTGTTTTTGACGGAGAATACGTATTTTCTTCCGATGTGTATATTCCGGCCAATACAACTGTTATTTTTAGGCCCGGAACAAAAATCAACCTGACCGAAGGGGCCGGGTTTTTCTCGTTTTCAGCACTTTATTCAGAAGGTGAGGAAGATAACCGGGTGGAATTTTACTCCGGCGATTTAACTTCGCAGGGCGTTCATGTTTTGCAGACATCAAAACGTTCGGAATTAAAACACACAAGATTTTCCCGGCTCGGAAGCATTAACAGGGGAGGTTGGCAAACACCCTCAGCCGTTACGTTTTACGAAGCCGATGTGGATTTTTACCATTGCATTTTTGAATCGAATGTGAATTGCGATGATGCACTGAATACCGTCCGGTCCGATTTTCTCGTTGATAACTGCAGTTTTATCAATACTTTTGCCGATGCATTCGATTCAGACTTTTGCACGGGGCAGGTGCTGAATAGTGAGTTTCGGAACATCGGAAACGATGCCATCGACTTCTCCGGAAGCCAGGTTGCTATTTCGGGATGTAAGATGATTGAAATCAATGACAAAGCCATTTCAGGCGGTGAAAATTCCACACTGACTGTTGAAAATTGCACCATTGAAAAAGCTATTATTGGGGTAGCTTCAAAAGATTTATCGCATGTTACAATAAATAATATTGAGATGACAAATACCGTTTATGGGTTTGTTGCATTTGTAAAAAAGCCTGAATACGGACCGGCTTCCATTAATGTTAAAAACCTGAAAATGAGGCGGACCAAGGTGTTCCATCAGGTTGAAGAAGGCTCTGTGTTATCCGTTAACGGCAAAAATATTTATGGTAGGGAAAGAAAATTAGCATTAAAATTATATCAATAAAATTTGAAAAATGGACAAGTGGAACCTGTTTCAACGGTTTTTAATAACCGAAAGCTCTCATATCTCGATTCGGGAGTTTTTAATCAATGCCCTCATTGTTTTAATTTTATCGTTTATTTTAGAATGGACCTACCGGAAATGTGCCAAAAGCCTTTCGGGCAGAAGGGCATTTGCAGCCAATTTCTTTTTAATAGCATTTACCACCATGCTTATTATTTCCATTGTGAAGTCGTCACTGGCCTTGTCGCTGGGATTGGTGGGCGCTTTGTCAATTGTCCGGTTCCGGTCGGCTATTAAAGAGCCCGAAGAACTGGCCTACCTGTTTTTTACCATTGGTATCGGTTTGGGGTTTGGCGCCAACCAGCGGGTGGTAACCGTAGTTGCAGCTATTATTTTACTGGCGGTAATTTGGACCAGACATTTAACTTCGAAGAAAACCCGGAAGCAAAACCTGTACCTTACCGTTAGCGGAACAGGTATTGAAAAACCTACGCTTGATAAAATTGATGGCCTGGTGCAGCATGTATTTAAAGCTTCTAAACTAGTGCGGTTCGATGAAACAGTTGATATAATTGAGGCCGGATTTTGGATTGAAACCAAAAAGTCGGGCGACCTGCAACAATTCAAAAACAGTTTGAATGAAATTAGTCCCGATACCCGTGTTTCGTTTGTCGATAACAATTCATTTTAAATAATGGAAGGTTATACCGAGCTGAATACTCAACGTTACGAACGCAAATTTGTGGCCGATAAAGTTCCGCGAATGGTAGCTGAAACCATCGTGAAACAAAACAGTGCATTTTTTGCCCAAACTTACCCATCGCGCAGGATAAACAACATTTATTTTGATACCCCTGGAATGGATTGTTATTTCGATAACCTTTTTGGAGTTGGTCATCGCTGGAAGGTGCGCATCAGGTGGTATGGCGAATTATTTGGAAAGATTGAAAAACCAATTCTCGAGTTTAAAATTAAAAAAGGATTTACCGGAACGAAAAAATCTTTTATACTTCCTGAATTTGAGATTCATTCAGCCGGGTTTAACGGAAACTTATGGAAAAACTATTTTGCATCTGCCGGTTTGCCTGATGAGGTGATGGCAAAACTCTCCGGAAATCAGCCGGTTTTGCTTAATACTTATAAAAGAAGTTATTTGGAATCGCGAAACAAAAGGTTCAGAATAACCCTGGATGACGAAATGGAATATTATAACCTGCGGCCCACCTGGAACCACTTTTTGCACATGCACAAAGAGTACCTGAAAACAGTTATTGAATTAAAATACGATCATTTATGGGAAGAAGAAGCAGAAAATATAACAAACCAGTTTCCTTTCCGTTTAGATAAAAATTCGAAGTATATTTCAGGCATTAGCCATTTCAGAAGTGAAATTGCCCAATAAAAAACCAAATGGATATTTACAAAGAAAAAAAACAGCAACTAAAAGATTACTTTAACAAAGTAGCTGCAACCCGTATTAAATACCGCAAAAGCAAAAGTTATTACTGGGACAGCATTACCAACTATGTGGATTTTTTTGTACACGATGAATCATCGGTGCTGGAAGTAGGTTGCGGAACCGGCGAGCTTTTGGCAAAAATAAAAGGGAAGGAAAAAACTGGCCTCGATTTCAGCGAAAGGATGGTGGAAGAAGCACGCAATCAGTTTCCTGATATTGAATTTGTATGCTATCCGGCAGAGGATATAAAACTGGATAAAAAATATGATGTGGTTATTCTTTCAAATCTGATTGGTTATTTAACCGATATTCAGCAGGTGTTTGAAGAGCTGCACAAGGTTTGTCACAACGAAACAAAAATTATTGTTACTTACTACAATATTTTTTGGGAGCCTTTTATCAAGTTTGCCGAGTTTACGGGTATTAAGAAAAAAGCTCCCAAACAAAGCTGGATTTCGCGGAAAGATTTAGCCAACCTGCTTTACCTGGCTGGTTTTGAAACCTACAAGCAAAATGCTTCCATGCTGTTTCCTTTTTATGTGCCGCTGCTTTCGCCGTTTTTGAACAAGTTTTTATCGCGGCTGCCGGTGTTTAACTGGTTTGCACTGAACCATTACACGTTTGCGCTGCCCATTGTTTCGGTAAATGAGGAGGAAGCTGCCAAAAAATATTCCACTTCAGTTTTAATTCCTGCGCGCAACGAAAGCGGGAACATCGAAAACGCCATTTTGCGCATGCCAAAATTTGGCAAACACATCGAAATAATTTTTGTGGAAGGAAATTCCACTGACAATACCTGGGAGAAAATTCAGGAAATTCAACAGAAATACAAAGATACGCACGACATTAAAATTCTGCAGCAACCCGGTAAAGGCAAAGGCGATGCCGTACGCGCCGGATATGCCATTGCCACCGGCGATATTCTGATGATTCTGGATGCCGATTTAACCGTTCCGCCTGAGCAATTGCCCAAATTTTACAACGCCATTGCCAACAACAAGGGCGGTTTTATTAACGGTACACGTTTGATTTATCCCATGGAAAAAAATGCCATGCGGTTTTTAAATACGCTGGGTAATAAGTTTTTCAGTATGGCTTTTAGCTGGCTGCTGGAGCAACCCGTAAAAGACACGCTTTGCGGCACCAAGGTTATGTTCCGCAAAGATTACCTGAAACTGGTAGCCAACCGTCACTACTTTGGCAATTTCGACCCGTTTGGCGATTTCGATTTGCTGTTTGGGGCGTTCAAACTCAACCTGAAAATTATCGATATGCCCATCCGGTACCAGGAACGAGTTTATGGCGACACCAACATATCGCGGTTTAAACACGGTTTACTGCTACTGAAAATGTGGTGGTTTGCGTTGTTCAAAATCAAGTTTAAATAAAAAACTCTGGTTTGCATTTTACAGGATGATAAAACAAATCAAATACAATATTCCTTTCGAACTGGATTCTCCCGAGCGGACAATCTTTCACAATCAAATAATCAGGAACAAGCTGTTTCTCCGTAAATTATATGAAGAATGGTATGAGATATTTTCGAAAACTTTACCTCAGTTACCCGATGGGAAAATAATAGAACTAGGGTCGGGGGGTGGATTTTTAAAGGAGGTTATCCCTGCCGTTCTATGCTCCGATATTCTTGATCTACCCTTTAACGACCTAACATTTTCAGCCCTCGAAATGCCATTTGAAAATAACGAACTAAGCGCTGTTTTTATGATAGATACTTTTCATCATATTCCAGATGCAACTCAGTTTTTAAAAGAGGTGGACCGGGTGTTAAAAAAAGATGGGATGGTGGTTATGATTGAACCGGCAAACTCATTGTGGGGCAGGTTTATTTATAAAAACTTTCATCACGAACCTTTTGAACCCGGTGCAGGATGGACAATTCCTCCTTCCGGGCCGCTGAGCGGTGCAAACGGCGCTTTACCCTGGATAGTTTTTGAACGCGATAAAAAGCTGTTCGAATCTCATTTCCCAAACTTCGAAATAGTTGAGTTTCGCTATCATACTCCACTTCGGTATCTGTTTAGCGGGGGAGTATCTTTCAAACAACTGGCGCCGGATTTTTCGTATGGTTTTTTTTCTTTAATCGATAAAACCTTATCCTCATTTTGGTCTCAATTGTCTATGTTTTCGACTATTAAATTGGTAAAGAAATAATACTTATCATATTAATAATATTTATCAGCTCTTTTTCGATCGAAAATTTTATTTTTTAACAATCCCCACTTCTGAAACCGATATTGCAGCGAAGTTTTCAATACCCCAATTCCGTAAATACTGCTGTTTTTGAAGTTAATGCTCGATGCATCGTCGAAATATTTGGTGGGACAGGTGATTTCGGCAATGTCGTAACCGGCATACCAAATTTGCGCCAGCATCTGGTTGTCGAACACAAAATTATCGGAGTTGGCTTCATAATTTACCGTTTCCAGAACTTCACGGGAAAAAGCGCGGTAACCGGTGTGGTATTCAGAGAGTTTGGCGTTCATCAGGATATTCTGAAAAAGCGTGAGACCGCGGTTTGCAATGTATTTAACAAGCGGCATTCCGCCTTGGAGCGCACCTTTGCCAAGAATACGTGAACCCAGCACCACGTGGTAAAGTCCGCTGGCAATAAGGTGCGTCATAGCCGGAATAAGTTTGGGTGTGTATTGGTAGTCGGGGTGGAGCATCACAACGATATCCGCGTCAATTTCAAGCGCTTTGTTATAGCACGATTTCTGGTTACCCCCGTAACCGGTATTTTTTTCGTGAATGATGATATGTTTTATTCCCAGTTTTCTTCCCACTTCCACTGTGTCGTCCTTGCTCAGGTCGTCCACCAGAATTACATCGTCAACAATTGAAAAATCAATTTCATTATATGTCTTTTCAATTGTTTTGGAAGCATTGTATGCCGGAAGCACAACTACCACTTTTTTGCCGTTAATCATTCGTTTGTTTTTTGTGCAGCAAAAATAGCAAGAAATTGGGAGAGGTGTAGGGTGGTTGGATTGGAATTTTTTAAATTGGATTTTTGTGATTCACAAAGAACAGGTTTGTTTTTACGTTGGTATTTGTTAATCTTGCATCCAATATACCAAATAAGAATAAATGAACTCAACCGGCTTAACAGATAATGAAATCTGGACTTCTTTCAAAAAGGGGGAAGAGTGGGCCATTTCGTTTATTTATGCTGAACATGCTGAAAAATTGTACCGTTACGGGTTAAAATTTACTTCCGAAATATCTTTTATAGAAGATGCGCTCCAGGATTTGTTTGCCGAACTCATTAAAAACCGGAAAAATATTGGTGACACCGACAATATTCTCTTTTACCTGTTGAAAT
>JAHYIT010000020.1 GCA_019429205.1 Mariniphaga sp. | reverse complement strand
AGTTTGATGAACACCATTCCCGATGCATGGTCAATTTTTGAAAAGTTCATTTTGCTGCCCATCAACAAGTGGAACAACGAATATACCCGCGTTAATATTGGCGGCATCAGTTGCGACCATTCGGATTATTACAACTCCGAAGACCTGAACCAGCAGATTATGCTGCCGCGGTATTCATCGCGCGAAAAAGAACCGCTTTACCTGGGCTTTTTCCACACCGGCGCTTACCAGGATTCCATCAGCGGGTACGGCGGGATCAAGCACTGCCTCATTCCGGCGCCAAAACACGTTATCATCGACCGCGACGAAACCGGTAACTTTGTGGATTACGTTTACCGCACCGAACAAACGGTGGAAGACATGTTTAAAATACTGGGGTACAATACCCCGCAATAACACTGAAAAAGAGGCCGGAAATTCCGGCCTCTTTTCATTTTACAGGGATTACTTCTCGGGCAACTTTCTGTTTTTATCCGTTCCCGTTTTTCTTGTCGAGCATTAGCAGGGAGTTGACAACCACTTCGGTGATGTAATGTTTTTCACCGTTTTTATCGTCGTAAGAACGGTTGGTGAGTTTACCTTCCACGGCAATTTCCGAACCTTTTTTCAGGTAGTTCTCGGCAATCTCCGCTTGTTTTTCCCAGGCTACCAGCCGGTGCCAGGTAGTTTCCGACTGCTTTTCACCGTTACTGTCGCGGTAAATTTCGTTGGTTGCTATAGAAAAATTAGCAACTTTTTTCCCACTTTCAAGCTTTCTCACTTTTGGGTTTTCTCCCAGATGACCGATAAGCCTGACGCTGTTTCTTAATGCATTCATGATTCAAAATTTTAAATTAATAACTAAAACGAAATTGTACACCAAAGGTAAATCAGCCCCCAAAGGTTAACCGGTTTTTAAATGTTTGTAACCGATTATAAGCGGTTGCAAGCGTTTACAAACGGATATTTTTTTGTATGTTAGCGGTTTGTAAAACGATAAAACGATGGAACAAAGAAAATGCCTCGAATGTGGTGAACCTCTGCGCGGCCGGGCCGACCAGAAGTTTTGCAGCGATGCCTGCCGCAATGCCTGGAACAACCAGAAACTGGGCAACACCAGCAACTACATGCGAAAAATTAACCGCATTTTGAAAAAAAACCATTCCATTTTAAAAGAACTGAACCCAAACGACAAAACCACCACCTACAAAGGAGTGATGGTCAAACAGGGATTTAATTTCAATTACTTTACCCACATTTACAAAACCCAAAATGGCAGGGTATATTACTTTTGTTATGACCAGGGATTTTCGGCTCTTGAAAACAATAAATTTCTTTTGGTGAGAAAAGAAGATTAATTTTTGGAAAATTCAATTTCCTGTGACAAATTTGTCTGAGTTAAACTTAAATCTGTATAAAATGAAAAAAATTCTGATTTTTATGACGCTGGCACTTCTTGCCACAACCGTATTTAATGCAGCCGCAACACCTGTAAATAAAGATGTTTTGGGCGAATGGAAATTCAAAAGTCCTCAGGCGCCTTATGGCTATGAAACAGGTTCCATTGTTATTCTTGAAAAAGAAGGAGTTCTTGCTGGCGAAATTAAATTTGCCGATGGAACAAAAGTGGAATTAAAAGACGTTAAATTCGAAGAAAATGTTTTGAAATTTGGCATTAATGTAGAATATAATTACGTTCCAATCAAAGCCACTTTTGAAGGAAACAAAATGAAAGGAACGGCCAATACACCCGAAGGTGATTTACCGTTTGAAGCCACTAAGATTGATGTTACTGAATAAAAAAACAGGCCGTTAAGTTTTTAAAATCCTTAACGGCCTGTTTCTAATGATCAAATTATATTATCTCTCCAGCTTAATCACTTCGCTGCCTGCAAGCAGATATGCTCCGGTACCGTAAACTTCCCAGCTTTCGGCTGAGAAATTTTTGCGTGGGTCGGCGCCAATGGGTTGCACCCAGCCCACACGGCCATCAGGTTGAATCAGCGAATTCATTCCTGCCCATGCTTTTTCAACAACCGGTAAATATTTTTCGCGGTCAAGAATCCCATGGTTAATGCCCCAGGCCAAAGCGTAAGTATAAAATCCGGATCCACTGGCTTCGCCGCCCGGATAAGAATTCGGGTCGAGCAGACTGGCACGCCATAACCCGTCGTCCTGTTGCAGCGAAACAATTTTTTCAGCCATTTCTGTGTAATTCTCCAAATAAAAATTGCGGGTTGGCCAGTTCTCTGGCAACTCCTCCAATACACGAACCAGGCCGCCCATTACCCAGCCGTTTCCACGCGACCAGAAAATCTTTTTCCCGTTGGCTTCTTTAATTACTTCAATATCGGGTTCATCCCATTTATAGCGAATATCGCGGGCATACAAATGTTCTTCTTTATCGTAAAGCAAATCATAACATTCTTTAAAAAGTTTGTCATTCAATTCAAAATACTTTTTATCATCGAAAGTTACACCCAGTTTTACCAATGCAGGCGGAGCCATAAACAGGGCATCGCACCACCACCATGTAACTTTTCTGATACCGCCTGTTTCATAAGGTGTTGCCATAAATTCATCCATCGTTTCAATAAAAGGTTGAATCATTTTCTTTTCGTTGGAAATCCGGTACATATCAATGTAAGTCTGACAAATTACATGGTCATCGGCATGGTGCAACCTCGGTCCGGGTTTCCATTTATTTGATTCGCCCATGGCGTGAATGGCCTTGTAAATATTGTCACTCTCCAACGTTTCGTATGCAGCAAACACTCCGGCGTAAAATGCACCGTTGGTCCAGTCCCACAATTTGTGTTTCGGATGACTTAATTGCCAGTCGAGCGCGTTTCGCATGGTTTGCTTAATGTAAGAATCTTCAAAAAGCTTTTCATTTCCGGCTTTTTGGGCGTTTGTTGTTCCGGCCAGGAACAAAAACAAAAAAATGGCTGCAAGTAGTTTTTTCATGGTTGAATATCTGTTTATTATTTACGGTACAATTTAATGCAACCGATTGCAATATTCAAAGAAAAAAGTTAAAAATCAACCCATTTTTGCGTAAATTAATTTTTAACAATTAGCTTAAAATTTGTAAGCCGTTGCATGGGTTGAAATTAATACTTATTATTGCAGAAAATAATAAACAATTATGAATTACGGATTAGGACATTACGGCCATCATTACAAAACCTAACGGTTGGTAGGTCAGGGTTGTTTTGTCGTAATTTTTAAAAGATATTGAACCAGAGGCTTGCCAGAATGGCAGGCCTTTTTCGTGAGATAAAGTTTTTACGAGTTTATTAACGAAGTAAAAACTTATTATCGAACGAATCCCGAAAAGCGAAGCGATTCGGGATCTGTCCCAATTAATTGAGAAATTGAAAAGACAAAAACATGGATAAATTAAAGATTGCCATTCAAACCAAAGGAAGACTCAATGAAGATTCGATGAAACTGATTCAGGAATCGGGCATCGATTTAACCATTGGCAGAAGAAAACTGGTATCGGAAGCGGGAAATTTTCCGATGGAAGCCTTGTTCCTGCGCGACGACGACATCCCGCAAACCGTGGCCGATGGCGTGGCCGATGTGGGCATTGTTGGCGAAAACGAAATGCTGGAAAAAGGCGAAAACGTGGTCATTGCCAAACGTCTGGGATTTAGCAAATGCAGGTTGTCACTGGCTATTCCCAAATCGCTGGATTACCCCGGCCCGGAGTTTTTTAACGGGAAAAAAATTGCCACTTCCTACCCGCACATTTTGCAGAAGTTTTTGAACGAGAACCAGATTGAAGCAGAAATTCATGTCATTAGCGGTTCGGTAGAAATTGCACCGGGAATTGGCCTGGCCGATGCCATTTTCGACATTGTAAGTTCGGGTTCTACATTGGTAAGCAACAGATTGAAAGAAGTGGAAGTGGTAATCCATTCTGAAGCAGTGCTGATTGCCAAACCCAATCTTTCTCCGCAAAAACAGGAAATTTTGGACGAACTGATTTTCCGAATGGAATCGGTACAACGTTCTGTAGGCAAAAAATACATTTTACTGAACACGCCCAACGAAAAAATTCAGGAGGTAGCAAGTCTGCTTCCCGGAATGAAAAGCCCCACCATAGTTCCGCTGGCCCAGGAAGGCTGGAGCTCCATGCATTCGGTAATTGCCGAAGACGATTTCTGGGAAATCATTGGCAAGCTGAAAAAAGCCGGCGCCGAAGGAATTCTGGTTGTGCCGATTGAGAAGATGATTTTCTAACAGAGTAGATTTAAGTACACAGTATTAAGTACACAGACAATGAAAATATACTTCAATCCCGATAAAACCCTTTGGTCCCAAATCCTGCAGCGGCCGTTGCTGGATGTTTCGGGTTTATATGAAACCGTTCAGGCTGTTTTAAACGAAATAAAACAAACCGGAGACATTGCTTTACGGAAATACACCAAAAAGTTTGATGGAGTTGATTTGGAGGAATTCCTGATTTCGGAGGAAGAATTGACCGTGGCTGAAAATCAGATAGGCCCCGAATTAAAAAAAGCAATCGAACTGGCTTCTGCCAATATTGAAAAATTTCATGCAGCACAAAAATCGGAATTCCGGAAAATTGAAACCATGCCGGGAGTTACCTGCTGGCAAAAAGCAGTGGCCATCGAAAAAGTGGGATTGTACATTCCGGGTGGAACTGCACCACTGTTTTCCACGGTACTAATGCTGGCCATTCCGGCACGTATTGCAGGTTGCAAAGAAATTGTGCTGTGCACTCCACCGGGAAAAAATGGAAAAATTCATCCGGCCATTCTGTTTGCAGCTAAATTTGCCGGAGTGAAAAAAGTTTTCAGGCTGGGTGGCATTCAGGCCATTGGCGCTATGGCTTACGGAACGGAATCTGTGCCAAAAGTCTATAAAATTTTCGGTCCGGGCAACCAGTACGTTACCGCCGCCAAACAATTGGTGAGCATGAACGAAGTAGCCATCGATATGCCTGCCGGCCCGTCGGAAGTGATGGTAGTTGCAGACGAATCGGCCAATCCGGTTTTTGTGGCATCCGACCTGTTATCGCAGGCCGAGCATGGTGCCGACAGCCAGGTAATTCTTGTTGCCAACAGCCGGGAGTTGGTTGAAAAAGTACAGTCAGAAATCAGCCTGCAACTGGAAAAACTTCCCCGAAAAGAATTTGCAAAAAAATCGCTTGAAAACAGCGTGTTGATTGTGATGGAAAATGAACAGAAAACCGTGGATTTAATTAATGAATATGCACCGGAGCACTTGATTCTTTCCACAAAAAATTACAGAGAACTGGCTGAAAAAGTGATTAATGCAGGTTCGGTTTTCCTGGGAAACTTTACGCCTGAAAGCGCCGGCGATTATGCCTCGGGAACCAACCACACGCTTCCGACAAACGGCTGGGCACATTCATACAGCGGCGTCAATCTCGACAGTTTTATGAAAAAAATTACGTTTCAGGAGATTACCGAAAATGGATTAAAATCTATTGGCTCAGCCATTGAAACCATGGCTGCTGCCGAACAGTTGGAGGCGCATAAAAATGCTATTACGTTGCGATTGAAGGAGATTAATTGAATCAAAATTCTAAATTTATTTTGAAATTAAAGGATATTTCTCAGGATACTCAATCATGTCTAATGTAAGGTCAATATCAAGCTTTTCCCAAAACAAGTGTTCGTTGTTCAGAAAAACAACATCTGAAATTTCAGCAATTGTTGCGTCTTTAAACCAGGGGAATTCTTTAAAGGGCAGGAAATATTCTTTTTCTCCAATCAGTAGCCAAAATCCATGCTCTGAAATATTCGTTACTTCAACTTCCAAAATGTTTTCTCCAACTGCTTCTGATTTCATCTCTGTTTTCTTTAATTATTTGTTCCAACAATTTAATCTGTTTCTGGTTGAATCCAACCTTTTTTACCAATTCAATTTCAGGTTCAATCCAAAATTTGGCTTCCCCATCAGGACTTATTACATGGATATGAATTCTTTTTTCTTCACGAGAGAAAAAGAAAAACCTGTAATTCCGTTTTTTAAATACTGTAGGACTCATCTGAGAACAAATTTAATAAATTCACATCAATTATGAACATAGATAATCTTCTTCGCAAAAACATAAAATCCCTAAAACCTTACTCTTCGGCACGGAACGAGTTTTCTGGCGAGGCGATGGTTTTTCTCGATGCCAACGAAAATCCGTTTAACCAGCCTTACAACCGCTATCCCGACCCGTTGCAAAGGGAACTCAAGGAAAAAATTGCCCTGCTGAAAGATGTGATGCCCGGGCAGATTTTCTTGGGTAATGGCAGCGACGAGCCCATCGACCTGCTCATTCGGGCATTTTGCGAACCGGGAGAAGACAATGTGGTTTCCATAGACCCCACCTACGGCATGTACCAGGTGGCGGCGGGCATCAACAATGCTGAAGTAAAAAAAGTATCGCTTACCGAAACATTTGAACTGGATGTTCAAAAACTAATGGCCTCAACCGATGAAAAAACAAAGCTGGTTTTTCTTTGCTCGCCCAACAATCCAACGGGCAACTGCCTCAGTAAAGAATCGGTTTTGGAAGTGGTGAAAAACTTCGGAGGAATTGTAGTGCTGGATGAAGCCTACATCGACTTTGCACCCGGAAAATCGTTGCTGCCACTTATGAATGACTACCCAAACCTGGTGATTCTGCAAACCTTTTCCAAAGCCTGGGGAATGGCAGGAATCAGGCTCGGGATGGCTTTTGCTGCCTTCGAAATCGTTTCGGTTCTCAACAAAATAAAATACCCTTATAACCTGAATATACTGACCCAGCAAAAGGCAATGGAGTTGATTGAAAACCGCGACAAGGTTGAAAAATGGGTGAAATTACTCATCGCTGAACGGGAAAAAATGAAAACGCTTCTTTCTGATTTTCCATTTGTCGTAAAAATTTTCTCGTCAGATGCCAATTTTATCCTCGTAAAAATGCACGATGCACGGGGCATTTACGAATACCTGAAGGAAAATGGCGTGATTGTACGCGACCGCTCCAAAGTACATCTTTGTGAAGACAGCCTGCGAATTACTATAGGTACATCCGATGAAAACGAACAATTACTAAAAGCGCTAAAAAACTTAATATGAACAAGTTCATTCTTTCACGCGACTATTATATTCAAACACCTAACTTTGTACTTTGAACTTTGAACTTTAAACTACGATATGAAAAAAGCACTATTTATTGACCGTGACGGAACGTTGATTTTTGAACCGGAAGACGAGCAAATCGACTCGCTGGAAAAACTGGAGTTTATCCCCGGTGTTTTCCGCAACTTGTTCAACATCCAAAAAAATCTGGATTACGAATTGGTCATTGTGTCCAATCAGGACGGACTGGGAACGGATTCCTACCCCGAAGAAACGTTTTGGCCGGCACAAAATAAGATGCTGAAAGCGTTTGAAAACGAAGGCATAACGTTTGACGATATTCTTATCGACAAAAGTTTTCCTGCCGACAATGCACCGACCCGTAAACCAAGGACAGGGCTAATGGGAAAATACATGAAGGGCGATTACGATTTGCCCAACAGTTTTGTAATTGGCGATCGTCTAACTGACATTGAACTGGCCAAAAACCTGGGCGCCAAGGGAATTCTTATCAACAACGGGAGTTTGTCTGAAGAATTGGGAAAAGCCGGACTTGCAAGACATTGCGTGTTGATTTCCAGCGACTGGGACGACATTTATGCCTGCGTGGCTTCACCCGAGCGAACGGCTGAAGTGAAACGTACAACCAAAGAAACCGACATTTTCGTCCGGCTGAATCTGGATGGGTCTGGTGTTTGCAACATTTTTACCGGTCTGAACTTTTTCGACCACATGCTGAACCAGATTGGCCGCCATGCCGGTGTTGACCTCGAAATTTCGGTAAAAGGCGATTTGGAAGTGGACGAACATCACACCATTGAAGATACGGCGCTGGCATTGGGGGAAGCTTTTCAAAAAGCCGTTGGCAACAAAAAAGGTATGGAACGTTACGGCTTCTGTCTGCCCATGGACGACTGTCTGGCACAGGTGGCCATCGATTTTGGCGGACGACCCTGGCTGGTATGGGAGACTGAATTCAAACGCGAAAAAGTGGGCGACATGCCTACCGAAATGTTCATGCACTTTTTCAAATCGTTTTCCGATGCTGCTAAATGCAACCTCAACATTAAAGCGGAGGGCACCAACGAACATCATAAAATTGAAGCTATATTTAAAGCACTTGCCAAAGCCATAAAAATGGCCGTTAAACGAGATTTGTTTAATTTTGAATTGCCATCGACAAAAGGAAAACTATGAAAACGATAAAACCACTTCGCGAAAAAAAGAACACAGCTATTTTGCTGATTCACTGCCCGGACAAGCAGGGAATTCTTGCCACCGTAACCGAATTCCTGAATAAAAACAGGGGCAACATCATTTACCTCGACCAGCATGTTGACCGCCAGGAAAAAATATTTTACACGCGCGTGGAATGGGAACTGGATGGTTTTGCCATTCCGCCGGAGAAAATCGGGGAATTTTTTGACACACTTATTGGGTCGCCGCTAAACATGAACTGGCGCCTCTATTTTTCCGATGAAATTCCGCGAATGGCACTGTTTGTTTCCAAAATGTCGCACTGCCTGTTCGATATTCTGGCACGATACACCGCCGGCGAGTGGGACGTGGAAATTCCATTAATCATTAGCAACCACCAACTGCTAAAACCCGTTGCTGAGAGATTTGGCATTGATTTTCACTATTTTCCGGTTACAAAAGAAAACAAGGAAGAACAGGAGAAAAAAGAAATTGAACTGCTTAAAAAACACAACATCGATTTTGTAGTGCTGGCACGTTACATGCAAATTCTTTCGAAGGATTTCGTCAAACAGTTTCCCAATAAAATCATCAACATTCATCACTCATTTTTACCCGCATTTGCAGGTGCCAAACCATATCATGCCGCACACGAACGCGGAGTGAAAATTATTGGCGCAACCAGCCATTACGTTACTTCAGAACTTGACGGAGGACCAATAATTGAGCAGGATGTAACCCGCTGCAGCCACATTGATACTATCCAGAAACTCATTCGCAAAGGTCGCGACCTGGAGAAAATAGTACTCTCACAAGCCGTTTACAAACATTTACAACGAAAAATTCTTGTGTATAAAAACAGGACGGTAGTTTTCAATTAATCGAATTGCCTAAAAAAATGCCGGTAAATTGATAACTTTGCAAAAAAGAGAAATTATGGAAGCATTAAAATTTGTCACTAAGGTAAGAAAGCATGGAATAATCAAAATCCCTGTATTTATAACTGCTACAACTGTAACTGACATTTATTACATTTTAAAAAAGTCAAAAGGACACGATTCAACCATGTTATGATTATAAAATTTATTTCTTATATCCTTTTTTCCCTTGGAATCATTTTTTCCGTCATCGCACAACCTACAGGAATTCCCAAACAGGATATTCCGGCAGATTACGGCTACATCGTAAAAATTGGCCAGCAAATGCCCGACATTGAAATGACACTGACGGACGGCATCAAAGTTACCACTGCCGATTTGAAAGGGAAAGTTGTGATGCTGCAGTTCACCGCAAGCTGGTGCGGGGTTTGCCGCAGGGAAATGCCCCACATCGAAAAGGAAATCTGGCAGAAACATAAAAACAACAGCGACTTCGGCCTTATTGGCATCGATATGGATGAACCGCTGAAAACGGTGAAAAAATTTGCAGCCGACATGAAAATCACTTACCCGCTGGCACTTGACCCCGGAGGTGAAATCTTTTACACCTTTGCCGCCAAAGGAGCTGGAGTAACCAGAAACGTAATTATCGATCGTTCCGGCAAAATCGTTTACATGACCCGGCTTTTCAAAGTAGAGGAGTTCAATGAGATGGTAGAGGTAATAAATATATTGTTGGAAAGATAGTCATTGGAAAAAACTTTGAACTCTGAACTTTAAACTTTAAACTGTTTATGAAAATCGTCATCATAAAATACAACGCCGGAAACATCGAATCGGTAAACAATGCGCTGAACAGATTGGGCATAAATGCGGAAATTACCGCAGATCCGAATAAAATCAGGAACGCCGACAAAGTAATATTTCCGGGGGTAGGTGAAGCGAGCACCACTATGAAATACCTGCGCATGCACAAACTCAACGAGCTGATTGTCTCGCTCAAACAGCCGGTACTGGGAATATGCCTGGGACTGCAACTGATGTGTTCCCATTCCGAAGAAGGCAACACAAACTGTCTCGGCATTTTCGACGAAAAAGTAAAACGGTTCATTCCTAAACCCGCAGAAGAATTTGTCACCAAAGTTCCGCACATGGGTTGGAATGCCATTTACAACCTGAAAAGCGACCTGTTTTCTTTTGCGCTTGAAAATGAATATGTCTATTTTGTACATTCATTTTATGCCGGTTTGGGTGAACACACAGCTGCTACCTGCAATTACATTGAACCGTTTAGTGCAGCGCTGCAAAAAGACAATTTTTACGCAACCCAGTTTCACCCAGAAAAAAGCGGAAAAGTAGGAGCAGCAATTTTGCAAAACTTTTTGAAAATTTAAACGTTAAATCACATCATGGATAGACTAACAATAATAAAAGTTGGCGGGAAAGTGGTGGAAGATACAGATTCGCTGAGCGCCATGCTTGACCAGTTCATCAAATTTTCAGGAAATAAAATTCTGGTGCATGGTGGAGGCAGCACAGCCACAGAAATTGCAGGCAAACTGGGCATTGAAACCGAAATGGTGGAAGGCCGCCGCATCACGGGAAAATCGATGCTCGATGTGGCAACAATGGTTTATGGCGGATTAGTCAACAAAAAAATTGTGGCAGGATTGCAGGCGCGCGGCTGCAATGGCATCGGCCTTACCGGCGCCGACCTGAACCTCATAACTGCACGGAAACGGCCGGTGCAGGAAATCGATTACGGTTTTGTGGGTGACATAGTAGATGTGAACAGCAGTGAATTGAGAATGCTTATCGGTGAGAATGTGGTACCGGTTATTGCACCGCTTACTCACGACGGAAAAGGACAGCTTTTAAACACCAATGCCGACACCATTGCCGCTGAACTTGCCTCGGAAATGTCCGGGTATTTCAGTGTTTATCTTTTTTACTGCTTCGAAAAAAAAGGCGTGCTGCTAAATCCGGACGATGAAAGTACCATCATTCACGAACTCGACAAGGCAGTTTTTAAGCAATACCAGAAGGAAGGAATAATCAATACCGGTATGATTCCCAAACTCGACAATGGTTTCAGGGCCAAAAGGAACGGTGTAAAAGAAGTGCTCATCACCAATATTGCAAACATGGCCAACGGAAGAGGGACAAGGCTCGTTTAATCAAAATCCTTTTCAATCGACATTTTTCAATAAGCTAATACCATAAAAAATGCCTACATTTGCATAAGTTTCAGATTTGAAAACCTGCGCTTTGTTTACTAATTCATATAGCTTACTTTTAGTTCTGTGCCGCATGATTTTTAAATCCTATTAAATCTTTTAAATGCGGCAACTTAAAATCACAAAGCAAATAACACAACGGGATGACGATGCAATTAACCGGTATTTTAATGAAATTAGCAAGTACCCCATGGTATCTGCTGAAGAGGAAGCGGAACTGGCATCTCGCATCAGAGCTGGAGATGACCAGGCCCTTGAAAAACTGGTTGTTGCAAATCTGCGCTTTGTTATTTCTGTTGCCAAACAATATCAAAACCAGGGATTATCCTTCCCCGACCTGATTAACGAAGGAAACCTGGGGCTTGTAAAAGCTGCAAAAAAATTTGATGAAACAAGAGGGTTTAAATTTATTTCTTACGCTGTCTGGTGGATAAGGCAATCTATTATGCAGGCCATCTCAGAACAAACAAGGGTTGTAAGGTTGCCGTTAAACCGCCTCTCTTCTATCAACAAAATCAGAAAAGCCATTCCGGTTTTGGAACAGGAATTTGAACGGAAACCTACAAATTATGAAATTGCTGCCCACCTCGATTTTACTTTCGAAGAAGTGGAAGTAGCAAACAATATTAACAAACGCCAGGTTTCATTTGATAAACCTTTGTCCAATGAAGGAGACAATGACTTCAGTTTGTATGATATCGTTCAAACCGGAGACATTCCTTCACCTGACAGCAATTTAATGGAAGAATCATTAATTACAGACATTAAACGCGCATTAAGTAAACTTTCGCAAAGGGAAGCCGAAATCCTGGTCTGTTCATTCGGTCTGAATAACTCCCCCATTTATTCGTTAAACGATATAGCAACCGAATTCGGACTTTCAGCCGAACGTGTAAGGCAAATCAAACGAACCGGATTGTGTAAATTAAAATCGATGCTAAAAGAAAAATTTGCCTGGTCAGAGCAATAAAAGAATAATTATTAATAAATTTGGAGTAAATTTCAAAAAATTATACATGGGAAGATCGCAGGAATCATTTAACAAAAAAGAAGTACGTAATAAAAAAGAAAAAAAACGGAAAGACAAAGAAAAAAAACGACAGGCTCGAAAAGAGAACACCAAAAGTAACAGTCTCGACGACATGATTGCTTATGTTGACGAGCATGGTAATATTTCCGACACCCCCCCGGATCCCGACCAAAAGGAAAAAATCAATGTGGAAGATATTCAGGTAAGCGTGCCCCGCGGCCCCCTTGAAGTAGTAGATCCCAATCGTAAAGGGACAGTTACCTTTTTTAATCCGGCAAAAGGATTTGGGTTCATTACCGACCAGGAAACCAAAGAAAGTGTTTTTGTACATGTTAATAACACACTGGAAGAAATCCGTGAAGGAAATCTGGTAACCTTTGAGGTGGAAAAAGGACAAAAAGGGCCTGTTGCTGTAAAAGTTCAGGTGGTGCGGTAATTTCCTGCCTATACTTTCAAAGCTCCGGTTTTATTCCCTAAAAACCCCGATAACGTTAATAACGATTGTCAGGACTGTACTATGACTATCAACGAAGTAATTGGGAAAAATCATGGACTATCCGTTTTGCAACTTGTCAATCCAATTCAGAATCTTTCCGAAATGCGAACCTTCCCAGTAGATTTTCCCGCAACCGGTACATTTCCAGAATTCGTGGTAATAATTCAAAGTATCGACCGGCAAAATGGCTGTTAATTTTTCATTGGACACTTCTTCCAGTTCGCCATTGCAGTTTGAACATCGGGAAAAAGGACGGAAAGAATTTTGCAATTGAAATCGATCAATCACTTCGGTCAACTGCTTTTTCGGATCTTCATTCCGGATAAAGTAACCGTGTGTTACCGCATTTTGTTTTAAAATACCCCTGTCGCGCGTCAGAATGATGCGCTTTTCGTTCAAGGATATTTCAATGATTTCGTCGTCTTTAAAATCGTTTCGGAACAGTGTGTCAAAACCCAGAAGCCGAAGCTTTTGAGCCAGTTTCCCCAGGTTCACATCCACAACAAACCGGTTTTCGCGCAAAGGTTTTGGCCGGAGCATAATTACCGGCGAAATATCGAGCGATTCAAACTGCGGGTAAACCGAAATCTCTTCCCCTCCCTGCAACTGATAATTGTAATCTACCGATTCACCATTCACCAAAATTAAATCCACTTCCCCGTGTGGAACGCCAATAGCCTGGATTGTGTTTTTTATGCCCGGCTTTCCTGTAAATTCATAAACAAAAGCTTTCTTTTGCCAGATTTTTGGCAAATGGTCGTTCAGCTCTTCATAAAATCGAAACTTCGCTTTCCGAATAACAGGGGAATGATTTAAGCCGGTATGTTCATCTCTTCCAAACTTCATATTTTTTCAAAAATAAGAAAACGAAAGATAATAAATCCTCTTTTGTTATTCAATTAAAATCCTGAATTCCAATGTTTGTTGATTTCAGAAAGAATTATTTTTATTAAAATCAGAATACTATCAACGACACAAACTGAATTAAATTTTTCAGGATATTTTAATTCTTTAAATATGCCTTTGGTAAGAAAAGTGTTCACATCAAAAATTTTCACCTCTCCATTATGGAACATCAGCCATAACCTGAAGTCATTAATGGGTTTAACGAATTTAACTCTTGGGTTCATAATTTTCAATTCGTGCTAACAAAAAAAGCCAATTTATTTGAAACAAAATTAGCCTCCATTCTTACAATTTTTGCCTTATCTTTGCTTTTTGTTGAAAAAGACTATGACAGAAAAACCTTTAATATTAGTTACCAACGACGACGGCATTCACGCAAAAGGCCTCCGCGAGCTGGTGGAAGTGATGCAGTTTTTTGGAGAAGTGGTGGTAATTTCCTCCGAAGTGTCCATGTCGGGAAAAGGGTGTGGAATTACAGTTGACCAACCGCTGAGGGCCATTCCGGTGGAAAAAATACACAGTGTGCCCACATGGAAATGCAATGGCACACCGGTTGACAGTGTAAAACTGAGTTTCAACAACCTGTTTGAACGCACTCCCGATTATGTGGTTTCAGGAATTAACCATGGGGCCAATTCATCCATCAGTGTAATTTACAGTGGAACAATGGGCGCAGCAATCGAAGGAAGTTTGCATGGTGTGCCATCACTGGGCTTTTCACTCGACGATTTCAGTTCGGATGCTGATTTTTCGAAAGCAAAAATTATTGTGGCCAAGGTTTTTCAGAGCGTGCTTGACAATGGTCTGCCGCCATTTACCTGCCTCAACGTGAACATTCCAAGAGGGAAACCTAAAGGAATAAAAATGTGTCGGCAAACCCACGGCAAATGGGTGGAAGAGTTCGAAAAAAGAACCGACCCGCACGGACGGGAATACCACTGGCTTTCAGGCTATTTTAAAAATTTCGAGGAAGGTTCTCCCGAAACCGATATTGATGCATTGCAAAATAACTTCGTTGCAGTGGTACCGGTTTCGTTGGACATGACCTGCTACAAAACTCTGGAAGAACTTAAAAAATGGACGTTCTGATGAAACGAAAAAAAAGAAACCCGTTCGATTCGCCGGGCATCGGATTTCTTGTTGGATTCCTGGTTCCGGTATTGATATTTTTTACAGTGTACTGGTTTGATGAAACAGGCGTTTCGTTTGAAAATTATGTAAAAAATTTATGGCACTTGCAGGCACTGGTTAAACTGGGTAGTTTGTGTGTGTTTGCCAATCTGCTGGTTTTTATGGGATTTATTCGTTTAAAATACGAACAATCTGCCCGGGGTATGTTGGGTGCAACCATTTTATACGCTTTGGCCGTTCTCATTTCAAAAGCATTTTAAAAAATGAAGTATTACCTGATAGCCGGAGAAGCATCGGGCGATTTACATGGCTCCAACCTGATGAGCGAGTTGAAACTGGCCGACCCGGAAGCACAGTTTAGGTATTTTGGCGGCGATTTGATGAAAAACCAAGGCGGAACTTTGGTGAAACACTACCGCGAAATGGCATTTATGGGAATCGTAAATGTTGTATTGAACCTGAAAACCATTGGCCGGAATATGAAGTTTTGTCAGAAAGATTTACTTAAATTTCAACCCGATGTGGTCATTTTAATTGACTACCCCGGCTTTAACCTGCGCATGGCTGAATTTGCCAAACGGCATGATTTCCGTGTTTTTTACTACATTTCCCCAAAAGTGTGGGCATGGAAAGAGTACCGTATAAAAAAAATTAAAGCCTTTGTGGATGAACTGTTTACCATCTTACCATTCGAAACGGAATATTTCAAAAAACACGGCATTGATGTGAATTATGTGGGCAATCCGCTCCTGGATTCAGTGGCGTCATTCAGAAAAAATGCGCTTCCGAAAGAAGAATTCCTGGCCAATAACAATCTGGACGAAAGACCCATTGTGGCGCTGCTTTCAGGCAGCAGGAAGCAGGAAATAAAAAACACGCTGCCTATTATGAAAAAAGCCGCTGCCTGCTATCCCGAGTTTCAGTTTGTGGTGGCCGGTGTTTCAACGGTTGACAAAAAAACTTACGGGAAAATTCTGAGCGGTTTTCCCATTCCGCTAATTTACAACCAAACTTACGATTTACTGAATAACGCACACTCGGCACTCGTTGCATCGGGAACCGCTACCCTCGAAACTGCGGTGTTTGGTGTTCCGCAAACGGTTTTATACAGAGTTGAAGGTGGCCGTGTGGTTCAGTTTATCATGAAAAACTTCTTTTTAAAGGTGAAATGGGCATCACTTCCCAATCTGATTCTGAACAAGGAAGCGCTGAAAGAATTCATTCAGGTGGATTTAACGTTTAAAAATGTGAGGGACGAACTACACCGCATTTTATATGAACAGGATTACAGGGATAAAATAACTGTCGATTACAATCGTTTAATGGAGATATTGGGAGAACCCGGCACCTCGAAACGGGCGGCAAAAATAATGACAGAACTCCTGAAAGCTTAACTATGAACTTTGAACCCGAAACCCGGAACTTTAAACTTTAAACTTTAAACTTTAAACTCTTAACTGCCATGTACAGCTTATTCAAAAAAGAGATAAAAACATTTTTCGGTTCGCTGATTGGATACCTGGCCATTTTGGTTTTTCTGTTGGTTACCGGCCTGTTTTTGTGGGTTTTCCCCGGCGCCTACAACATTCCAGATAACGGCTATGCCACCCTTGAAGGACTGTTTTCCCTGGCGCCCTGGCTTTACCTTTTTTTGGTTCCGGCCATTACCATGCGTTTTTTTGCCGACGAAAAACGCACCGGCACACTCGAAATTCTGCTCACACGGCCGCTTTCCGATTTTCAGCTCATTTTTGCCAAATTTTTAGCAGGAATGGTGTTGGTTACCTTTTCGCTCCTCCCTACCCTACTCTACTTTCTCTCGGTTTATCTTCTTGGAAATCCGGTTGGCAGTATCGACTCCGGCGCCACCTGGGGTTCGTTTTTCGGGCTGTTTTTTCTGGCTGCCATTTACGTGGCCATCGGTATTTTTGCCTCATCTCTTACCGACAACCAGATTGTTTCGTTCATACTGGCCATGGTGCTTTCTTTCATTTTTTACCTCGGTTTCGACTTTATTGCCAGTTCCGGAATTCCCTATATGCTGGAACAGATTTTTGAATGGCTCAGCATCAACAACCACTATTTATCGGCATCGCGTGGGGTAATCGACATGCGGGATGTGGTTTATTTTACCGGAATGACTTTTCTGTTTTTATGGTTCACGCGCGGTTTTTTGCGCAAAGGAACATGGAACCAAAAAAAGTTCAGGTTGAATTCTGCCATTATCACTTTTCTGTTCCTGGTCGTTTTTGTAGTATCAGAAAATTTCCTGTACCGGTTTGACCTTACTTCCGACCAACGATACTCGCTCTCCAAAGTAAGTGCAAACCTGGCAAAAGAACTGGAATATCCTGTGGAAGTTGAATTTTACCTGGCCGGAAAACTGGAGCCGGGACTTCGAAAACTGCAGCAGGAAGTGTTGGAAAAAGTTGCGGTATTAAACGTTTATTCCCCGGAAAACATCCGTGTTAGAATGAACGACCCGTATGCCATCGGCCATGCAGAAAAAAGGGAAGAGTTCATCGGCAACCTGATTGACAAAGGCATTCAACCCACCAGTTTCAGGCAACAAACCGACCAGGGTGTGAGCACCCGGCTTATTTTTCCCGGCGCTGTTATTCGGTACGATGGAAAAGAAACGGCTGTGAATTTCCTGAAATACAATCCCGATTTTTCACACGAGGCCAACTTTAACCACTCGGCAGAAAGCGTGGAGTTTGAACTGGCCAATGCATTTCAGAAATTAATGCGTACACGACGTTCTTCCATAGCTTTTCTGGAAGGACATAGTGAAGCCGACCGTTACGAGGTGTATGATTTTGCCTCGGCTATTTCGGAAGATTTTTTGGTGCGGCGAATCCCGGCAGACTCTCTGGTAACCAATCCGAAAGCAGTTGACATTTTGATTGTTGCTGACCCCAAAGAACCTTTCACAGAAAAGGACAAATTTTTTATTGACCAGTATATTATGCAGGGCGGAAAAGTAATCTGGCTGATTGATCCCGTACAGGTTAGCCTCGACAGTCTTTCAACCGGACATTTAACCATGGCTTTCCCGCGTGATTTGAATCTGAACGACCAGCTTTTCCGTTACGGTGTACGCCTCAATTACGAACTGCTGCAGGATGTGGAATGTGCCCGACTGCGTGTAAATACTGCTCCGCCGGGAACGCCCCCGCAATTTACCCTGCATCCCTGGTACTATTCACCACTGCTGGTTCCATCCGACAATCATCCGCTGAGCCGAAACCTCAATCGCGTGTTTACCGAATTTGTTTCCTCCATCGATACCATTTCGGGCAATCCGCAGGTAAAAAAAGAAGTCATTTTATCTACTTCGCCTTACGCACGAACCGTAAAATCGCCTTCCACAGTGAGTTTGCAAAACATTGACAATCCGCCGGCCCGCGAGCTTTTCAACCAGTCGTTTATTCCGGTGGGAGTAATTCTGGAAGGCACGTTCACTTCCGTTTTCAAAAACCGTATGCTGGAAACCTTGGGAATTCCAATTTCAGAAGTAATTTCTGAAAGCCGGCCAACAAAAATGGTTTTAATTGCCGACGGAGGGATGATTACCAATCAGGTGGACTACGCAACCAGTCCTCCACGCGTTCAGGAACTGGGCTTCGATCGGGTTTCAGGACAAACATTTGGCAACAAGGAATTTCTGTTAAACACGGTTTATTACATGAACGACGAAAACGGAATAATGCAACTGCGCAACCGGACACAAAAAATGCGGTTGCTCGACAAAGTTCGTTTGCGCGAGGAAAAACCTTTCTGGCAATGGCTAAACGTGTTGTTACCATTGGTTTTGGCAGGTTTGTGGGGAATCATATACAACATATTAAGGAAACGTCGTTATGCCCGTTCATAAAACCTTTAAAAAATCAAAGTTTTCAGCATCGGGGAAAAGATTAAAGTTTGTATATTCGTTACCTGATTTTTCCTTTAATATGAATGGCTGAATCAAACATAAACAGGAATTGCATTATTTTGCACCCTTCCTGTTCAAATGAAAAAAACAAAATAAAATATTTACTATGAAGTTTGTTGTTTCAAGTACCGATTTACTGAGCCACCTTTCAGCTATCAGCAAGGTTATCAGCAGCAAAAGCACTATTCCTATTCTGGACAATTTTCTGTTTCAGTTAACTGATGCCGACCTGACCATCACAGCCTCCGATCTCGAATCGACGTTAATTACCCACATGGAGTTGGACAACACCGAAGGCGAAGGCACAATTGCTGTGCCTGCAAAGTTGCTTATCGACACGCTAAAGGAATTTCCGGAGCAGCCGCTGACATTCCAAATTAACGCCGATACCTTCGGGATTGAAATTTTTTCCGACAACGGAAAATACAGTGTAGTGGGACAAAGCGGAGAAGATTTTCCCGAGCTTCCTGAAATTTCGGAGGAGGAATCTACTTCGGTTACTTTAGGTCCGAAAGTTTTAATGAAAGGAATTGAGAAAACCCTGTTTGCCACAGCTGACGATGAACTACGACCAGTTATGAACGGAATTTTCGTAGAACTTTCTCCGGAAAATATGGGTTTTGTAGCTTCTGATGCACATAAACTGGTGCGCTACCGAAGGTCTGATGCTGCATCAGAATTCGAATCATCCTTTATTCTTCCGAAAAAACCGGCAGGCTTGCTGCGCAACCTTTTGCCCAAAGAAGAATACGACGTAAAACTCGAATTCAACAACAAAAACGCTCAGTTCACCCTTACCAATTACAAACTTATTTGCCGTTTGGTTGAAGGAAACTATCCAAGCTATAATTCGGTTATTCCAAAAAATAATCCCAATAAAATGGTAATTGACAGGCTCGCATTTTACAACACGGTGAAAAGGGTTTCGGTTTTCTCCAACCAGGCCAGTAATTTGATTAAGCTCAACATTAACGACAACCAGCTTGTGGTTTCGGCCCAGGATATTGATTTTTCGATTTCGGCAGTTGAGCGGCTAAGTTGCGAATATGACGGCGAAGAGATTGAAATTGGCTTCAAATCTACTTTTCTGCTTGAAATACTTTCCAACATTTCGGCCAGTGACGTAAAAATGGAAATGAGCGATCCTTCGCGGGCCGGCTTGCTGTTACCGGCAGAAACAGAAGAAGATGCAGAAGATGTACTGATGCTTTTGATGCCGATGATGATAAACGCGTAAAATAGTTGGATGCAGTTAAATTTAAAAAACCCGGTCGTGTTCCTGGACCTCGAAACAACAGGAATTGACATTGTAAAAGATCGAATTGTAGAAATCGCATTGCTGAAGGTGCATTTGGATGGTACCGAGGAGGAACTGCTCCGGCGTGTGAATCCTGAAATGCCCATTTCTGAAGAAGCAACGCGCGTGCATGGAATTACTAACGAAGATGTAGCCAACGAACCTACTTTTAAAGAAGTGGCCAAAAAGATGGCCAAATTTATTGAGGGTTGCGACCTTGCTGGGTTTAACTCCAACCGGTTTGACATTCCGCTGCTGGCCGAAGAATTTATGCGTGCCGATGTGGATATCGATATGAAAAAGCGCAAGTTTATTGATGTTCAGACTATTTTCCACAAAATGGAGAAACGCACACTGGCAGCCGCCTACCTGTTTTATTGCAAAAAACCGCTGATTGACGCCCACAGCGCATTGGCAGATACCAGAGCGACTTACGAAGTGCTGCAGGCACAGCTCGAAACATACCAGGGTGTGGAATACGAAGATAACCACGGAAAAACTTCAATCCCCATTGAAAACGATGTGGAAAAATTGAGCGAATTTTCGGTATACGACCGCAATGTGGATTTTGTGGGACGAATAGTTTACAACGACAAAGGGGTGGAAGTTTTCAATTTTGGAAAAAACAAAGGCGTGCCGGTAGAAAAAGTACTGGAAGAACAACCCGGATATTTTGGCTGGATTATGAACAGCGAATTTCCACTTTATACGAAAAAAGTGCTCACACAGATTAAACTGCGTATGATGGAGAGATAAAATCAGTTCAAAGTTCAAAGTTTAAAGTTTAATGTATTGGGAATGAAGATTATATGCATTGGAAGAAATTACGTAGCGCATGCTCAGGAGCTGAATAACGAAATTCCTGAAGAACCAGTTTTTTTTATGAAACCCGATTCGGCATTGCTGAGAAACAACGATCCGTTTTATATTCCTGACTGGACAAACGAAGTGCACCACGAAATTGAGCTGGTTATGCGTGTTTGCCGCCTTGGGAAAAACATTGAAAAAAGGTTTGCTCACCGTTATTACGACGAAATTGGTTTGGGTGTGGATTTCACCGCCCGAGATGTACAGAACGAACTGAAAAAAAAAGGCCTGCCATGGGAAAAGGCCAAAGCATTCGATCGGGCCGCGGTAATCAGCAGTACCTTTTTTCCGGTTTCCATTTTTCCAACTCCCGAAACTATTCGGTTTAAGTTGAATATCAACGGCCAAACCGTTCAGGAAGGAAACTCGGGCCTGATGATATTCGGGTTCGATGAAATTATTTCGCACATTTCTAAATATATAACCCTGAAAATTGGCGATCTGATTTACACAGGAACTCCGGCTGGCGTTGGACCGGTAAAAATCGGCGACCAGCTGGAAGGTTATCTGGAAGACAAAAAACTGCTTGATTTTATGGTGAAGTAAAATATTTTCGATTTCAACAACCTTTAAAATATTTACCCATGAAAACAAAAACAACTGCTACATTAAATGAAATCCAACAATTCCTTGCTCCCAAAAAACTTGCTGTTGCCGGTGCTTCGCGCAACCCAAAAAAATTCGGCGGAACAGTTATTAAAGATTTGAAAGAAAAAGGATTCGAATTGTTCCCGGTCAATCCAAATGCAGATGAAATTCAGGATTTAAAATGCTACAAAACTGTTGCTGATTTGCCGGCAGATGTAAAACATTTGCTGATAATTACGCCTAAAACCAGCACAACAGATGTTGCAAAACTGGCAGTTGAAAAAAAGTTGGAAATGGTATGGATTCAACAAATGTCGGAAACACCAGAGGCCACAGCTATTTTGGAAGAGGCCGGAGTTCCATTCATTCAAAAGAAATGTATTTATATGTTCACCGACCCGGTAAAAGGCCCGCATAATTTTCACCGTTTCCTTGTTAAAGTGTTTGGCCTGTATCCTAAAAAAGTGAATTAGCAAAAAGGAGATGCAAGATTATCATTTTGAAACGGAACTGGAGGTGCGCGATTACGAATGTGACATTCAAGGCATTGTTAACAATTCGGTGTACCAGAATTATCTGGAGCATTGCCGCCACAAATTTCTAAACAAGGTGGGGCTGAGTTTTGCCCAGATGCACACCGACGGAATCGATGCGGTGGTTATTCGTGCAGAACTGGATTATAAATTTCCCCTCCGGCCAGGAGATGTTTTTCTGGTTCGGTTGAAAATGGCCAAACAAGGACGATTACGCGTTATTTTCAAACAACAGGTAATTCGGAAAGCCGACGAGAAGCTCATGGTGGACGCCCGGATTATCACCGTCTTAACCCGCAACGGAAGGCCTGTTTCTCCTGAAATTCTGGAAAATAAATTTAAAGCAGCAGGGATTGTATTGGAGGAAGGTTAATTAGAAATTTTTTCTTCAATTCTGAATTCTTCCACTTTTACTCCGCTGGTTTTTAAAGCAGCCTTAAATCCTTCATTCAGCATTCGGCCCAGCCTCATGGGAAGTTGGAGTAACGCAGGAACTGAATTTTCGTTTTCAGGCTCATGGTAAAATTTCAGGCACGATTCCAGATTAGAGGATAAATAAATCCGGCATGCCACAGGCCTTGCTGAATAAGCCAAACAAGTTCCTTTATCAAGCAAAGGACAGGGGAATTTGGAGTTGAGCAGGGATTCACCAATCAGGTTTTCCAACTTTTTCCTTTTCTCTGCCACGCGGGCAGACATTTGTTTTTGAGTTGAAGAATCAAAGTTTTCAGAAATAAAATCACGTAAATAATCCAACTCATAATCCAGAGCAAATACCGGTTGATGGCAACACCAGTGGCAACCTTTTTTGCAAGCTGGTTTTAGATTTTGCCGCTCTGCAAATTCCGAGAAAGAATTTACCAGTTCATCTACCATTTGATGCAGATTTTTTACAGCATCAAACAGGGCATCTTTTGAAAAACCGTTGCCAACTGCTTTCATTCCCAACCGGTAACCATCCGCATGAAACTGTTTTTCGAGTTCTTTCAGGTTTATATTCATGAATTTTTAAATCGATTAAAGAAACAGAAAAAAATTTCAGCCAAATTAAAGAAAAAAAGAAAACCGGACTCCACTGAGCCCGGTTTAACAACCTTCAACTACTAACCGATTTTATAACCCAAAAAATTATGAAGCAATAGTTATGAACTCTTTAACTGTATTGTTCGGAACAAAGAAAAGGGAAAGAATGGGGTTGGTCTGTAATAAAAGTCACACAAGACCGGAAAAATCAATAAAATTTCGCGACAGTTCAATTTTTCCGTCTTTTTCAAGCTTTTTTAATAACCTGGAAACAACCTCCCGGGATGTATTTAGCTGAAGTGCAAGTTCCTGATGTGTGCTGCTGTATGTCGGATTTCCTGATTTCTGGTAGCGGTCAATAAAATATTTTACCAGGCGCTCGTCGAGTTTCAAAAAAGCAATGGAGTCAATGGTTTCAACGAGTTCCCGGAAACGCATCTGGAAAGTCTGCATCACAAACTGGCGCCATGAAGGATATTCGGGCATCCATTTATCGAGCAGAGATACAGGAAGCATCAGCGCTTCGGTTTCCTCTTCGGCCACAGCCATTACATTGCTGGTGAGTTTTGCCATGCAACAGGTTAACGACATGGCACAAACTTCATTTTCCTTTAAATAATAAAGCAGCAATTCATTCCCGTCGTCATTTGTTCGTGAAATACGAATCATTCCCTTTATGATTAAAGGAAAGCTGGAAATAAACTGCCCTTCGCGAATAAGGGGTTCATTTGCACTGAAAATTTTCCGTACCCCTTTCTCCCGGATTTTTTCCAGCAGTTCTTTTTCAAGAAAACTGTACAATTTTGCTACATTATCCAATATTCAGCGAATTCGGTTTAAAATATATCCTTCATTTTTTCGAAGAAGGTTTTTTCGGAAGATGAAGGGCCATCCTGGAAACCAGGAGATTCCAGCAGTTTCTCCAGCATTTTCCGTTCATCGGCATTCAGTTTTTTCGGAATCCAGACGTGAATGCGTACAAGCAAATCGCCCCGACCGTAACCATTAACTTCGGGAAGTCCTTTTCCGCGGAGGCGCAATATTTTTTCGGGCTGGGTGCCAGGTTCTATTTTAACTTTCACCTTGCTTTCAACCGTAGGTATTTCGGCTGTGGTACCCAAAGTTATTTCAGGAAACGATAAAAAGAGATTGTAAATCAGGTTGTTTCCATCGCGTACCAGTTCAGGATGTTCCTGTTCGGTAATAACAACAAGTAAATCGCCGTTAATTCCGCCACGGCGGGCTGCATTTCCTTTTCCGGTAACGGTCATTTGCATGCCCTCGCCCACTCCTGCAGGAATTTTGATTGGGATAATTTCCTCGTCGCGAATTACACCTTCTCCGGCGCAGTAGTTACATTTATCCGTAATTATTTTTCCATCGCCCTGGCAGGTCGGACAAGTTGATGTGGTTTGCATTTGACCCAGCAGGGTATTGGCAACACGTGTTACCCGTCCTGATCCACGACAAGTTGAACAGTTGGAATACGCCGAAGCATTTTTTGCTCCTGTACCGTTACAGTGCTGGCATTGAACATATTTTTTTACTTTAATTTTTTTCTCAGTCCCATTGGTAACTTCACTCAGGTTAAGTTTAACTTTTACCCTCAGGTCGGAACCACGGGAAACACGCCTGCCACTTCCACTACCTCCGTATGAACGTCCGCCGCCAAAACCTCCGAAACCACCAAAATGACCACCGAAAATATCACCAAATGCGGAAAAAATATCTTCAACATCAGAAAATCCGCTAAATCCGCCACCACCGGCTGCGCCACCCATTCCTGCATGGCCAAACTGATCGTACCGTTGTTTTTTACCGGGATCGCGCAGCACTTCGTAAGCTTCGGCAGCTTCCTTAAATTTATCTTCCGCTTCTTTATTCCCCGGGTTTTTATCAGGGTGAAACTGAAGCGCTTTTTTCCGGTAAGCTTTTTTTATCTCTTCTGCCGAGGCCTCTTTGCTAACTCCCAGTACTTCGTAATAATCTCTTTTTGCCATGTTTCCTTTTGAATTTTATTCTCCTACCACTACCTTGGCATAACGGATAACTTTATCGTTTAGGGTATATCCCTTTTGAATAACGTCCACCACTTTGCCTTTAAGTTTCTCCTCCGGGGCAGGAATTTTTGTTAATGCTTCGTGGTGATCCACATCAAAATTTTGGTGCAATGCTTCTATTTCCTTTACATTGTTTTGTTTTAAAAACTCTCTGAACTTACTGTAAATAAGCAATGTTCCCTGTTTACCGGCATCATCTTCCGGAACATCTTTCAACAATTCAATAGCCCGTTCAAAATCGTCAATCACCGGCAAAATACCCGTCAGTGTCGTTTCCCCTCCTGATTTTATCAAATCGGCTTTTTCCCTTAGGGTGCGTTTTCTGAAATTATCAAATTCAGCCTGCAACCTCAGGTGTCTATCTGACAAATCTTTCAACTTTTCTTCCAATTCATTAATTTTGTTTTCTTTTTTATCCTTTTTGGATTTTTTCTTTTTATCAGACTTTTCATTCTCAGCAGTACTTTCTTCCTGCTTTACTTCCTTCTTCTCTTCGCCGTTGCCGTTTGGGCTTTGATTTTCAGCAGCTTCTTTCACATCCGCTTCTTTTTGATTTTCGGTATTCTGATTTACTTTATTTTCTGACATAGTTCTTTCTATTTAAATACGATGTGTTTAATCAAAAAATTTGCCATGTACGTATAAAAGACAAATTGACACCCAATCCGCAGGTTGGATGCCAATTTGTGTCTAAAGATATACTTCGCACGGGATAAAATGTGCCAACCAAATTTAGTTGGTCCCGAGCATTCGGGAGCAAAAGTGCAGTTGGCAAAATGACTTGCTCCCGATTACTCGGGACCAATTGCTTTTTGCCAACTTACATAAATGTATAAATTTATCCCGTTTTTAGAATAGTATTCGAAAATATTATTTCAGGTTATTTGGCCAGTTTTTCCAAAGTAGCTTCCAGTGCTGGCCCACGCAGTTTCCGTGCAATGATTACCCCGTTTTCATCAATTAAAAAATTATCGGGAATACCTCGCACCCCGTAAACGGCAGCATGTTTAGAGCTCCAGTATTTCAAATCACTAATATGATAAGGCCATTCGAGCTTGTCGGTTGCAATTGCCTTTACCCACTGCTCTTCTGTGCGATCAAGCGAAACGCTAAAAACGGTAAAGCCTTTTCCATTGGAAAAATCTTTGTCTTTGTACTTTTTGTAAGCCTGCACTACTATTGGATTCTCACGGCGGCATGGTCCGCACCAGCCTGCCCAAAAATCGAGCAATACCAATTTTCCTTTCGTATCCGAAAGTTTATATGTTTCGCCATTTGGTGATTTCCCAATCAATTCGGGTGCCTTATTTCCAATGTTAATTCCCAATTTTGGCTGGCCAAAGGAAATTCCGGTTGCCAGAATTAAAACGCCAGCGAATAAGATCAATTTTTTCATAACCTTTCTGTATTTTAATGAATGTTCAAAAATAGAATTTAATTTTAATTCATAACATTTCTAAACTTTTAAGGTTTTAAATACGCGTGATTTTTGCCCCGATTTGTTTAAGGCGGGTTTCAATGTTTTCGTATCCGCGGTCAATTTGTTCAATATTATCAATGGTACTTTTTCCCTTTGCAGAAAGGGCTGCAATAAGCAATGCAATACCTGCCCTGATATCGGGGGTAGTCATTTTTGTTGCGCGAAGACAATGTTCGCGGTTCAATCCTATTACCGTTGCCCGGTGCGGATCGCAAAGAATTATCTGTGCACCCATATCAATAATTTTATCGACAAAAAACAGGCGGCTTTCAAACATTTTCTGATGAATAAGAACGCTGCCTTTTGCCTGGATAGCCACTACAAGGAAAACGCTCAGTAAGTCAGGAGTAAGGCCCGGCCATGGCGCATCAGAAATGGTCATGATGGAACCATCGATGTAATTTTCAATTTCGTAATGTTGCGTATCTTTCACAACCAAATTGTCCTTGTGTTGCTCCACCCGAATCCCCAGTCTTCGGAAAGAGTCCGGAATAATTCCCAAATGTTCCAAACCCACATTTTTAATGGTAATTTCTGAGGCTGTCAGTGCAGCCAATCCAATAAAGCTGCCTACTTCAATCATGTCGGGAAGAATCCGGTGCGAACATCCTCTCAGCGAATTTACTCCGTTAATGGTGAGCAGGTTGGAACCAATTCCGGAAATTTTGGCTCCCATAGATACCAGCATTTTACAAAGTTGCTGCAAGTATGGTTCGCAGGCTGCATTGTAAATGGTGGTGATACCTTCGGCCAAAACAGCAGCCAGTACAATATTTGCCGTACCGGTAACAGACGCCTCTTCGAGCAACATGTAGGCTCCCCGTAGTTTTTTGGCTTCAACCGAATACCATTTGTTTTGTGCATCGAAATGAAAATTCGCTCCTAACTTTTGCAGGCCGGTAAAATGTGTGTCCATGCGCCTTCGGCCAATTTTATCGCCTCCAGGCTGGGGAATAAACCCCTGTCCAAAGCGCGCAAGGAGCGAACCAATAATCATCACTGAACCTCTTAAGCTGGAAGCTTGTTTGGCATAAGTTTCGGTTTTAAGATAACCGATATTTACTTTAGCTGAATTAAACCTGAAAATACCTTTTTGAAGCCGTTCAACTTCCACGCCGAGCCCCTTCAAAATCTCGACAAGTTTTAACACATCGCTTATTTCAGGAACATTTTCGATGGTTACATCTTCTGTAGTAAGCAGAACGGCACAAATAACCTGAAGTGCTTCGTTTTTGGCTCCCTGAGGTTCCAGAGTTCCTTTTAGTGAATTCCCACCTTCAACCAGAAAAGTTGCCATGTGAAGTAAAGTTAGTTAGTTCCTTTTCTTTTTCTTCTTTTTATTCTGGAGGGGTGGTGGCGCTACCCGTACTTCTGAAAGTTGAATATCTCTTGAAACTTTCAGTTTGTGCCCTGAGAGTTCTTCCAGGTCGATGAAAATTTTTTCATCTTCAACCGAGTCTTTATTCCATGCCTGATAAAGTTTTTTCATTTGGTTGGCAATCTGTTCGATGAGAATTTGTTGTTCTTCACCTTCCATTTCAATAGCCTTGTCAATTAGTTTTTGGGTAATCAGCCCATAATGCCGCACTTTTATATTAGATTGATTATAAGGGACTCTATGCGGTTTTTCAGTTAAAATATCAGGGGAAGGCGGGTCATAAGGATAATCAATATCGAGTTTAAAATCGGACATTATTGCTATGTGATCCCACAATTTATGTTTGTATTCGGCCACGTCGCGCAAATAAGGATAAAGATTCCCCATAACATCGATTATAGCCTGTGCCGACTGGTTTCGTTTTTCCCGATCTTCTAAGGTAAACAGGTGATCGACCATGTTCTGAATATTTCTGCCGTACTCCGGCATCGGGAGTTTTTTTCTTTTCGTATTGTAGTCCATGAATTGTATGAATTATTTACAACTAATTTATTTTTGGGAAAATTGAGGGTTTTTCTATTTTCCACGTGCAAAACTAATGATTTCTTTGCAATACGCAATTTTTGACATTTTGTTGTCTCAATTTTACCTTTTGATTTTCAATTTGGCAAATTTCAGCAACAACTGCTTTTGTCCTGCATTCTGAAAAAATACAGTAGCTTTTTTGTTAGGTGAAACACCTTCAATTTTTATCACTTTTCCTATTCCAAATCGCTGATGCTCCACCATCATTCCCTGCATAATTTTTTCCGGTTCATCACCAGAAAAGTTTTCGTTTTCGGAAGTTCCCGCGTTCTGGCTTTCGGCTTTCCTACGAAAAACATCTTGTCGCCAGGGCTTCTGCACAGGTTTGTCCTGTTGCTGCCGGACCAGCGAGCGGGCCCGGTAACCTGAAGGCAAGTTCTGTTCAACGAAAGATGAACGGGATGCCGGCCTCATCCGGCCATTTTCCACCATTCCGTCGAGGTACTGTTCATCCATTTCGAGCAGAAACCGGCTGGGCGAGCAAAACTCAAGATTTCCCCATCGGTAGCGCTGGTTGGCGTAACTGAACCATGCATTTTCTTTGGCGCGGGTGAGCGCCACATAAAAAAGCCGGCGTTCCTCTTCCAAAGCTTCAGGTGTTTTTTTCTCCTCGGCCTGTGCAGAAGGAAACAAATTTTCTTCGAGCCCAACTACAAACACATTTTTAAATTCCAGACCTTTGGCCGAATGTACGGTCATCAAAGTCACTTTATCGCGATCTTCATCTTTTTCAGAATCCTGATCGGTGAGCAAGGCCACATCTTCCAGGTAGTTTTCCAGTTTTGCCGGACGGCCTTCTTCCAAGGCATTAATACTGAATTCCTGAATACCATTTAAAAGCTCCTGAATGTTTTCGTGCCGGCTCAACCCCTCGGGTGATTTATCGCTGTGCAATTCTTTTAAAATACCTGTTTGTTGGGCAATGGTTTTGGCTGCCTCCCAGGCATCTCCATCTGCTACAATCCGGGTAAATTCCTGAATAATCGAAACAAACTGTAATATTTTGGTAATGGTTCCCTTATTCAGATTTGCCTGATTTTCGTTGGGAAGTGCAGTAATGACTTTCCAGATTGATGTTTCAGCGTCAACAGCCGCCGTTTCCAGTTTGCTCAGCGTGGTTTGTCCGATTCCCCGCGCCGGGTAATTAATGATTCGTTTTAACGCTTCATTATCCCAGGGATTGATTACCAGCCTGAAATAAGCCAGCAAATCCTTAATCTCTTTCCGCTGATAAAAACTGAGCCCGCCATAAATTTTGTAGGGAATATTGCGTTTTCGAAGCGCCTCTTCAAAAATACGCGACTGCGCGTTGGTACGGTATAAAATAGCGTAATCCTGGTGCTTGTAATGATCGCGTAACTGTGTTTCGGCAATTTCCTGGGCCACCAAAAAACCCTCTTCATTATCGGTTAAAGCCGAAATAACCCTGATGTTTTTCCCCGTGTCATTTTCAGAAAAAATGGTTTTGGGAATTTGGCGTTTGTTTTTTGCAATAATACTGTTGGCCGCATTAACAATGGTTTGTGTGGAACGGTAATTTTGTTCGAGCTTAAATATTTTATGGCCCGGATAATCGGATTGAAAACTGAGAATATTCTCGATTCGCGCCCCACGGAAAGAATAAATGCTCTGGGCATCGTCGCCAACAACACATATATTTTGATGATTTGCAGCCAGTTTTTTCACAATCAGGTACTGGGCGAAGTTGGTGTCCTGATACTCATCCACCAGCACATAATCAAAACGTTGCTGGTATTTTTCCAAAATTTCAGGATGATCGCGAAAAAGCAAGTTGGTTTTCAGCAGCAAATCATCGAAATCCATGGCACCTGAAAGCCGGCATCGTTTCACATATTCCTTGTAAATCTCCAATATGGCAGGCATTCGCATTCCCTTGTCTGCCAAACGAATTTCCTCATTTTGTGCGTAAACAGCCGGAGTTATCAGGTTATTTTTTGCCATGGAAATGCGAGCTGCAACACTTCCCGGTTTATACATTTTATCGTCGAGCTGAAAACTTTTGATAATGGTTTTCAGGAGGCTTTTACTGTCGGCTGCATCAAAAATGGTAAAATTCGAAGGGTAATTAATTGTTTCATGCTCGGCACGTAAAATACGGGCAAAAATGGAATGAAAAGTTCCCATCCACAAGTAGCGTGCAGTATTTTCGCCTACCACGGATGCAATGCGTTCCTTCATTTCGCGGGCAGCTTTGTTGGTAAATGTAAGCGCCAAAATTGAGGATGGCCGCGCCCCCTGCTTCAGCAAATGGGCAATACGGTAGGTTAACACCCGTGTTTTTCCCGAACCGGCACCAGCAATAATCAGTGCCGGGCCTTCGGTTGAAACCACTGCCTCGTGCTGTGATTTGTTTAAATCTTTGAGGTAATCCAAAATCATTTAAAATCAATTTCAAAATGAAAAAACAAAAATAGGAGTTGTTTTACTGTCTCCATATATTTGGCGTTTCTTTTATTAACAACTTTGTTAAAAAACTAAATACTAAAGCTGAGAATGATAGATATACCCACCATCGAAGAGCTAACCATGGCGCAATAAAGTGCAGGAAAAAGAACGGTTTCTTACAAAAAAGAAATGGCAGCCTTGTTACACCATTTTTACACCGCGGCTTCTCCCATTGGGATTCTCCGTAGGAGTCCTTCGGACCTTCGGAAAGCCCGGTGATTGAATACCTGATAACAAAGAACTGGCTTTAGCCGTTAAGTTGCTGGAAGTTAACCGCTAAAGCTCTGAATGATGATTACTTCCATCATCGCCAAGCTAAAGCATGGCGCAATAAAATGCCGTAAAAGGAACGGTTCCTTTGCGTACACCCTGCGATTTTTGCACAGTGTAAAACAATTTAATAAAAATTATACGTTAATATTGTAGCTCAAAGAATCAATGAATTTTATGAAGAACAAAGGCAACATATCCTTATTCGTTTTACTGTTTTTCTTTTTAAACCTTGCAACTGCTCAGGCACAATTGACGGCTCCCGGTTCGGCAGCAACGGCAAATACGGCGTATCCAACATTTCCTGAAACAGATAATATTTTTGTTTTTTGTGCCGAAACAGAAGGAGTAAATGCAGGCTCTTTGCAGGTTCAAACTAAACTTGAAGGAACAAAAACATTTCTGTGGGAAAAATACAATCCGGAAACTGCCGGGTTCGAATTTTATTCATCAGAAAGTTCAGATAGCCTTGAATCCACAATATCTTCTCTTGAAAACGGAGGATATCGCGTGACTATAACCCAGGTAGAAACCACAGAAATTCACCGGGCGTGGGTTTTTAACAACTGGATTTCGGCTACGGCAGAAGTTATCGAATCTGATTGTGAATCATTCCGGTTAAATGGTTCTTTTCTTTCGTCACCCATGATTTATTACGACCTGGCTGACAATGCTGAACTGGAAGTTTTTAAAAATATTCAGGTAGAATGGAAACTTGGTCAAACAACCATTGCAACAGTTATCAATCCGCAAATTTTCGACCCGCCAACAAGTGATACGGAATATACATTCAGGGTTTACGATGCTTTTGGTTGCGAAACCAATTTTACAATTATTTACGAGTCGATTGTTACCAAAGCACAATTTTCTGTTGACCAGCAACAGGGAGAAGCACCGCTCACCGTTGCATTTACCAACCAGTCGGAAAATGCAGATCCGGGTTTGTACGAATGGTTTTTCTTCCGTAGTCTTGACGATATAAAAAGAGAATCGGAAAGTACCCAGCAACCCATCGACAGTATTATGATTGTTGCTTACGATCAAAACCCGGTTTATACCTACGAAAATTCAGGTTCATACATGGTAAAGCTTGTGGCTAAAAATACTTCGGAATTCCATACCTGTGTAGATACATTCTATCTCGAAGACTACATAATTGTTGATACTTCGTTTGTTGCTGTGCCAAACGTTTTCACGCCAAATGGCGATGGTACCAACGATTTATTCGTTGTAAAATACTGGTCGATGAAAAGTATAAAAATTTCCATTTTTAACCGGTGGGGAAAACGCATTCATTTTTATGAAAACAATGATGTTCGCGGTTTTGAAGACACCTACACCGCCGCTGTTTGGGACGGAAGGCTTGCCGGCGGCCGTTTTGCAAGCCCGGGTGTTTACTACTACGTTGTTGAAGGCAGAGGTCGCGATAACGAACCCAGAAGAAAAGGCGGATTTTTCCACCTCTTCAGAGGGAAGGATTAACTACTGAATTTCAACAGATTCGGCACTTAAAGAAAAATATTGATTTTTTTCTTCATTGTGTTTATGATACCTGTTGGTTTTCACCAAATTATTATTTGGAAATTTCTATCCTGGTATAAAGAATTTAAGGTTATAAAGGAATTTGATAATGAATACCAGCACCTGGACCAAGAGGTATTCCAATCAGCAGCCAAATTATTAAGAGTAAAATCCAGGCTACCGTGAATACCATTGTATAAGGCAACATAGCTGCCACAATGGTTCCAATTCCGGTTTTTGGTTCATATTTCTGAAAAAATGCAATAATTAATGCGAAAAAACTCATCATAGGAGAAATAACGTTGGTTACGCTGTCGCCAATTCGAAAAACCACCTGCGATAATTCCGGCGAATAGCCCATTATCATAAACATGGGAATAAAAATAGGTGCCAAAATAGCCCATTTGGCCGAAGCGCTTCCCATAAGCATATTGATAGCCCCCGATAGTAAAATAAACAGAATCATTAGCGGAATGAGCCCGATGTTGGCCGACATCAGAAAATTGGCTCCTTTTACGGCCATTATAATTCCCAGGTTGCTCCATTTAAAATAAGCAACAAACTGCGCCGCAAAAAACACCAGAACCAGGTAAGTTGCCAGTGTTTTCATGGACCCCGCCAGGCCGTTCATCACATCGGCATCGTTTTTAAATTTTCCGGTAGTAAAACCGTATGCCAGCCCCATAGCGCCAGCGGTAATAAAGAGCATAGCAACCACACCTTTAATCAATGGTGAACTCAGGAATCCGGCATCTTCACCTCTGAAAAAACCATTTTCAGGAATAAGACCGATGATGGTGACGGCAAAAATCGCCAGAAATGCAAGCATAGCCCTCAACAACCCTTTCTTTTCAATTTTAGACAATTTTTCAAAAGAATTTTCAGTTTCCTGAACCTCGCCGGTGTATTTACCTAAACGAGGTTCCACTATTTTCTCGGTAACAAAAGTTCCGGCAAAAGCAATAACTATGGTTGATACCACCATAAAATAATAGTTGGCCGTGGGATTTACCTGGTATGTGGGATCAAGTATCTGGGCTCCTTCTTCTGAAAGTCCGGCCAGCAATGGGTCTATGGTTCCCAACACCAGATTGGCGCTAAATCCGCCTGATACGCCGGCAAAAGCTGCTGCCATTCCCGCAATGGGGTGACGGCCAACAGCCAGGAAAATTACACCTGCCATAGGAATTAACAAAACGTAGCCAATATCGGAAGCCACGTTGGAAAGAATACCGGTAAAAACGACAACAAAAGTCAGCAGGCGCCGTGGCGAATTCAAAACCAGCAAGCGAATGACGGTGTGAACAAGTCCGCTTTTTTCGGCAATACCAATACCCAGCATAGCAACCATTACAATTCCAAGTGGGGCAAATCCGGTGTAATTGTCCACCATCTCGAGCAAAATCCGATGGACTCCATCTTTCGAAAGAAGGTTAACCGGCCTTACAATTTCTTTTGTACCGGGGTGAATAACTTCCCATCCGAGCAAATGGCCAATCAGTGAAAAGACCAGAGCCCCCAATGCAAACAAGGCAAATAGCGTTGCAGGGTGAGGCAGTGCATTACCAGCGCGTTCGGTCCAGTTTAACAATCGTTGAAAAATTCCTTGAGTCTTTTTCTTTTTTTGTATCATCATCCTGAATTCAAATCTATAATGTTGATAATGTTGATTTAAAAAATGTTTGGGCTTATTTCCAATCTACTTTTTCGAAAACTGGTCCTCTGCCGGGTGAAGGATATTCCATGGCTATATGCCCCACAAAAAAGAACCCAAGTAATTTTTGTTTCGGTTTCAGTTCAAGCAGAGATTGAATATGAAGTAAAAACGGAGGGGTGGTCCAAAATGCTCCCAAACCTAAATCGGTAGCGGTAAGCCACATGTTTTGCACAGCCATGGAAACAGCCGCTATTTCCTCCCATTCAGGAATTCGTTCTGCAGAATCGCGCTGCATAACAATGGCCATTGCTACAGGAACATGTATTAAATTATCTCTGAATTTGACTGCTTTTTGCATATTAATTTCTTCTCCCTGGTTATATTTTTCTTCCAGCAAAGCGAAAGCCGATTTGGCCAGCTTTTGTTTGCTTTCCTCCTGAAAAACAATAAACCGCCAGGGTTCGGTATTTTTATGATTTGGCGCCCAGTTGGCATTTTCCAGCAAATTTAAAATCAACTCCTTGTCCACCTCTTTTTTAGCCATAAATTTGGGTGGTGTGGCACGCCTGTTTTTTATGATTTCGTTTAAATTCATACTTCTAAATTAATCCGTTCGACCTTCCGGCAAGATTGCAAAGTTTGAAAATGATACGGGCCGCCACATTGGCATCCCATTCGTTGTTTCCGGTTTCGCACACATCGAACCCGATGATTTTCCGGCCACTTTCCGCCACTTTTTTCAGCAGAAAAACAGCCTCGGAAAAATCAAGCCCGCCGGGAACCGGAGTGCCTGTGGTTGGGCAAAGTTTCGGGTCAAGCCCGTCGATATCAAAACTGATATAAACCAATTCCGGAAGTTTCTCTACAATTTCGCCACATTGTACATTCCAGGTTTTACCATCAAAACGATTTTCCTTCAATTCCTGGTCGAAAAAAACTGAAATCCGCTCTGATTCGTTCTCCACTAATTCCATTTCTTCCTCGCAGTAATCGCGTATTCCAACCTGCACCAGTTTCGAAACCGCGTTTTCTTTTAATGCATTGTTAAAAATGGAAGCATGAGAAAAAGTGAATCCTTCGTAACTATCACGCAAATCGAGGTGTGCATCAATTTGCAAGATTCCGAATTCTTCATATTTTTCAGCAAGTGCCCTGATAAGCCCAAGCGGAACGCTATGGTCTCCCCCAACAATTCCAACCATTTTCCCGGCATCCAGAAGCTTTTTCGATTGTATGAATACCCATTCATTCATTTCGTTGCAACCCGAATTCATTTCATCCAGCGCTTTCCGCATAGATAATTCTTCGGAAACGTTCCCTCCCTTTTCCAAAAAATCAATATAAGGCCAGGCCAGTTGGCGCAATTCGTTCCGTTTTTTCAGAATAGCCTGATCTCCCGGGTGCATGTATATTCCGAGCTTCCAGGCATTTTCCACATCGGGGTCGAACAAATCGAGCTGGGCTGAAGCCTCACGGATGGCTTCCGGCCCAAATGCTGTTCCCTCTCCATAGGAAACTGTAACATCCCAGGGCACGGGCAGCAATACTAAACTGGCGGTTTTTTCAGTGAACGGTAAACCGATGAAATTGCCGTTTTTAAGACCGACACCGCTGGGGTTAAATTCCGGGTTATGTGCTGTGCTGTTCATGAAAATTTGCTTATTTTGTCTAACATTAAACCAATGGTTTTGCGTGCGAAAATATCACCATTCGTTTAAAAAACATTGAGTTTTTGCAAGTTAATTTAAAAATAAACAATAAAATGAGTAAAGTATTAATTATCGGAGCCGGTGGAGTTGGCCGTGTTATGGCCAGCAAATGTGCCGACAACCCGGATTTTTTTTCAGAAATTATGCTGGCAAGCCGCACACTTTCGAAGTGCGAAACCATTGCCCGCGAAGTGGGAAAAGGACGGATACAAACGGCACAGGTAAACGCCGACAATGTTCCGGAGGTAGTAGAACTGATTAACAAATTCAAACCCGAACTGGTGGTTAACGTTGCCCTGCCCTACCAGGATCTTCCAATTATGGATGCCTGCCTGGAAACAGGAGTAAATTACCTCGACACTGCAAACTACGAACCCAAAGAAGAAGCCAAATTTGAATACAGCTGGCAGTGGGCTTACCACGATAAATTCAAAGAAAAAGGAATTATGGCAGTTTTGGGTTGCGGTTTCGACCCTGGTGTTACCAGCATTTACACGGCTTATGCGGCCAAACATCATTTCGATGAACTGCATTACCTCGACATTGTGGACTGCAACGCCGGCGACCATGGAAAAGCATTTGCCACCAACTTCAATCCGGAAATCAACATACGTGAAATTACCCAGAAAGGAAAATACTGGGAAAACGGAAAATGGATTGAAACCGAGCCACAGGAAATAAAAAAGGTATTGAACTATCCCAACATCGGACCCCGAGATTCTTATCTGATTTACCACGAAGAACTGGAATCGCTGGTGAAAAACTTCCCTACCCTGAAACGTGCCCGCTTCTGGATGACTTTCGGCCAGGAATACCTGACGCATTTACGTGTGATTCAAAACATTGGTATGGCCCGAATCGACCCTGTTAAGTACAAAGGTGTTGATGTGATTCCGCTTGAATTCCTGAAATATGTTTTACCAGATCCGGGCAAACTGGGAGAAAATTACAAAGGTGAAACATCCATTGGCTGCCGCATTAAAGGTATCAAAGACGGAAAAGAAAAAACGTACTACATCTGGAACAACGCCAGTCATGAAATAGCATACAAAGAAACCGGCACACAGGCTGTTTCATACACCACCGGAGTTCCGGCCATGCTGGGCGCCATGATGGTACTCACCGGAAAATGGAGTGGCAAAGGCGTATTTAACGTAGAAGAATTCAATCCCGATCCTTTTATGGAAAAAATTGGCGAACATGGTTTGCCGTGGAATGAAAAGGTTGATATTGATTTGGAACTTTAAATACTTTAAATTTGGACTACTCAAAAATTCCTTCTCCGGCTTTTGTGCTCGATGAAAAACTGCTCCGAAAAAATCTGGAACTCATTGACCGGGTTCAGAAAGAAGCTGGCATAGAAATCATTCTGGCTTTTAAAGGATTTGCCATGTGGAGTGCATTTCCTCTGGTTCGGCAATATTTGAAAGGCGCTACAGCCAGTTCCCTTAACGAAGCCCGGCTCTGCTTCGAAGAAATGAAAACCCGTGCACATGTGTATTCTCCGGTTTATTTCGAAAACGAATTCGATAAATTACTGGAATATACCAGCCACATGGTTTTTAATTCGTTAAGTCAGTTTGAAAAGTTTTATTCAAAAACCCAACAGACCGGTTATCAAATATCCTGCGGAATCCGGGTTAACCCTGAATATTCAGATGTGGAAACCGATTTGTACAATCCCAGTGCTGCAGGTTCGCGGCTGGGTGTGGGTAGCGAAGAATTCCCGGATGAACTGCCTGAAGGAATTGAAGGAATCCATTTTCATGTGTTGTGCGAATCCGATTCGTATAGCCTTGAAAAAGTACTGGCAAACCTGGAAGCAAAATTTGGAAAGTTTTTACACCAGGTGAAATGGGTGAACATGGGCGGCGGCCACCTAATGACCCGTGAAGGTTACGACCACAATCATCTGATTCAGCTTTTGCAAAATTTCAAAGAAAAATATAATGTGCAGGTCATCCTGGAGCCCGGCAGCGCCATTGCCTGGGAGACCGGCGTATTGGTTTCCACGGTGCAGGATGTGGTAGAACACAAAGGCATAAAAACTGCCATCCTTAATGTTTCGTTTACCGCCCACATGCCCGACACGCTGGAAATGCCCTACCGCCCTAAAATTATTGGAGCATCAGATCCAACGGAAAACAGCAAACACCTTTACCGCCTTGGCGGAGTAAGCTGCCTGGCCGGCGATTTTATGGAAGCCTGCGATTTTGGGAAAGCGCTGAAACCCGGCGACCAGGTAATTTTTAAGGATATGATTCATTACACTATGGTAAAAACCACCATGTTCAACGGTGTAAACCACCCGGCCATTGCCATTTGGACTGAAGATGAAAGGTTGAAAATTGTGCGGGAATTTCGCTATGAAGATTTTAAGGGGAGATTGTCGTGATAATTCAGACACAAGTTTTAGTAACACAAGTATCAGGACTATATTTTCATCTTAATACTTAATACTCATCGTCTTGATACTAAAAACAACTACAATGAAAAACAGATTCAATAAAGCTCTATTCTCTTTTTTTATTCTACTGATTTCGTTTTCAGCTTACTCCCAGTCACAAACCAATGAGCGTGCCCGCTGGTTTACCGATGCCCGCTTTGGCATGTTCATCCACTGGGGCGTTTACAGCGGAGCCGAAGGATTCTGGAAAGGGGAAAAACTTCGGAACGACAATGATTACGCCGAATGGATTATGTACCGCAACCGCATTGATAAAGAGGAATATTTAACATTACTCGAGCGGTTCGACTGGGACAAAATAGATCCTGAAAAGTGGGTCATTCTTGCCAAAAAATCGGGGATGAAATACGTGACAATTACCGCCAAACACCACGATGGTTTTGGATTGTGGAACAGCGGAGCCAGCGACTTCGACCTTGGAAATTATACCCACCGTGACATCATTAAAGAACTTTCAGAAGCTTGTCAAAAACATGGGTTGAAACTGGGGCTTTATTATTCGCACTGGGTGGACTGGGAACATGAATACGGCTGGGATCACACCAGGGAAATTACAGGTATTGCACCGGGAGAATATGACCAGTACTGGCAGGAAAAAGTGATTCCGCAGGTTCGCGAACTGCTTACCAATTACGGCGAAATTGGCATGTTCTGGTTCGATATGTGGATTCATCACTCTGAAACGGTCGTTACAAAAGAACAACTTTTGCAGTTGAAAGGGCTCATCCGGAAACTTCAGCCTGAGTGCATTGTGAATTCGCGGTTGGGACTTTCCATCGAGGAAGACCCCGATGTAGATTTCAAAACGCTGGGCGATAACCAACTGGGCAACCAAAAAGAAGATTTCCCCTGGCAATCACCTGCAACCGTAGCCCATTCCTGGGGATTTCATTTGTCAGACACCGAATGGAAATCCACTACCACCCTGCTGAAATCGCTCATCAACAATGTAAGCCTGAACGGTAATTTTATGCTGAACATCGGCCCGCGGGCCAATGGTGATGTGCCATACGAAATTTCGCAACGCATGCTCGACATGGGAAAATGGCTAACCGTAAATGGTGAATCAATTTACGGCGCGGAGGCTTTTGATTTGGACAAGGACCTGCACGACTGGGGAAAAATTACCTGCAAAAAAGAAGGAAATAAAACAAAACTTTACCTGCACGTTTTCAACTGGCCATTAAACAAAAAGCTCAATCTCACCGGCGTTTCCACCAGACCGGAAAAAATATACCTGCTGGCCGACAAACAGAAAAGACCAGTAACTTTTCGTCATACAGAAGTGTTTACACAAATTGAACTGCCCGTTTTGGAACCCGATCCCTACATTTCGGTCTTGGTGGTGGAATACGATGAATATCCGCAAACAGTCCAAAATCTGGTGGCCAAAACAACCGATGGCGGTTATTCGCTAACACCCCGTAACCTGATGGATTCAGAAGTAGAAATACCAATTCAACTCAAAAGCAGAAGGGGTACCATTCCTGAATACACACCTGTTGATGGTTCACAAAAAATGAAATGGAAAATTTATGTGAGTGAATCCGGAACAAAAACAATTGACATTTCTTACAGTTTCCAGGGAAAAAATCCGAAAGGAGAATTGAAAATCAGCAGCGTAAAAACGGTTTTAAAACATGAAATTGAGCCAACCGGAAAAACCGTTGGCGAACCAAATTCTGATTGGGTAATAGACAATTTCAAATCGTATCGTTTGGGTGAGATACATTTTCCTGAAAAAGGTTTTTATGAAATTACCCTGGAAACTGAACCCGGCAGGAATGAGGAAATAAAATTTCAGTGGATATGGCTGAATTAGCCGACGATAGAAGATGGTGAAAGTTATCAACAATTGTTAATATCACAGGTTGAAACATGGTGAATACAAACCCAAATAAAAACTTGACATTTATTAGATTTTTACGCTACATTTGAACTTACCAGGTGAGCGATAAAAGGCAGCTCCAAAAGTGTGGAAACGGCGAACGTTTTTTAGTTGAAACCGGAACCATTTCTCTCCTTTCTTCGGGAAGGCACATCAGAGGAGCCGAAGTTTGAACCAGGCAGTCTGGAAACCATAGGTTCATTCAATCAACTGGAAGAGAACCAGACGTTCTTTCAAGATTGAGTCCTCAGGCAGGAGTCCGCCAACCGAAAGGAAGGCAATTTTAAAAACTTCGGTTTTTTTTAATGGCACACTGCACTGCATGGAACGGTTAACACCGCGAGATGCTGGTTGTCAAAAACAAATTTCTTCGGAGAATTGCTAAAGACACTGAAAGACACTTCGTTCGGGAAAGCTATCCGGAAAGTCGAACGAACTACTCAAAGGGTTACGCCGTAGAAAGCTAAACCGGAGAGTACAGGGCAAACAAATTCATCTGCAAAGATGAATTAAAAGCCGGCCACGATAACCGTAGCCTGGCACTCGGGAAAACGCAAGTGGACCCGGTGAAATGGGAGCTATTTGTAAAAGAGTAGTTCCCATTTGTGTTTTTAACAGGTTCAGTTTTTATAAACCCACAGTTTTTCCAAACTCACCTGTTTTCTGGGTTGGGTTATAAATTAAATAAGCGATTTTTATCCGGATGGATTAATTGCAATACCTCTTAATAATATTGTATGCCCCTTCAATTCCAAGTTCGCCGGCGCGGCTCAAATCAAGTGCACCACCTTCAATATCGTCGAGGAATATTTTTGTAAGGCCAAGGTTAAAGTAAGCTTCAGCAAATTCAGGTTCCAGCTCAATCGCCTTATTTAAATCTTCAATGGCGCTTTTATATTCTTTCAATCGCAATTTAATGTAGGCCCTGTTGTAATATCCGAAAAAGAAATTGGGTTTCAGGTACAATAAAGCCTGGTAATCGTCCATTATTTTCTGATATTCTGGTAATGCAACTGGCTCACCTGAGTCCATTTGCTGGTTGAAATTTCCAATAGTTACAGAAACTTCTCCAGGAGTAATACTAAGCAATTCAATCTTTTCCAGCATTTTATATCGTGTATTTCCCCTTGAAAAGAATGCAATTGCCTGAGTTTTGTCCAACTCAAGTGACCGGTTTAAATCTTCGAGTGCAGCATTGTATTCCCCGGTAAGGCTGTAAAAAATTCCACGATTCAGAAAATTATGGCTATTTGCCTGAATATTCAGACGGGCATTAAAATACAAAATGAAATTTTCAAAAACGTCACGGTATTCATTCACCGGTTTATTGGTAATGGTTAAAAGCGGATTGTAATTGTTCACCTGATTCAGTTCGTCAATTGCCAGGTTATAATATTGTGAGCGTTCATAATCAACAGCATTTTTCTCAAAGGCAGATACAATAAAAACAGGTTGCAAATCAATTACAATATTCCGGTTTTGCACTCTTCCGTCGTCAACTTCTTCATCATTATCAGAGGGTAAATCCCTTGAATCTTCCACAACCAGATTTATGCGCTGACGCCTGTTTCTGCGATTTTCACTTTCTTCTTCATCATCAGAATCATCCGGTGGTGTGGGCACGACAGAATTTTGTTTAGTTGAATCTTGCTGCGCATTGGTCTGATTGGCTGATTGTTGCCGGGCTCCCGACTGACCAGATGAAGCCCCTGCCTGCGATTGTCCTTGCTGACTTTGTTGATTTTGTGCCAGTTGCTCTGCATCGAGCCGGCGACTTTCCAGATCGAATTGCGGATTAAGCCGGGCTGCAATCCGGTAATCGTCCTGAAATCCCGGCCTGCCCAATACCTCGCGCGCCATAGCCCGGTTGAAATAGGCACTGGCCATTTCAGAATTTAACCTTAAAGCCATATCGTAATCCATTATGGCCCCTTCATAATCACCCAACTTATGTTTTACAATTCCGCGGTTATTGAAAGCCAAAGCATTTTGAGGTTCCAAACTGATGGCCTGATCATAATCCCGGAGTGCCGAAGCAAAATCATCCATCTCGAACCGGGCAAGACCACGGTTAAGATAAGCTGAACCAAAGTGCGGCCTGATTATAATTACCTGGTTTAAATCGCGAATCGCCTCTACAACATCACCCTCCACAATACGTGCATTGCTCCGGTTCATTAGTGAATGAGTTGATTTAGGATTTATTGCAAGGGCTTTGTTGTAATCTTCAATGGCACCTTCCACATTTTTTAGCGCAAGTTTGGCAATTCCCCTGTTATTGTAAATCGACTCATTTTCCGGATCGAATTCCAAACCGCGATTGTAATCTTCAATGGCTTTCTCATAATTTCCCAGGTTATGGTAGGCCATTCCCCGGTTCATGTATGCCTGCGGATAAAAAGGTTTTATTTCAATGGCTTTGTTGTAATCGAGAATAGCCCCCCTGAAATCTTCCAGCTGGTGTTTAGCCACCCCCCGATAAAAATAAGCTTCCGGCAGATATGGTTTAAATTTTATTACAATGTTGAAGTATTCGATGGCGCCGGTGTAGTTCCCTATGGAAATACGGGTGCGTCCCACTCTGATATAATGGTTGATATTTAATTGTGCTTCAGCAAAAAATGAAGTCAACAGCAAAATAAACAGTATAGTTGTAACTTTTTTCATTTTTCAGTTTCGAAAGCAACAAAAATAATATTAAAAGAAAACCCGGTACTGATTCATTAATTTTATTTAACTTTTTAAGAATGTTTCTAAATGTTAAAATTTTCGTTAAGATATTTTTATTCTTATTTTTGACTTTTATAAAAACAAGAATTTTTAATGATTTTTTAAATGAAGATTAACATCAATTATATACTGACAATTTTATTTGTTGTCAGTTTTTCATTGGTAACCTACGCTGGAGACGAGGTTAAAAAAGACAAAAAAGAAGCATGGGAATTTGAAGATGTCATTTTGCTTCCAACCACACCGGTTGAAGATCAACACCGTTCGGGCACCTGCTGGTCTTTTTCAGGACTTTCATTTTTACAGTCGGAAATGATGCGCCTGGGCAAACCCGAGGTAAATCTTTCTGAAATGTACATTGTGTGGCATACTTATGCTGAAAAGGCAAGAAAACATGTTAGGGTTCACGGCAACCTGAATTTTTCGGCTGGCGGAGCATTTCATGATGTAACCAATATGATTGCCAGATATGGAGTTGTACCCGAATCGGTTTACGACGGGCTGAAATACGGAGAAGACAAACATGTACATGGTGAAATGGATCGGGTGTTGCGCGAATATGTGGATGCAGTTGTTGAAAACAAAAACCGTAAATTAAGCACCGCCTGGCACGAAGCTTTCACCCAAATTCTGGATACTTACCTTGGAGAAATTCCGCAGAAATTCGAATATGAAGGAAGATCTTATACGCCACTCAGTTTTGCCGACAACTTTGTTGGATTGAACATGGACGATTATGTTGAAATAACTTCCTACACACACCATCCGTTTTATTCCAGGTTTATTCTTGAAGTTCCCGACAACTGGTCGTGGGATAAAATGTACAACGTTCCGTTAAACGAAATGGAGGAAATTATAGATTATTCCCTCGAAAATGGTTTTACCATTGCCTGGGCAGCCGATGTCAGTGAAAAAGGATTTGCCTCAGGGAATAAGGGTATTGCTGTTTTACCGGCTGCACCCGAAACAGACATGTCAGACGCAGAAATTTCGCGTTGGGAAGCGCTGCCGGAAAGGGAGCGTGAAAACGAATTGTACAAACTGGAAAAACCTGTTCCCGAACTGGAAGTTACCCAGGAAATGCGTCAGATTGCTTTCGACAATTTTCAAACAACTGACGACCACGGCATGCACATTATTGGAACGGCAAAAGACAAAAACGGAAACACCTTTTATAAAGTAAAAAATTCGTGGGGCGATTACAATAAGTTTAACGGCTATTTTTATACATCAAAACCCTATGTGAGCTACAAAACCATGTGTATTATGGTTCATAAAGATGCCATACCGCCAGGAATAAGAACAAAACTGAACTTATAAGTATATAAAGGGCTGCAAAATTTTCACAGTCCTTTTTTCATTTATATTTAACGCGTAAACAGGAAACTAAGAAAATGAAACGAGCATGTAAAATATTTACACCCAGGGTGATGATTAAAATCCACGCGAGTTCCATACTATACCTTTAAAAATATACAATTTTAATAGTATGAAATTCCGCTTTTTAACCATTTTTCTTGTTTTTTCTTTTTTTCAAGGGCTGCCGCAGCAATCCGGGAACGACATTTCCTGGTGGAATGAATTACATGGCTGGGATGAAAGTGATCCAGGCTGGCGGAACTGGATGAAAATTACCCCCGGGTATTTTGGCCCTAATGCACTTCCCGTACCACATGTTCAAAAAGGAGAGTTGTTTAAAAAGACTGAATTCGAACTCACGGCATCCAACCATTTTCACCAGGGAGATCCTACTCAGGATATCTCGGCTTACATTTACATGCCGTTTGCAAATAATAAAATTGCAGTTGAAATGTATGGTGTTGCTTTTGAACATTTTGCCTTTTCAGAAGAAATACGAAACGAACGTTTTTCCCGAATAAAAGATGGCAAAGGAACGGCCATTGGCGATTTTTATTTCAGCACATTAATTCAGGTTTTAAAAGACAGGAAATTTCCCAACATCCTTTTTCGTTTTGGAACAAAAACAGCATCGGGAAACCAACTGGAAGGAGCACGTTACATTGACAGTCCTGCTTATTTTTTAGATTTGAGTTTTTCAAAAAACTTCGGAAATCAAATAACACGGGAATTTAAACCTTTTGGAATGATTGGTTTTTACACATGGCAAACCAACGACGAACTGAACCTGCAAAATGATGCCCTGCTTTATGGACTGGGTGCTGATTACCTGAAAAATAACTGGCTGCTCTCTGGTGCCTGGTCAGGATATTCTGGTTATAAAAACGAACGCGACCGGCCCATGCAGCTCAATTTCGATTTAAGGAAAGATTTTGCAACAAAAGCTGTTCGGTTTCAATATCAGCATGGTTTGAGGGATTGGGAATATAAAACGGTAAGGTTTTCATACATTTGGAAAATTAACCGGGAAGAATAGAAAAGCCTATTTTGCTACGGATTGTGTACCTTTGCCGGAAATTTCTAAAAAGTTCAGAAATCAAATAATTTCAAAACAATGAAGAAACTCTCGCTGGTTATTTGCGTTTTTAACGAAGAACCCAACATTAAGCCCCTCTCGGAACAAATTCAGCAGGCTTTAAAAAATATAAATTTTGAAGCCATATTTGTTGACGATGGATCTACAGACAACACCCGCTCTGAAATTCTGAAAATTAACGACGACCGTTTTATTTTAGTTGAACTGAAAAAAAATTACGGACAAAGCTCGGCATTGCAGGCAGGAATCGACCAGGCAGCAGGGGATTATGTGGCGCTGATTGACGGCGATTTGCAAAACGATCCGGCAGATATTCCGGCAATGCTTAAAATGATAGAAACTGAGAACTGGGATATGGTTGCCGGAGTGCGCGCCAACCGAAAAGATGGCATGTTCATTCGAAAAGTTCCTTCAAAAATTGCCAATTATATTATTCGCCAGTCAACCGGCACCAAAATGAAAGACCTCGGTTGCACACTAAAAATCTTCACCAAAGAAACCATAAAAAGCATTCACATTTATGGAGAACTGCACCGGTTCATTCCGGTTTTAATAACACTTGAGGGAGCTACTCGTATTACACAAGTTGATGTAAACCACCACCCACGAAAATTTGGCACATCAAAATACAACCTGAGCCGAACCACCCGAGTATTGAGTGATTTGTTTTTGATGCTTTTCTTTAAAAAATACCTGCAAAGGCCTATGCATTTTTTTGGCGGACTGGGTATTATCACTTTCGGAATTGGCGCACTCATCAACTTTTATATGTTTATACTGAAAATACTGGGACACAACATCTGGGGAAAACCATTATTATTATTGGGTATTCTTTTGGTGATGGGTGGTATTCAATTTGTAACCACCGGAATTATTGCCGAGCTTCAAATGCGTACTTACTTTGAATCGCAACAAAAGAAACCCTACAGGGTTAAAAGGACTGTTTCGGCGAAACCCGAAAATTTGTAAGACTGAATCCCGGCATGTTTTTTGGTGCCTTGCCTGTTGAATAATTGATTTTTAGATTAAATTTGTACCATTCATATTAATTAGAAGGAAACGCCATGAAAACAAAATTATTAACACCTCTGATTTTAATCACAACATTTTTTTTCACATTTTTCACGTCAGCCCAAGACAGAATTATACACGGTGTGGTTACCACTTTCGACAGCATACCGCTAATTGATGCAGAAGTTCAGGTTAGAAGTACCAAACAAACCGTTTTAACTGATACTCTCGGAATGTTTTCAGTGGCGGTGAATCCCGGAGACAGACTAAAAGTTTCAGCAACAGGCTTTTTCAACCAAAAAGTTAAACTGGAAGAAAAAACCAAATTTGCTGCAGTTAATTTAAAACTGAAACCTGGTGATAAAAACCGGGAATATGCGATCGGTTACGGCCATGTTTCTGACAGGGATAAGTTAAATGCCCTGGCCACATTAAACAGCAACGATCTTGACTTTTCGCAATACAGCAATATTTATGATTTAATAAAAGGCCGGTTTGCAGGGGTTCAGGTGGTAAACGGAGAAATTATAATACGTGGAATTAACTCTATTAACAGCAGCAGTGCAGCACTTATTATTGTTGATGGTGTTCCTGTTGACGGCAGTGCACTGAATTCCATTCCACCGATTCAGGTAAAAAGTATTAATGTAATTAAAGATGGCAGTTCCGCCATTTATGGTTCCCGAGGAGCCAACGGAGTAGTTTTAATTGAAACAAAACGCGGAAACGACTAATACATCCAATTCAAATAAACCAAACTGATTTAAAATGTCCCGATTTTTTTTCCTGTTCGTTCTTTCTGTTGCTCTTTTTTTTCAAAGTTGTAAAACGCAAAATACCACACCCGAAAGAGAACTAAAACTCTGGTACGATGAACCGGCACAGGAATGGGTGGAAGCTCTTCCTGTTGGAAACGGAAGATTGGGTGCTATGGTTTTTGGCGGCACAGAAACGGAACGTATTCAGCTCAACGAAGAATCGATTTGGACCGGCGGACCCATCGAACGGGCAAACCCGGAAGCGCTGGAAAACCTGGAAAAAGTACGCCAGCTTTTATTTGAAGGAAAATATGCCGAAGGTGACCGGCTGGCACAGGAAAAAATTATGGGTACCCGCATCGATGGCGGAAAACATACCTACCAAACTCTGGGCGATCTCTTTCTGGAATTTGATGGTTTGAGTGAAATCTCTGACTATAAACGTGAACTCAATTTACGTACTGCACTCACTTCAACCAGATTCGAATCGAATGGAGTAAAATATACCCGCGAAGTTTTTGCTTCGGCGCCCGACCAGGTTATTGCCGTTAAACTTTCGGCTTCAGAAAAAGGAAAACTGAATTTTACAACCTGGCTCGAACGGCCTGGCGATGCTGAAGTGGTTTCGGCAAGCGGCAACCAACTGCTCATGACCGGTTTTGCACAATACGAAGGACGCGGAACCCGGTTTGCCTCGGTGGTGAATTTGGTGAATACAGGTGGAGAACTGGTTGCAGCCAACGGAAAAATTACGGTAAAAAATGCTGATGAAGTTATATTGATTATTGCCGGCAGAACCAGTTTTTGGGGCGACCATGAAACGGAAAAATCGGCGGATGATGTCAGAAGTATTGCAAATACAGGATATGAGAAATTAAAAAACGACCACATCACCGACTACCAGAAACTGTTTAACCGGGTTGATCTTGCTCTGAATAAACCCGATACCCTGAACATTCCAACAAATAAACGTATTGAGCGGGTTAAAACCGGCGCCAGCGACGATCACCTTACCGAACTTTATTTCCAGTTCGGCAGGTATTTGCTCATCAGTTCTTCGCGACCTGGAGGGTTGCCGGCCAACCTGCAGGGAATCTGGGACGGTACATTGACTCCTCCCTGGAATGCCGACTACCACATCAACATTAATATTCAAATGAACTACTGGCCGGCGCTCATTACCAATCTGGCCGAAACGCAGGAACCGTTTTTTGAATTTGTGGACGACCTGCGCGAACGAGGCTCCCAAACCGCCCGCGAAGTTTACGGCTGCCGTGGTTTTGTGGCCCACCACACTACCGATGTGTGGAAATTTACCGACCCCATTGGCATGACCGGTTACGGCATGTGGCCCATGGGAGCTGCCTGGTGTTCCGACCACTTCTGGGAACATTACGATTACACCGGCGATGAACAGTTTCTTCGCGAAAAAGCATACCCGGTGTTGAAAGATGCCGCACTCTTTTTTGTGGATTTCCTGGTGGAAGACCCGAAAACCGGACTGCTGGTTTCGGGACCCAGCATGTCGCCAGAAAACAAGTTTATTGCGTTAAACGGAGAAATTGCGGCTGTTTGTATGGGGCCGGCCATGGATCATCAAATCATCCGCGAACTTTTCACCAACTGCATCAAAACCTCCGAAATATTGAATATTGACACGCCGTTTGCCGACACGCTGCGCACTATGCTGGCACAACTCACACCATCGCAAATCGGGTCCGACGGACGCATTCTGGAGTGGTCGGAAGAGCTGCCGGAAGCTGAACCGGGGCACCGCCACATGTCGCATTTGTATGCTTTGCACCCCGGAGAAGAATTTACAGACCCGAATGATCCCAAATGGATGGAAGCATCGCGCAAGTCCATCGAGGAACGGTTGAAGCATGGTGGCGGGCACACCGGCTGGAGTCGCGCCTGGATCATCAACTTTTTTGCCCGGCTGAAAGACGGCAAAAAAGCACACGAAAACATTCTGGCGCTGTTTGCCAAATCGACCCTGCCCAACCTGTTCGACAACCATCCGCCATTCCAGATTGACGGAAACTTTGGCGCCACTGCCGGCATTGCCGAAATGCTGCTGCAAAGCCACAACGGGGTGTTACAACTGCTGCCAGCCCTCCCACTTTCCTGGCAAAACGGCCATGTAAAAGGCCTCCGGGCTCGTGGCGGTTTTGAAGTGGATATGGCATGGGAAAACGGCCGGCTTATCGAAGCCAAAGTAAAATCATTACTCGGCAATCCTTGTAAAGTAATGTACGGGGACAGAGTGATGGAAATGGAAACTGAGGTAGGAGAAGATGTATTGCTTGATGGGAACAAAAATATAATTAAAAAAGGGTTTAAGCTATAGAATTATTCTAAGAAAATGAAAGCATTATTATTAATTTGTAGTGGATTTTTGTTGTTTGGCTTAATCGATTTGCCTATTGGTTATTACACTTTTCTCAGAATAATTGTTACAATTGGAGCCATTACAGTTGTAGTTACAGAATTTGAAAATGGAATTAATTTTTGGGTAATTTCATTTGGAATATTAGCGATACTATTTAATCCTCTTATACCTGTTCACTTAAATGATAAGGAAATATGGATGCCAATTGATTTAATTGCAGCAGCCTTGTTTGGTATCAAGTCGTTTTTTCTAAGTAAAGGGAAAAAATGAAACATGTAACTTTAAAAAGCTTAATCGCATTGTTTCTTTTATTTTCGCTATAACAAGAGAGTAATTTATAATGAATCTATTTAGGAATATCATATAAAATCTCAACTCAATATTGTATTTTGCGTGATTAATTAATAAATCCCTGGTTCGATGGGCAACTTTAAAAACTTAAATTTTATATTTTTAGCATTTGTTAATTTCTCTCTATTGAAAAATGATGCATTACAAAAATAAAGAAATAGCTATAATTAATATGGGAAAAAGATTATTTGCCATTATATATTTGTTATTATGTGTAGCCTATAACTCAAGTGGGCAAAATTTTAAAAATGAAAGGCGGATATTTTTGTGGGACGTTACTTTATCTACGTTTGGATTTGGTGGCAGTCCTAATATTGGAAATGAAGTCCAAAGAAATTTAATTCAGGCGGTTGAAAATATTTCAGATCCTCAAACAGAAATCATTGTAATTCCATTCCAGGATAACATACTTTATGTTTGGGAGAATCAAGCAACTCCAGAAGGAAAGAAAGAACTTCTAAAAAAAATATCTTCAATTAAAGAAAAGGATTTAGAAGTTACGCGAACAAATATATGCAGTGCCTGGGAAGAAGCATTAATCCTAATTTCACCAAAGAAAAGAAACTATATTTTTTTGCTTACTGATGGCAAACAAAACAGTCAAAAAAACAATCCTGATTGTTTATATGAAAATATTTCAGCATGGTGCAATCTGGCGAAAAGGAATGATGCCTTTGGATTCTATGTTATGCTGACAGACGAAGCCAGAGATCCAAAACTGGAAGAAATTATCAATAAATGCAACCGGATGGAAATTGTAACCGGAACGGACATTAATGTTACAGAGTTACGACCAATAACAACAGAGATAAATTTAAATATTCCTGACAAAGAGTTTGAAAAAGAAGTCCTGTTTGAATCAAACTATATTGAGAGGTTGCCAGAAAACTTTCAGATAGAATTGTCTTTAAATGAAAATTCATTCATAAAATTAAAGAATAACAATGTAAAATTGGATAAGAATGGAAATTGCAGAATAGAATTTATACCACAGAGTACCTATGAAAACCTTAGGGACCATCTTCCTGACAAATATGAAATTGATCTAAATATTCAGATTGACAACAATAAGTTTCCCCGGATTTTTGCCACACCTTCAAATCTTAAAGTTGTACTTAAAAATATCCGGGAAAAAATTATGACTATTGAAATTGTAAAGTAATGAGATATTTATTTTTTATATTTTTTGCTTTTCTTTTTTGGGGATGTTCAAAGACTGATGAACGAGCAGCAAGTATAGACCAACTTAATTTTGGTAAATCAAAATGGTATTCTAAGTTTCTCTGGGTAGAAAAAGATACTAGTATTCTCGAAAAAGAACTGAAGATAAATTTCAATGAATACGCTAAAAGAGAACAAGCTTATGTAACCCTTATAATTGTTGACGAAAATAAAGAACCGTTTTGTGGGAAAGGTAAATTTGTTGACTTTTTTTTTAACGATATCTATTGCAACAATGGTGAACTAAAAATTACCTCTGAAAATATTCCTGAAAATGGAATTATCAGATTGGGATTAAAGTTTCACCCAGAAGCAAAGCAGGGAAATCACAACGGTTTTATTTCTGTGGTTAACCACAATATTGACCGGGTAGGAAACTTTGATATCAATACTGATCCAAGAGTTTTGAAATGGAAGGCAGAATTTAAAAAAGTCATGAATCCATTACTGGTTATACTTTTTGGAATTCTTGCCAGCCTTTTGGTTTTATTATTGTTATGGTTTTTGATTTTTAAACGAATTCAATTTCCACCTATTAAGACTCCCAAAATTCAGATTACAGAACCTTACTTTGCCGGCTTGAAGACAAAGGGGACGAGGCAAATAGTTTTTACAAGCAAAGAATACAATCAAGGATTCTTTGACCGTTTGTTTAAAGGAACTGTTATCTATTCAAAAAATAATTGCTGGACTAAAGAAGTTTATGTTTCTCCAGGAAGAAAAAAAGCACAGCTGAAGATAAAAATACCAATAGGATATCAATTCAAAACTTTACCAGATAAAAAACAAGCTTCATTTTATTTGGAAAGGTTTAAAGAGTATCAAATAATCACTGACAAAAAAGAAATTATTCAAATAAAAATTTTATAACTATG
>JAHYIT010000175.1 GCA_019429205.1 Mariniphaga sp. | reverse complement strand
CTTACACTATTCAGCAATCGTGGTTAAACCGCATTGAGCAGGTAGCCGACTGGGGACTTGAAAGGGGCCTGTTTGTCATTATCAATGCACATCACGACGACTGGATTAAACAAAACTACTCGGCAGCCAACAAAGCCAGGTTCGATAGCATCTGGATGCAAATTTCCACACATTTTAAAGATAAACCGGAAAAACTGATTTTTGAAATTCTGAATGAACCGCATGGACTTACAAAGGCTCAAAACGACGATATGCATGCCCGGGTTCTTTCCATCATCAGAGAAACCAATCCCACCCGGCTGGTCGTTTTCCAGGGGCACAGTTGGGGAGGTTCGGATGAATTGCTAACAGCAGCCATACCCGATGATGATTATGTCATCGGTTCATTTCATTCTTATGACCCCTACCTGTTTGGACTGGAAGGCCAGGGTACATGGGGAACCAGTTACGATTACCTTCAGCTTGAAAACAAATTCAAAGCCGTTTCAAACTGGTCGCTTGAGCACAACATTCCTGTTTTTCTCGGTGAGTTTGGCGCACTGAAGAAAGGCGACTACAACTCCCGGATGCGCCATTACCGGGCTTATGTGGAATTTTCGTATAAATATGGTTTTGCTTTTGCAGCCTGGGACGATGGCGGAGATTTTCGCATTATGGAACGTCAGCAGCGCGACTGGGATGAAGTAAAAGATATTCTGCTCCATACCAATGAAAAATCACCGGTTCCCTCGCTTAAAATCCTGCAGGACTCAATCATTCATGTAACCTGGAAAAACAGAACCGAAAACCACGACAGCATTTTGGTTCAGCGAAAACTGGGAACCCAGAGGCATTACACTGATTTTGCCATGCTTCCTCCCGACTCTACGCAGTTTTTTGATGTAAAACCCGGAGTCAACAGTTATTACAATTACCGGATAATTGCCCATTACAACGATTCGACAGCCCATTATTCCCAGCCGGTCCGTATTTTCTTTCCAGCCTGGACCAAACCTGAAAGAAAACCCTTTCACGACACCCCGATGGTAATACCGGGAATAATTGAAGCTGAAGATTTTGACAAGGGAGGCGAAGGGTTAACTTACCATGACAAAGGAACAAACAACATTACAGGGGTTTACCGGCCTGATGACAATGTGGATATTTACGACCGGATGGGAGACGGATACCACGTGGGGAATGCACTTCCCGGCGAATGGATGGAATATTCGGTAAACGTGCTGACGGAAGGCTGGTATGATGTGACTGTTTATACGGCAACCTTTTACGGCGGGGGAACCTTTCAAATCGAATTTGACACCTTATCATCGGGAGCAATATCAGTTCCAACGAGTTACAGCGCATTAAACACCGTGCCTGTTTCTTTTAAAATGTACCTCTACCCGGGAGAACAAATTATGCGTTTTACCGTGTTAAGCGATCCGCTTTTCAATATTGATAAAATGGTTTTTGAATTAGTTACTTTAGTAAACGCTTTCCCTGAAACCGGAAGAAACCTGTTTACACTTTATCAAAACCAAAACAATGAGCTGGTTATCCGGTCAGAATCCGGTTTAAACATTGAATCAATAAGGGTAATGACAGTAAATGGTTCATCAGTATTAATTGTAAATAAACCTGGTACAGAAACCATAATTCCGAAATCAAACTTACCTGCAGGAATCTACTTTATTCAGGCAGTGACCCGAAATGACAGGCAAACAGTGAAAACAATCATAAGGTAATTCAATTTAACAATGAACTCAATACTAACAGGCATTACTGCAACATTTCTAATTATCCTGCTTTCTTTTCCACTATTGTACAATTCCTGGGAATTTTCCGGTTTGGTTGAAACAGAAAAAAACAAAACAGGAAGCCTGAAAAACAAAAACCGGAATATTATGCGGGGCACACCTATGGTGTTGGGAAAAAACCTGAAAAGTTCAGTTGATTTTGCGACCGATATAAAAAACTGGGGAAAAATAAAAAACAACGGGTTTAACACTATCCGCGTTTGCTGGGTCGATCCCTGGTATAAAGATCATGATAGTGGCCTATCACATGTACAATTCAACTTCAAGCGATGCTGTAAAAAAGCTAATGCAAAAACACAGGGTAATTTGCACAGAATGGTTTTACCATTTTATTAGTCTGGAACGACCTGACTATACATTTGTGAAACAGGTTGACGGATTTAAAGAAAATGCGCAAACACTTGAAATGATTGGTTCAAGCTGGATTGACTGGCGCGACTGGGGCGACACAACGCTGAACGAACTGCTTGACACCCTGATTACAGACGCCAAACTGAAAAACTACTGGTGGAAATAAAATATGAAGTAAGGCAAATTACATATTTTTATGTGCATACAGAAATATGTATTTTTTACACCGGTGCTTCAGCCCGGTGATTACAGACATAACAACAGAGTGAAAAGGCTTCAGCCGTTAAAAAATTAAACGCTAAAGCCAAAGGAATAAAAACAATATTTTGTACGCCAAGCTAAAGCATGGCGCAAAAAAGAGAGAATTTTACACCGCGGCTTGTCCCGAGGGGATTCCTTTGGAAAGCCCGGTGATTAAGGACATAACAGCAGAGTGAAAAAGGCTTCAGCCGTTAAAAATTAAACGCTAAAGCCAAAGGAATAAAAACAATATTTTGTACGCCAAGCTAAAGCATGGCGCAAAAAAGAGAGAATTTTACACCGCGGCTTGAGCCCGGTGATTAAGGACATAACAGCAGAGTGAAAAAGGCTTTAGCCATTAAAAAATATTAAACGCTAAAGCCAAAGGAATAAAAACAATATTTTGTACGCCAAGCTAAAGCATAGCGCAAAAAAGAGAGAATTTTACACCGCGGCTTGAGCCCGGTGATTAAGGACATAACAGCAGAGTGAAAAAGGCTTTAGCCGTTAAAAAAAAATTAAAAGACATAAAAATGAATATACGGACTGAAATATCAACAGCATTAATCTTCCTGACAGTATTGCTGACAATCATAAACCATTCTTTATCAGCGCAGATTTTTGAAGCAGAAAACGCAATATTAACCGGCGGAGCAGAAAAAATTGCCGATGAAAATGCCTCGGGTAGTTATTATGTAGCACAAAAGGACGGGCATCTTTCGTGGGAATTGGAATTGCAGGAGGAAGCCTTTTACAACATTTATATCCATGCATCAGCTCCTTCCGGAGGAAAAACAAACACTTTTTCCGTAAACAATGCCCGGATTGATTTCAGACTGAACCAAACCAGTGAATTTATAACCCAAAAAGTGGTGAGCAGTCTGAAACTTGCAGCAGGCAATCATTCGGTAAAAATAGTAAAGTCGTGGGGATGGATAAACATAGATTACATCGAATTTGTAATCGTTGATCCTTCCGATCGATTCAATATCAATAAATCGCTTGTCACTCCCGATCCAACGGAAAACACGGCAAGGCTTTACCAGTTTTTGTACGATAACTACGGAAAAAAAATCATTTCGGGCGCTATGACACTCAACAGCATGGACGAAATTAACTGGCTGAAAGCAAATACAGGAAAAGAGCCGGCTTTAATTGGCCTCGATTTTATGCACTGCGGAAGAGGTTATACCTGGTATAACAACGAAGAACCCATTAACGATGCTAAAAAATATTACAACCGGAACGGTATCCCGGCATTTTGCTGGCACTGGCGAGATCCGTCCCGTGCTACAGAAGCATTTTATACTGACGGCACCGATTTCGATGTGTCGAAAATTTCAGATGAAAACTCCCCGGAATATGAAGCCATGCTGAAAGATATCGACTATATTTCAGGGTTACTGAAAAAATTACAGAATGATGATGTGCCGGTACTTTGGCGACCTTTGCACGAAGCTTCGGGTGGCTGGTTCTGGTGGGGCGCAAAGGGGCCGGAGCCTTGTAAAACACTTTACCGGCTGATGTACGACCGGATGGTAAATCATCACGGATTGAAAAACCTGATTTGGGTTTGGACCAGCCAGCAGGATGATTACGACTGGTATCCGGGAGACGATGTGGTGGATATGATAGGCCGGGACATATACAAAGACGGCGACCACAGTTCACAGATTCTGGAATTTAACAAACTGAACGATGATTACGGGGACAAAAAAATGATCACTTTAAGCGAATGTGGTTCATTTCCGGATGCAGATAACCTGGTTGCCGACGGCGCTGCATGGTCTTATTTTATGCCCTGGTACGGCGATTTTGTGCGCGACAGCAAATACAATTCGCTGGATTTGTGGAAAAAAATGTTTGCACACGATTATGTGCTCACGCTTGACGAAATGCCCGATCTGAAATCATACACTACACCGGAAGGAACCTGGCGAAGCGAATTGTATCCGGAAAACTGGCAGCCCGGATTTATGGATGGACAGGGCCGGTTTTTACACGATTTTTCGTTTGCCGGCTACCATCAGGGAGAAAAAGAAATTCCGTTTATCACTGAAAATGTTGTGGATGTTACCCAGCCTCCCTACAATGCCGACAATACCGGAGAAACTTATGCCACAACTGCCATTCAGCAGGCCCTGGATGATGTGGGACAGGCTGGTGGCGGCGTGGTTTATTTGCCGGCGGGAACATACAAGGTTAACCCCGGAAGTTCGGATAATGCATTGCGAATCAGGTACTCCAACACGGTTTTACGCGGCGCAGGAACCGACTCCACATTTATTTACAACGATGCCACTTTTATGCGCCAAAAAAACATTATCTGGATGATGGGTGACTGGTGCACCTGGTCGAATCCGATAGGTACCACCGTAAAACTGAGGTACGATTTGCTTTACCCAACCCGTATCATTCCGGTGGAATCAACCGACGGATTTAAAAAAGGTGATGAAATTATTTTACGCTCGGGTGAAACAGAAGCATTCATTGAGGAGCATAACATGGCCGGTATTTGGAACGACTGGGCAACCCGGGTAATGTTTCACCGAACCATTGATTCCATTGATGTGGAAAAAAAGCTCATTTACATTGACTCCCCTACCCGCTATTTTATGAAACTGCGCGACAATGCCCGAATTTACCATGCAAAAGAACATATAAAAGAAAGCGGCATAGAAAACCTTAGTATTGGAAACCGGCAAAACAACAAATCCGGTTGGGATGAAGAAGATTATTCCACACAAGGGAACGGTGCGTACGATGTCCACGCATCTCACGCAATTCTCCTGAAATACGCCCAAAACTGCTGGGTGAAAAATGTAAACTCCTACAAACCGGATACAAATACAGAAGATTTTCATGTTTTATCCAATTGCCTTTTACTCGACCAGTGCCGGGGAATTACCGTGGATTCCTGCTTTTTTCAGAAACCGCAATACGAAGGCGGCGGTGGAAACGGGTATATGTTTACTCTGCAATCGAACGACTGCCTGATAAAAAACAGCCGGGCCAACCACAGCCGTCACAATTACGACTTTAAATTCCCATGCAGCAACGGAAACGTGATTCACAACTGCAAAGCCGAAAACTCGAAATACAGCAGTGATTTTCACATGTACCTGAGCATGGCAAACCTCTTTGATGTTACAACAGTTGACGGGGATTACCTGGAGTCAACCTTTCGTCCGTGGGGAGGCAATGTGATTCATGGCTATTCGTCCACCCAGTCGGTTTTTTACAATACAACCGGGCTAAACTACCACACGAACAGAGATTATATCATCGAATCGAGGCAATTTGGTCATGGTTACATTATCGGAACCTCGGGCGAAGCGAACAGGGTAAAACTTGATCCGGTAAACGGAACCATTAACGGATACACCTATAATACCTCACCGCGCGACTGGGCCGAAGGAATTGGTGAAGGCGAAACCCTTACTCCACAGTCGTTGTATCTCGATCAACTCGAAAAAAGGTTAAATGACAGCACGGGTCTTGCAAAATATGATGTTACCATAAAAGTAATTCATGAATTTACGGGAGAACCGCTTTCAGAATGTGAGGTAAAACTGATGGACAATCTGAAAGAAACCAACATTTCGGGAACAACGGTTTTTCAAAATGTTTCCAGTCTGTTAATCATTGATTTGGAAAAAGCAGGATTTCATGCTGTAAGTAACAACCAACTAACCATTTACAGCGACACAATACTGGTTTTTAGGCTTACACCGGAAGAGTACAACATCACATTAAAAGTGCAGGACGATAAAACAGGTGAAACTTTTGAAGGAACATTGGTTATTTTTAATGGAATAAACGGGGTTACAAACTCCTTTGGAGAAGCATATTTTCAGGCGTACCATGGCGAATTTCCTTTTTCTGTTAACAAAACATCTTATCAAAACTTAGATGGTTTGTTAACGGTTGAATCCGACACTGTTTTTATTTTTTATCTTACCCGAACAAGTGCCACACTAAAATTCAGGTTGCGTGAAGGAACAACACCTGTTAACAATGCAACGGTAATTCTGAACAGCGATACGCTTGTTTCCACCAGTTTGGGTTTGACTACATTCAGGGAATTGCCCGTAGAGGAATATTACGACTATTTGATTTTTAAAGGAGGGTACGAAGATTTGACAGGAAGTTTAATACTTGAAAAGGACACAACCATCGAACTGCAAATGCAGCCTTATACCACATCACTTTCTGATGTTCCCACGGAAAACAAAGTGAAAATCTGGCCCAATCCTGCAAAAGACTTTCTGTACGTTTCAACCTCAAATGATTCAAGCCTTGAAAATAGAATAAGAATTGCCGGGTTAAAGGGATCTTCCCTGAAAATAATTACCTATACCGGAAATTTTTTTAAAATTGATTTGAGCGATTTAAACCCCGGCATTTATAATTTTGAAATACAAACGGATGGCTGGTTTGAAAACCGGCTGTTTATTAAAATCTGAACATTTTTTTCCGTATTTATTTTTTTTATCAACACCTACCTGTTTAAACTCTTTATTTGAAGAATCGTATAAAAAGGTATAAAATAATCAAAAAAGTTTTATACATTTCGGAGCCCAAATTATACGCTGTATATTAAAAATACTGGCATTTAAAGCTAACCGAAAGTTCATTGATATATACTTATAAACATAACTGTTCTTTAACTTTTCATCTTTTTAATAACTTGTAATAATTATAATTTTTTACTTTTACAAATCAACAACGTTTAATTTAAATTTAATAGCTATGAGATTAAAACTTTTACTTCTATTGATGACGTTCTCCAGCGTGCTTTTTGCACAGGAACCTTACAGACATCTGGTAATTACCGAAGCCAGGAAAGATAATCCGTATAACGGATATCTTGAACTCACCAACATGGGGGATCAAACCATTAATCTGAATAATTTCAAATTCGGAAAAATGGAACCGTGGGGTCAACCAATTTGTGATGTATATCTGGACCCATGGGATCCGGGAGATTCATGGTTTTACCTGCCGGAATATATGCTGGCACCGGGAGAATCGTATGTAATTGCCTATGTATATGATTTCGGGCCACGTATGTATCGAAACAGAGTTCCGGGGTTTGCAGACAATGAGAGAGAAAAGATTACTGAAATTTACGATCTTGCCAATTTGCTGATTCATAAAGCAGAATGGAAAGGTGATGAAACCGACAGCGTAACAACTTTTATTTCTGACAAAGGGCATGGAAGCGTAACTGTTCTTGACGACTGGCGAGGGCGTGCAGCCTGGTATATTGAGCAGCAGTTATCGGAAAGTGATTCGATTGTAATCGACCAGGTAGGTGGTGTTTTTGACGACAATTGCACAAACCAGGATGTAAAATACTCTGTAGCCGGTGTTTTTGAAGCTGTTGACAATTCAATTTTGGTGCGCAAATACAGCGTTAAAACCGGAAACCTTGATTTTGCAAACGCAAAGGGTGTAGGACTGGAAGATTCGGAATGGATTCCAATTCCAAAGCAAGAAAGCAATTGGCGGAAATTGTTCTGGACAGTAGGAAATCACGGTGATTATGTTTTGGATGAAAACACACTAGAATCGGCTGTTGTTGATGTCGATTTTGCCGGAAGAACAC
>JAHYIT010000019.1 GCA_019429205.1 Mariniphaga sp. | reverse complement strand
TACGTTCCATTTGCAAAACGAACGTGGATTCTGTGAGATACCTCACTCCGGTTATGATGTGTTTTTTCAATTTTCCTGTTTTTGTTTTCTGAATCAGAGGACAAAAATACAAAAATATCTTTTATGGGAATTCAGTGATTTTTTAACCGCATCGGCACAAAGGTTAGTTCTTAACATTTTATATCTTTGAAGTTGGAATTCTGGATTAAAGAAATTTTATCGCAATGAAGCAATTAACTTACAGGATATTCTAATAAATGAACAGCCTGGAATTAAAAGCGTTTATCAGGAAACACAGTTCCCTGTTCTGGTATATTCCAGAAGATAAAAAGGAAGAAATCAGCCATGAGGTACTGGTGGAGTTTATTCTGAATTACGGAAGTATGGATGATGTGAAGGAGTTGTTCCGGTTATTAGGTATGAAAAGGGTTGCTGAAATTTTTTTTCAGTCAATAAATAAAAGCGAACGAAGAACGGGTAATTACCATGAACTGACACGGCATTATTTCACTTTATTATTCAACCGTTATGCACACTGAAATTTTAACGAAAGAGCAAAAAGAACTTCTCCCGTTTCTTAAATCATACAACAGAAAATTTTATCTGGTTGGCGGAACAGCAGTTGCATTGCATTTGGGACATCGCCGCTCAATCGATTTCGATCTTTTCTGTTATAAGCCATTTAAGAAAAGTTACGTTATTAATAAACTGGTTAATGTACCATTTGAAACGGTTACAATTTTTGAAGACGTGGATCAGTTACATTTTATTGTTCGGGGAATTAAACTTACATTTTTCCATTTTCCCTGGCCGGTTGAACATGGGTTAAGTGTTCAGAATATACTTTCCATACCAACGTTGAAAACTCTTGGAGCAATGAAAGCTTACGCACTTGGAAGAAGATCCAAATGGAAGGATTATGTTGATCTTTTTTTCATGCTTAGATATCATTTTACAATTGAAGAAATATCCGAAGAGGCCATTCGAATATTTGGGCAACTATTCAATGAAAAACTTTTCAGGCAACAACTTTCTTTTCATAAAGACATCGACTATTCAGAGCCCGTTGAGTTTCTGATCTTCGCTCCGCCGGAAGAAGAGATCAAACAATTTTTGGTGGACAAAGCGCTGGATATTTCGTTGTGAGTTAAGAAAACCTTTAACCAGAATAACCGGAATAAAGAATTTTGTCCAATTCAGCAATGAGTACTTCAATATCGTTTTCGTTGTTAAAAAAGCTTGCAGAAATCCGCATTCCTTCGCCGCGGGCCGAAACAATGATGTTTTTTTCGAACAGTTTGGCAACCACCTTTTTGGGATTTTCAATTTTGGCAATCAGAATTCCCGACCGGTGTTTGTTCTCATCCTGGCAGATGACTTTCAGGCCAAGTCCCCTTAGTTTTTTCTCCAGCAGCCGGTTGAGTTGAATGACCCTGTTTGCCACATTTTCCGGCCCAATCCGGTTAAACATATTCAATGCACCGCCCAAAGCAAATATATTGGGAAAGTGTGGGCAGCCCGACTCAATTACCGAGGCTTCGTTTTTCAATTCCAGCGCCAGGTTGTCCATTTTTTCGGGAAGCTGAACACTTCGCCAACCGGCAAACGGGAAGTTATCATTGGTCAACCATTTTTTGACCACGTACAATCCACCGATTCCGTATCCGGCAGTGGCCCATTTCAGTCCGGTAAACACCAGAAAGTCGATGTGGCATTTTTTTACATCCACCGGAAAAATGCCCAGTGCCTGGGTTGCATTCACCACAAAAATCAGGTTGTTATCGCGGCAGAAATTTCCGAGCGCCTCCAAATCCTGCCTGAAACCGGTGCAGTATTGAACGTAACTGGTGACCAGAATTTTCACATCGGGAGTAAGCGTTTTCTTAATGGCTTCAATGGGATAGGCGTATTTTACCGGCTCTACAAATTTTATTTTGGTTCCCTGGTTCAGCCATGGAAAAGTGGAAGACGGAAATTCATCGCGCATGGTTAAAACATTGCCCTGGTTTTTCAAAATATGCGCCACCAGGTTCATGCCATGGGAGGTGTTGGTGGTAAATCCGATTTCTTCCCGTCCGGCGCCAATGAACCGCGCCAAATCAATGCGTACTTTTTCGGTGCGTTCAAGCCACGTTTCCCAAAACGTATCGCCATACTCAAGCATTTCGTCGTAAAACTGTTTTCCCTCATCCGCCGCGCTTTGCGAAACCGGCGAACCACCGGCCGGGTTCAGGTAAACGTATTTTTTACAAACGGGAAATTCTTCACGTACTTTTTGCCAGTCGACCATAGTATATCAGTTTAAAGTTCCGGGTTTTTCCAAAGGAATGCCTTTGGCAAAAGTTTAAAGTTTTAAAGATGAAAAAATATTTGGAATCAGAAAGGCAGAATCTGAACGTTTTTTAATGGCGGGGATGTATACACATAATATAATTTGTGCCCTAAAGTCTTGATAGCATTTCATAAAAAAGGGAATCCCTCCGAATCCCCTTTCAATAATCTTAATATATAGGTCTTTGTACTCTGTACTCAAAATTTCTGTACTTTTTTACAACGACTCCCCAAAATCTGCTTTAAATTTGGCCATCAGTTTTTCGGGCCAGTCGCCTTTTGCTTTTAGTGTGCCCATAAAGAAACGTAGCAGCGGTGGTTCTTCCACCCATTCTAATCCGCCTACCAGGTCGCGGTTGTCGTAAAGCCATTTAACGCGGTCAACCATAAACATGGTTTGTGAAAGGGTAAACACGCGGCGTGGGAAAGCCAGGCGCAGTAATTCCACGTCGGCCAGGATGTCGTCGCCGTTTTCGTCGCGCACACTGGAAATGGTTCCACGCTCCATTCCGCGCACACCGGAAATGATAAACAATGCCGAAGCCAAAGCTCCTGCCGGGTATTCCTGCTGCGGAACATGTGGTAAAAATCCTTTGGCATCAATGTGGCAACCCAGTGCTCCCGGAGGTGTAATGACCGGAATCCCCACAGAATCGAGCTGGTTCACGGCGTAGGCAATAAACGAGGGCGACTGGCTGATTACGGTTTCGTCGCAGGTTTCGATAATCCCAACGGCCATAGCCTCAATTTCGCGAACCGACATACCACCGTAAGTCAGAAATCCTTCATAAAGCACCAGCAAATCGCGCATTTTCAGGTAAAGGTCTTTGCTGTTGGTAACTATGCCGCCTCCGCGGGTTGAACTTACTTTTCGGCTCGAGAAATAGATTAAATCGGAATAGCTGCACATTTCGAGCAAAATGTCTTTAATATCGGAATTTTTAAATTCTTCCTCGCGCTCCTTAATAAACCAGGCATTTTCGCCAATCAAACTGGCATCGAGTACCATCATCGACCCGTTTTCTTCGCATATTTTTTTTACATCGCGCATGTTTTGCATGGAGAACGGCTGGCCGCCAATCAGGTTGGTCGAAGCTTCCATCCGCACGAATGCCACACGGTCTTTACCGTATTCTTCATAAACTGCTTTCAGCTTATCAATATCGATGTTTCCTTTAAATGGTTTGTTACTTTTAATTTCCAGGGCATCGTCGGCATAAATTTCCAATACTTTGCCACCGTTTAATTCCATGTGTTCTTTGGTGGTAGTAAAGTGGTAGTTCATGGGAATAACATCCCCTTTTTTAATGAATACCTGCGAAACGATGTTTTCTGCAGCCCGTCCCTGGTGAACCGGTAAAACATAGTGTTTTCCAAATACATCGCGCAGGGCTGCTTCCATACGGTAAAAACTTTGTGAACCTGCATAGGCGTCGTCGGCCTGAAGCATGGACGAAACCTGGTTGTCGCTCATGGCATTGGTACCCGAGTCGGTAAGCATATCCAGGAAAATGTCTTTTGTATTGAGCAGGAATGTGTTGAATCCTGCTTTTTCCATAGCAGCCTTGCGTTCCTCAATGGGTTTTAGAAAAAGTTTTTGTACGATACGCACCTTGTGCAGTTCCACCGGAATCTGTTCTCCACCGTAGAACTTAATGGCATTGTTTTGATCTGTCATTTTTATTTAAATTGAAGTTTCGATTTGTAAAAATTTCAAAAATAATTTTTTCAATCTGAAATCTGCTATAAATTAGGTATTTGTTTTTCTTTTTCCGTGAAATTTATAATTAATCAAAATAACAACATCCCCCGTTTTGGTTTCGGCATCAGGAATAAGGAGTTCATTTGTCTCTTTATTGCACGAAAGTCGGCTGAAAAAATGTTCTGACTTACAAAAAGTCGTTCGAAAGAGTGTTGTATTTTACAGAAAGTCATTTGAATTTGTGTATATTTGTACATAAAGTCGTTTGAGTTTGCGTAAAGTAAAATGAAATGGAAAGATTGACATTAGAAAAATTAAAGACCTGGAAGAAAAAATCCAAAAGAAAACCATTACTTTTAAAAGGAGCGCGACAGGTTGGCAAAACCTGGCTAATGAAGGAGTTTGGGAAGAATGAATACGATAAGACAGCATACGTGAATTTTGAAAGTTCAAAAGCTCTTCAGTCGCTATTTAAAGATGATTATAATATCGACAGAATTATTACAGCCCTACAGATTGAAACCGGGACTCAGATAGATGCGGGCAATACATTAATTCTTCTCGATGAAATTCAGGAAGCGGAGGGAGGAATTACGGCTCTCAAGTATTTCTGTGAGAATGCACCTCAGTATAATGTAATCGCAGCAGGTTCACTGTTGGGGGTAGCGCTTCAGAAAAATACTTCATTCCCGGTAGGCAAAGTCGATTTTCTTGATTTGCATCCGATGAGTTTTATCGAATTTTTGATGGCCACCGGGCAACAGTCATTGGTCGGTTTGTTGCAACAACAGGACTGGCAACTTATAAAAACATTCAGGACAAAATATATTGAGTTGTTGCGACATTATTATTTTGTGGGTGGAATGCCCGAAGCCGTTTATTCGTTCAGCACAAAAAATGATTTTCAGGAAGTCAGAGAAATTCAAAAATCGATACTTTCAGCTTTTGAACTTGATTTTTCAAAGCATGCACCTATCGAAATTGTTCCCCGGATTAGATTGCTATGGAATTCAATTCCTTCTCAATTGGCAAAAGAGAATAAAAAGTTCATTTACAGGGCAATCAGGCCAGGTACCAGGGCAAAAGATTATGAGTTGGCGTTATCATGGCTTATTGATTGCGGATTGGTTCACAAGATTTCCAGGGTATCGAAGCCGGGAATTCCTTTGAAATCGTATGAAGATATCAGCGCGTTTAAACTATTTATTGCAGATGTGGGGCTGTTAGCTGCTACTGGTGATATTGATGCAAAAACTTTGCTTGACGGAAGTGCTGTATTTAATGAATTTAAAGGTGCGCTTACTGAACAATATGTTTTGCAGCAGCTAAAAGCAGAAACTAATCTTGCAATTTATTATTGGTCGGCAGAAAGATCGGCTTCTGAAATTGACTTTTTAATTCAATCCGGAAGTTATGTTATTCCAATCGAAGTAAAAGCAGAGGAAAATTTACAAGCAAAAAGTCTGAAGGTATTTTATCAGAAATATAATCCGGTAAAAGCCGTAAGAACTTCTATGTCTGACTACAGGGATGATAATTGGTTACTGAATATTCCTTTGTTTGCAATCGGGAATTTGCCGGTTTTGATTTCATCGTAATTTCATCATAATTCATGGTATATTAAAAGTAGAATTTTCTCCAGCCACTGGGCATCAACCTCGTCAAACGCTGCTTTTTCCTTGCTGTCCACATCCAATACGCCAATGATTTCCGCATTACGGTTTTTCAGTGGCACCACAATTTCGGAGTTGGAACGGGAATCGCAGGCAATGTGGTTCGGAAACTGGTGCACATCTTCCACCACAACCGTTTCTTTTTTGTTAAACGCCGCCCAGCAAACACCTTTGTTTTTTACCAGAACCTGACACGCCACAGGCCCCTGGTAAATGTTCACGGTCATTTAACCGTTTTCGATGAGGTAGAAACCGGTCCAGAAAAAGGTGTCCATTTTATGATGTAAAACGGCAATAATGGTGGCCATCCTTGCTGTTGGGCTGTTGCTTTTTTTTATCAGTTCGCTCAACTGGTTGTATATTCTGGAATAACGTCCTTCTTTTTTGTTTTTATCCATGGCAGTAATCTTTTATTTCGAACTGCGAAAAAACAAAAAATGTTTAATTTAGATGATTAAAAACTGAAATTATGCAATGAATTGTTACAGACCACAACGAAAAAACCTGGGGAATGCTGACCCACCTGCTTGCTTTATCCGTTTTTGTGGGAATCCCTTTTGGAAATGTTGTCGGGCCGCTCATTGTTTACCTCATTAAAAAAGACGAATACGAATTTGTTGCCGAACAGGGCAGGGAAGTGCTGAACTTTCAGATTACCTGGTCGCTGATTTTTATTATTTCAACGATAATGATAGTTGTTGGAATTGGAATTCTTATGCTCATTGCCTTTGGGATTGCCTGGCTGGTGCTGGTAATTCTGGGAACCGTTGCCGCCAGTAACGGAACATCATATAAGTATCCTTTCGCCATTGAATTTTTTGGCAGGCAGAGAGATTGAAATTTTTCTGAATCGCCGATTCCAAACAAATGATTTGAGGTTTTATTCGTAAAATGGAGTTTTATAAATTTTTTAAGTGTTCTGTAAATTGCTCAGGTGTCAGGTTTATTTCCCGTAAAATTTGTCTGATTAGCGGTCGCCCCAAATCCTGATTTCCATGATGAGGAAGTGTTGTATATCTTCCATCTGGATGTCTGTAGAAAACATGACTTCCACTTTGCCTTTTTGCTTCAAAACCTAATGCAAACAGAAGTTTTTCAAAAATCTTTACTTTAATGATGGGGATTTTTGTACTCATACTGCGATCGAAATGGTATGGGTGCCAATAAATTTAGGTAATTCAGCTTTTTCTTCGTCAGTCAATTCTTCCAAACATAGTCGAACTACATCCTGCAGGTTTTTATGGAGTTCATCAATGGTTCCCGCTTGTGTATGTGCCCCGGGTAGTCCAGGAACAACTCCAATATATTGACGAACCTCTTCGTCCCAAATAATTTCTGCCGAAAAGTTGTACACCATAACTTCTACTTTTATTTACAAATATAGGTATTTTGTTTCAGGCAGGTTATAATCCCAATTCTCCAAATTAAGTTTTAGCATCCTCACGATTATTCCTTATTTTTGCGCCAGAATAAAAAAAGAAACAATGGCACAAAAACCGTCAATACCGAAAGGAACCCGCGATTTTTCACCTGTTGAAGTGGTGAAAAGGAATTATATTTTCGATACCATCAAAGAAGTTTTCCGGCTGTATGGATTTCAGCCCATTGAAACGCCGGCCATGGAAAACCTTTCCACACTGATGGGAAAATATGGAGAAGAGGGCGATAAGCTGTTGTTTAAAATTCTCAACTCAGGCGATTTTATGTCGAAAGTACCTTATGAATTGCTGGATGAAAAAGATTCCAACAAACTTACTCCAAAGCTTTCGGAAAAAGGGTTGCGCTACGACCTCACCGTTCCGTTTGCCCGGTTTGTAGTGCAGCATCAGAATGAAATTACTTTTCCGTTCCGGCGCTACCAGATTCAGCCGGTGTGGCGTGCCGACCGTCCGCAAAAAGGCCGTTACCGCGAGTTTTTTCAGTGCGATGTGGATGTGATTGGCAGCGATAGCCTGTTAAATGAAGCCGAACTTGTGCAGATTGTTGACGATATTTTTACCCGGCTGAAAATCAATACGGTGGTAAAACTGAACAACCGGAAAATTCTGGCCGGAATTGCTGAAATTATCGGTGAAAACGAACGCCTGACCGATATCACTGTGGCCATCGACAAACTGGAAAAAATTAGCCTGGAAAAGGTGAACCAGGAACTGGCTGAAAAAGGTGTTTCAGCCGAAGCCATTGAAAAGCTGCAACCCATTTTGGCTCTGAAAGGTGATACTTCAGAAAAAATAAATCAACTGGAAACAATTTTTGCCAATTCAGAAATCGGAATGAAAGGCGTGAACGAGCTTCAAATGCTTTTCGGTTATCTGGAACGTATGGAGTTGAAAACTGAATTGGAACTGGATCTGACCCTGGCCCGCGGACTGAATTACTACACCGGCGCTATCATCGAAGTGAAAACCAAAGATATGGACATGGGAAGCATTTGCGGGGGCGGTCGCTACGACGATCTCACGGGAATTTTTGGTCTGCCCGGAGTTTCCGGAGTTGGGGTTTCATTTGGCGCCGAACGTATTTATGACGTGCTGGAACACCTGAACCTATTTCCACAGGAATCGGCAGAAATTACAAAGGTATTGTTCGTGAATTTTGGTGAAAAAGAGGAAGCGTATTGTTTGCCGGTGCTGGCAAAATTACGAAAATCAGGCATCAATTCCGAGATTTTTCCTGAAAGCGCCAAAATGAAAAAACAGATGATTTACGCCAACAAAAAGGAAATTCCGATTGTGGTGTTGGCAGGCGAATCGGAAATGGCTGAACAAAAATTCACCCTGAAAAATATGGAATCGGGCGAACAGTTTTTGGTTACTTCAGAAGAACTGATAAAAATCGTTTCACGTTCCTGAATCTTATCCGAAATTGCCGCAAAATTAAGCGCAATGAAGAATCAGACTTTCGAAATATCCCCGGCCAATCTCACATTCGAGGTAGTTCAGGAAATTCTTGAAAACGATGTAAAACTGCAACTTTCGGAAGAATCGGTGCAACGTATTCTAAAAAGCAAAGCATACCTCGACCGAAAACTGGAAGAGGCCGATAAACCGATTTATGGTATAAACACAGGGTTTGGTGCGCTGTGCGACATCGAAATTTCTAATGCTGAACTGAGCAAACTCCAGGAAAACCTGATTCTTTCGCATGCCTGTAATATAGGCCCCGAAGTGCCCGGAGATGTGGTGAAGTTGATGCTTTTGCTGAAAGCGCATGCCCTGGCCAAGGGAAATTCGGCGGTGCAACTGATTACTGTGCAGCGCATTATCGATTTATTTAATCACAATATTTTACCGGTGGTTTGCGAACAGGGTTCGCTGGGCGCCAGTGGCGATTTGGCACCGTTGGCTATGTTGTTCCTGCCTTTACTGGGTTTGGGCGAAGTGAATTTTGAAGGAAAAAGAGTGGAAGCCAAAACAGTAATGCAGAAATTTGGCTGGGAACCAGTAAAACTTGAGGCTAAAGAAGGCCTGGCCCTGCTGAACGGTACACAGTTTATGGCAGCTCACGGCGTTTATTCGTTACTGAAAACTTTTCGGATTGCCGACCAGGCTGAAATGATTGGAGCCCTTTCGCTGGATGCGTTTGACGGACTCATAGAGCCGTTTATGGAAAACATCCAGCGCATCAGGCCGCACAAAGGACAGGCACAAACGTCTGCTCATTTTAGATTCATTCTGGAAGGCAGTGAAATACAGTCCCGCTTCAAAAAACATATTCAGGATCCATATTCTTTCCGGTGTATTCCACAGGTACACGGAGCAGTGCGCGATGCTGTAAATTATGTGGCTGACGTGTTTGAAATAGAAATCAATTCGGTGACAGATAATCCGACTGTTTTCCCTGATGATGACCAGATTATATCAGGTGGAAATTTCCATGGAGAACCGCTGGCACTGGCGCTCGATTTTTTGGCCATGGCCCTGAGCGAGTTGGGCAGCATTTCCGAACGGCGTACATACCGGCTTATTGCCGGTGAACGCGGTCTTCCCGAGTTTTTGGTAGCTAATCCCGGACTGAATTCCGGATTTATGATTCCGCAGTATGCCGCAGCTTCCATTGTGAGCCAAAATAAACAACTTTGCACACCGGCTTCGGTTGATTCCATTCCGTCTTCCAACGAGCAGGAAGACCACGTGAGCATGGGCGCCAATGCGGCCACCAAAGCGCTGAAAGTGGTTTTGAATACGGAAAAAATACTGGCCATTGAACTTTACAATGCAGCGCAGGCTATGGATTTTCGCCGACCGCTGAAAACTTCGCCTTTCCTGGAAAATTTTTTAAAAGATTACCGAAAAGAAGTAAAGTTTGTTGAATATGATGTTTTAATGTACGAAGGTATTAACAAAACGATAGAGTTTTTAGATATTACAACCTACAAGAGACTGTAAAGATCATTTTGTCCAGTTTTCCATTTGAATTTTTTGAATCCTCTTGAAATGATTTTCATTGTTGGTAATGAGAATCATATGATTTGCTTTTCCCATTAAAAAAGCCGGAAGAAAAACTTCCGGCTCTTTATGTCGATTTTTAAAACGTTTCTGGCAGAATGGGTAAAATTCAAAGCATTAGCCGTTTAAATTGACTCGGTTTCCACTACTTTCGACAGGATATCGGCGTAAGGTACCAACAAGTAGTTTTTACCTTCGAATTCGATTTCTGTACCTGTAAATTTTTTGTAGAGAACCTGGTCTCCCGGTGCAATTTCTGCATTTTCAATGTTGCTTACGGCAACAACTTTGGCAACTTCCTGCTTTTCCTGTGCAGAATCGGGAATAATAATCCCTGCAGCGGTTTTTTGTTCTGCTGCGTCCTCAGTCAGTTCCAGCAGAACATTCTGATTAATTGGCTGTAACTCTTTCATTTTTACCATTCTTTAATTTAACGTTTAACACTAATTTGAAGTTAATAAATATTTGTCGATGTTGTCTTTGAACATCTTTTTAGTGTCTTCTTTCGTGCGGGCAATTCCCGACATCATAACCGGCTGACCTCCAACAGGAATGTACAAAAAGGCCGGAATTCCGCGAATGCCGAACACAGCTGCCAGTTCCTTTTCTTTTTCGGTGTCGATTTTATAGACGTAAATATCACCGGCATATTCGTGCGAAATTTCTTCGAGAATGGGCGATGCAATTTTACAAGGGCCACACCAGTCGGCGTAAAAGTCAATTAGCGCAGGTTTGTCGCCTTTATAGGTCCATTCCTGCGGAGAATTTTCATAATCCCAGACTTTTTGCAGGAAAACATTTTTTGTCAGGAGGATAGAACCTCCGTCGGCTGACTGTGTGGCAGCAACTGTTTGAACTGGTGCTGCAGTTTCAGCCGAATCACTTTTGTCGTTGTTTTTTTGCTGGCCCGCTCCGCAGCTTTGAAGAGCAAAAATTGCCAGTACCATAATGAATGCGAACTTTTTCATATTACTATTATTTAATTAATTCCTAATAAGTTATTTATTCTCGCTTTGTCGAATCCTATTATCATTTCGCCGTTAATGTCGGTTTGCGGTACGCCTTGCTGACCGCTCCTTCGCATCATTTCTTCGGCAGCTTTCTGGTCGCGCGAAACATCCACTTCGCGGTAACGAACCCCGCTTTCGTGTAAATGACGTTTAATCGTGTTGCACCAGGTACAGGTTGGAGTTGTATAAACCGTCACGTTTTTTTGCGGCTTTTTCTCTCCGTTCGTTGAAATAACCACTGCCGATTTGTCAAAAATAGCATTAAATTGTTCCGGCTGGTGACATCCTTTTACCAAATTCCGCAATTTTTCTTTTTCAAAATAGAGCAAAGTTGGAACACTGGTTACACCAAAATCCGGGTGAATGTCTCTAACTTCATTTACATCAGCGATGCAAAGAACATTGTTTTTATCTTTCTCAGCAGCAATTTTTCCTGCTTTTTCAAAATTTTCCAAAGCACAATCGCTTTGAGATGACCCCTTTTTATATAACAACAACCAAACATTTTCGTTCGAGTTGGTTGCGTTTTTTAATTCCTGCAAAGATTCAATTATTTTCATGTTTCAAAAATATATAAATATTTAGATATATGGAAATATAGATAACAATCCCTGTGCCATTAGGTTTATTATTCCTTTTTGTCAGTTTTTCTGTTCGTGAATTTTTTTTTGTTTCCACGCAACCTCCTTAACGGTCTTTTCATCTATAAGATGTAAAATTTTTAAAATAAGGAGAGATAGCCATGAAAAAGTATGTTTTAGTTATTTTATTGGGATTAATTTTTACAGTTACCAGTTGCCTTGATGATGACGGGTATTCGCTGAATGATATGTGGGTAGGTTTCGGGATGATTGAACAGGTTAGTTCTGATCCGATGGAATACCGGATAAATATGGATAACGGCGATGTCCTGGTTCCGGTTGCTTCCGGTTACGGTTTGCCGTGGTATTATTACGGAACCAACGATCCGAATTCCAGACTGAAAACCGGCGACCGGATTTTAATCAATTACACTATTTTAGACGACAATGCCAATGATGGTGGCGATGCAGACCGTTTTTATATCAAGGTAAATTCTGTAAAAAAAGTATTGTTGAAAGGTGTTCTGGACATTACAGAAGAAAACCGGGACAGCATTGGAAACGATCCCATTATTGTAAGGAAGGTTTGGCAGACTGACAGTTTGTTGAACTTCGAAATCAAATACTGGGGGCGTTACGAGGTGCATTACATCAACCTTGTAAAAGAACCCGGTGAATTGACTGGCGAAGATCAACCGATTGAACTGGAACTGCGGCACAACGACAATGGAGATGTAGAAGATATTCCGTATGCCGCTTATGTTTCTTTCCGGTTGAATGAATTACAGATCGCCGGACTCGATTCTGTAGAGTTCAGGGTAACTACAACTGATTACGATGGAAAACTTTTTGAGTATGAAGGAGTTTATCATTACGGCGAAAACAATTAAACAATGCGAGAAGCATTTATTAAAAAGGTGTCATTTATGGCGCCTTTTTTTGTGGCGTGAATCAATTTATTGTGAAAATCCACTATCTTAGTTTGAACCAAAAAACATGAAATGGAACTGACAATTCTGCGTGACATTGTAATTATTTTTGCACTCTCAACGTTTGTAAACCTGATTTTTACCCGATTGAAAGTGCCTACCGTTGTGGGATATTTAATCACAGGAATTGTTGCCGGCCCCCATTTACTGGCCCTTGTTCATGAAGAACACAACATCGAAATTTTGGCAGACATAGGAGTAATACTACTTCTTTTTACTATTGGGCTGGAATTTTCTTTGAAACACCTGGTTCGCATTCGCAGAATTGTTTTTTTCGGCGGGCTTTTGCAGGTATCGCTTACTGCTTTAGTGTTTTATGCATTGTCTTCGTTGTTTGAAATAGACTGGAAGGGAAGCCTGTTTATGGGTTTTTTAATTGCTCTGAGTAGTTCTGCCCTTGTATTGAAATTGCTTCAGGAACGTTCCGAACTCACCTCCAATTACGGGCGAACTGTATTGGGGATTCTTATTTTCCAGGATTTATTGCTCGTACCGCTTTTGCTTTTTACCAATCTTTTGGGAAATCCCTCGGTGGACATTGGCAACGAAATGATTCTGCTTCTTGTAAAAACTTTTGTTATTATCGGATTGGTATATGTCGGAAACCGCTGGTTGCTGCCGAAATTGCTGCACCTGATTGCTCTCGCCAAAAACCAGGAGTTGTTTACCATGAGTATTTTTCTTATATGTTTTGCCATTGCATTGCTTACCTTTAAGCTGGGGATGTCGCTGGCTTTTGGGGCATTTTTGGCCGGCCTGATGATTTCTGAATCGGAATACAGTCACAATGCTTTTGGGAATCTCATTCCGTTTAAAGACACCTTTGCCAGTTTCTTTTTTGTTTCCATAGGAATGTTGCTGAACCTGGCGTTTGTTCAGGAAAATATTTTATTGGTGGCAGGCGCAGTATTGCTCGTTCTTGTTATAAAAATGCTCATAGCATCTGCCACAGGATTTGTGTTGGGGCACACTTTCAGGGGAATTGTCCTTATTGGATTTGCACTTAGCCAGGTGGGTGAATTTTCATTTATTCTGGCCAAAGTGGGTTTTGGATATGGCATTTTGTCAGAATATAATTACCAGCTTTTTTTGGCTGTAACAGTAATTACAATGGCAGTTACCCCCTTTTTAATGAATGTTTCCCGGTCTGTTGCCAATTGGATTTTGCGTTTTAATCTGCCCGGTTATCTGGTTAACGGCCTTTTTCCTTTAAAAGAAGTTGAAATTCCTGATTTTAAAAACCACCTGGTAATTATTGGAAAAGATTCGAGTGCACTGAAACTTTCCATTATGGCAAAACATTACGACATGAAACACGTGTCAGTTGTTTTTGATCCAACTATTGCACGGGAAAAAATGAATGCCGGCGACAATGTGGTTTACGGTGATGCGGTAAATGAACCCATTTTACTGAAAGCCCATGTTGATTCTGCCGATGTGGTGGTGGTTTCAGTAGGCGATATCATTCCATCCATGGCCATTGTTGACAAGGTGAAAAAAATTAGTCCGCAGGCTTTTGTAATAGCCCGCTCGCCATACGTTGAAAATGTACAGCAACTTTTTGAAATTGGCGCCGACCAGGTATTCCCTGAGAAGTTTGAAATCGCCATTGATTTTTTCAACCGGGTTTTAATGAAACGGCTTTATCCTCAGAAAAAAATAAACCGCATGATGGCCCAAATCCGGAGCACGAACCTGGGTGTTTTTAGCGAAAAGGATATGGTAAACCAACCTTCAATTATCGATGAAATGCCCAATGTTAATATATCGGCCATCACTATCGAGACAAACTCATTTGCGGAAGGAAAAACCCTGGGCGAAACCGATTTGAGGAAAAAAACAGGTGTGACTTTGCTCGCCGTAAAACGCGGAGATGAAATGATTGAACACCCCACGTTGAAAACCCGGTTTTTGGCTGGCGATATTGCCTATGTTTTGGGCGATCCGGAGCAGGTGAACCTGGCTTCTGAACTGTTTTCAGTATAAATTTTTTCGGATAAAATTCAGCCCAGGCTTTTTACAAGTTTGTTACCGATGGGGCAGGTCAGGCATTTTTTCTTGCTGCAATGTTTGTTTTTTAGCTGCAACAAGGCCTGGGTTTCAAACGCTGAACGCGCAGAAACACCTAAGTTCTTCCATTTTTCTATAATCGAATTGCTTTCTGGGGGAATTTCTTCCAGAAATTCCAGTGCTCGGTTTTTTAAGTGGTGCTGGTTTTGTTTTTCGCCATAAACAAAAAGAAAAGGAATTACCACATTAATGATTAGGGTATCGATTGAATCTTCGCCCAGTATTTTGGTTTGTTGCCGGGGCGAAAGTTTATTGAACCTATAGTGTGCGTCCCAGTAATTCGAGGCTTTCACGCGGAACAACGTTTTCAAATCTTCCGTTTTTTCTGTTTCCAGTATTTTCGAAAATAACCCCTTTGAACGGTGGATGAGTGCTGCGAGTTGCGAAATGCGAATGGTCGGGAAATTTCCCGGTCGCAGCCGCATAAATTTCCACAAGTGGGCTTCCACGGGTTTCAGGCCATATTTTTTATACAGAAAGCCGAATTCTTTTCGCAATTCCAAAAAGTAATCGTCACCCAAAAGTTCTTCGTTTAACAACCCGGAGGCGCCAAAAAGCAAAGCTTCCAGTTGAAAAAGGTTGTTTTTATGTTTGGCCAGAATGTTCATGGGAATGGCTTTTGCCAGCAGTTCGAATGGAACGGCATTCACCTTAAATCCGAACATTCGGGCGAGCATTTGGTAAAAAGTTTCGTTCCAGTTTTGTTGATTTTGCTCCAGACGCTGGGTAAGTTCCCCGGTTTTGTCTTCCAGCCGTTCAATCATCAGGCGGTTGAACCCAAGTTGTAAAATTACCGGATCAATCCGGTGAAAATGTTCCTGGCAGGCAATCCAGGTTTGTGCATCCAGCAGTTTTTGGTAATTGCGGGTATATTGTTCCGGCCAGGCCATTTCCAGGGTAGCTATTTCAGTTCCGTTTTCTCTTGTAATTTTTTGATCTGCTTTCTCCACTACATGCAAAATTACATTGTCGTAAGCTTTATCGTCAGTATGATTATGTTTTTCCCAATCGGAAGCTTTTTTGTGGATTTCGATGTTCCCTGCCCATGTTGTTTGGCCAATCTTGATTTTTGCATTGAAAAAGTCGGGACCGGCATTTGTGTTTCTCCTGCCGGTGTTTACAATTTCCAGTGGTTCGCCTTCAATTGTTTCCATATTATCGGGGAAAAACAAACGGTTTTCCCAGACAAAGTGCAGAAATTCTTCCGGTACTGCTTTCGGGGTACTCATTTTTATTCTTTTTATGTTCGGGAATAAAAATACTTATTTTTTCAGTTTCTGAAAAATATCCCACAAAACAATGCCTGCGCTTACCGAAACATTAAACGAATGTTTGGTTCCAAACTGCGGAATTTCAATGGCGCCTTTGCACAGGTGGACTACTTTTTGCTGAACGCCTTTTACTTCGTTGCCGAAAACCAGCGCCAGTTTTTCATTTGCAAAAGGTTGAAAATCGGGAAGTGGAATGCTGTTTTCAACCTGTTCCACCGCATAAACTTTGTATCCTTCCTGCTGAAGTTTTTTTACTGCATCTTCTGTTTTTTCGAAATACTCCCAGTTAACCGATTTTTCGGCATCCAGGGCAGTTTTATGAATTTCCTTGTTGGGAGGTGTGGCCGTAATTCCGCAGAGATAAATTTTTTCAACCAGCAGTGCATCGGAGGTTCGAAAAACCGACCCGATGTTGTTGCAGCTTCTGATGTTGTCGAGCACAACCACCAGCGGAATTTTTTCAGCCTTTTGGTAATCTTCCTTCGAAAGGCGGTTGAGTTCGTTTATTTTGAGTTTTCGCATGGTTTCTTACCAGTTTACTTCGGAACGGCGCACGGGCATGGTCATACAGCGGGCGCCGCCACCACCGCGGGCCAGCTCTGATCCGGCAATGGAAACGGCACATTTTTGGTAATCATTCACATTTACTTTGTTATTTATTACATCGAGAGCACGAATAATTTCAAAACCGTTTTTGTTCAGTTCTTCCAGCGTGTGCACATTTCGTTCATAGCCAATGATTTTACCCGGTGCAAAAGCAAAAAAGTTGGCGCCGCTGTGCCACTGTTCGCGTTCCTGAATCCACGGGTCTTTTTGTCCGCCGCAGGTTATGGGTTTCAGGTTTATGCCCAGTTTTTTCAATGCTTCCGGAATATTGGGTTGTTCGTTGATCTTCACTTTACCGTTATCTATGCGGATGTAAATGGTTTTGTAGCGGCTCAGTCCGTAAACCACCGGCTCGTAAACCATGCAGGCATCGGTGTTCAGGCAGGTGAAAACCATGTCGAGGTGAATGAACGATTCGGGCGATGAAGGCAGTTCCTGTACAAGAATGTGGTGTGCTCCCTTTTTCTGCTTTTTAATGTTTTCAATAATGAAATCGATTCCCTGTGTACTGGTGCGCATACCGGTGCCAATTACATACACATCGTTGCGGATTACCTGAAAATCACCTCCTTCCAGTGTTGCCATCGTATCAACCGGTATGCCGTGCAACGGTTTGATGGGGTTGAGGGTAGTGGTTTCAAAAGCCGGATGGTAGTTTAAAACGGCTTCCATTATCATGGTCTCACGTTCGCGTACCGGGTTGGCCATCCGTCCAATGAGCATATTCCCGTTCATTCCCATAGCCGAATCGCGGGTAAAAAACAGGTTGTGCAACGGGCGCATCAGAAATTTTTCATGGCTCAGGTAATCGGTCAGGTTGTTTCGCTCCAGAATCATTCCCTCAATCAGAATATTAGCCAGCGTTTCTGCATTTTGTTCTGCCAACTGGTCTTCCATTCCCTGAATGCATTCATGGGTGCAGATTTCGTGGAGCAGCTGCATTTTTGCAATGTTATTTTCCAGAATTTCACCCAGCATTTTCTTTACCTCGAATACCTGTGTTACTTTGCCGAGCACACCAGTCAGCTGAGCATACTCTTTGGATGCAATAGACAGGTTGAGAATGTCGCTGTATAGTGCACGTTCTGCATTTCCGGGTGTCATGTTTTCCACTTCGGAACCGGGTGTGTGGATTATCACCCCTTCCAGCTTTCCAATTTCAGAATTAACACAAGTCTTCATTTTTTTGCATAAAAGTTGTAAAACCGCGGCAAAGATATAAACTTTGCACTTGCAATAATTGAAAAAGCATATCTTCGTTTTCTTTTTAGATGAACAGATGGATTAAAATAGCAGGATTATTTTTGGTGGTTGTGCTGGTCTTTGCAAATAGCCTGACTGCCCAGGAAAACGATTCGGTTTTGATGATGGGGATTATTGAAGATGGCGATACCATCATTCACCGAAATATTCCCGAGGTTGTGGTATTCCCGGAGCGGGAGTTTCGGAATGCATGGCAGGAACGCCGGTACAACCGATTTGTAAGCCGGGTAAAAAAGGTGTATCCGTATGCCAAACTGGCAGGCGAAATGCTCGAAGAATATGAGCCCAAATACATGGCGCTCGATGATGACCGCGAACGCCGAAGAATGATGAAAGACCTTGAAAAACAACTGCTTGATGAATACAAAGACGACCTGAAACGGATGACCATTACCGAGGGGCGGATTTTGCTGAAATTGATTGATCGGGAGGCCAGCCGGACTTCTTTTACCTTGATAAAAGAGTTCAGGGGAGGAGTGCCGGCAGTGTTTTGGCAGGGAATTGCCCGGCTGTTTGGAAGCGACTTAAAAGCTGAATATGATCCCGAAGGTGAAGACCGGGTACTCGAAGAAATTGTTTCACTGATTGAAGTCGGATACCTTTAAATTTTTTTACCATGGCTGATTTCCTTCGAACATTTGTTGCCGTAAAAATTGAACCTTCACCGGTATTGATTCAAACCATGAATGACCTGAAAAATAAACTTTCGGGTGAAGTTGTAAAATGGGTGGAACCAAATAAACTGCACCTTACCCTGAAATTTTTGGGTGACACATTACCTTCCCAGGTGGACGAAATCGGCGAAGAGCTGAACCAGACGGCCAAAATGTTTTCTCCCTTCTCTTTTCAGCTGGTAGGGTTGGGGTTTTTCAAAAACAAAGGAATGCCGCGGGTTTTGTTTGCAAATATTCAAGAAGGAGAAGTGCTGCAACAACTGGCTGCTGAAATAGACAACCGGCTGATAAACCTGGGTTTTCAACCGGAAAACCGGCCATTCAAACCGCACCTCACACTGGCCCGGATTAAATTTCTGAATAACAAAAAGGAATTTTACGAGGCTGTGGAAAAGTACAGTGACACATTCATGCAAACAGTTACTATCGACGAACTTCTTTTTTACCGGAGCATTTTAAAACCAGAGGGGCCGGAGTATAAGGAGTTGGGAAAGTTCAGTATTTTATAAAAGCGGCTCAGGGACTAATGATTTAGACGTGAATTACGAATATGACCAGAATGGAAACATCACCTCACTTTTACGTAAAGATTTCAATGGAAATATGATTTACGAAACCAATAAAATGACACATATTTATTATAATTTACTGAACCTTCCCAGGGAATTAAGTTTCTTTACGAACCGGAAAATAAAATATTTTTATACATTTGATGGCGAAAAACTCCGCAAAACGGTAGAAGACAACGGCACGGTCACCAAAGTGGATTATTGTGGGCTCCCGACTTACAAAATCTTATGAATTCTGAGTTAGATTTTGTTTGTCGGGATTTATGAGACAGTTAGCGGGGTACGTTCTTTAAAATACTTTGTAACGCCCGAAGGTAGGGCTGTGAAGAATGGCAGCACCTGGGATTACGTTCAATGAAACCCGGTTTCCGGGAGGATACGAACCGGAAGCCGATGGTTGAATTAATCCCGATGCAATCGGGAAATATAACCTGAAAGACCACCTCGGAAATACAAGGGTAGTTATTCGCAAAGGAGGCAGCGGTTTGGCAGAAGTTATCCAGGAGCGGCATTATTACCCGTTCGTATGTTGGAGCGAAGCGGAAATCCCGCCCTGGCGGGAGAAATGAGCGAACTTTCCTACGGAACAGGCACCAATAAATACCTGTACAACAGTAAGGAAATCCAGAATGATTTTGATTTGTACTGGTACGATTATGGGGCTAGGTTTTATGACCCACAGCTTGCCCGCTGGCACTCCGTTGACCCGTTGGCAGAGAAGTATTCTTCTTGGTCACCATATAACTACGCTTTAAATAATCCAATACGTTTTATTGATCCTGATGGAAGAATTGTTAAGCCTGCCCCTGGAAGTAGTCAAACATTTATCAATAATTATAATGCTGCAAGTAATATTTTGATATCTAAAGGTGTTGGAGGGTCGTTAAATCAGTTAGTTAAGAGTAAAGATGTTTATTATATAAAAGAGGGAGGTAAATCTTATTATGATGCAGCAACTATGACAATATCATGGAATCCGACTGCTGCTTTAGAAGTTCATGGAAAAGTTGTCCTGAGTCCTACTGGTATTTTCGGACACGAAGTAGAACATGCAAAAAATCATGATGTAGCAAGAGACGCGTGGCGAAATGGCAATCAAAAGGCTTTTTATGAATGGAAAGAAGGCACCCAAAAAGGCACTTCAAAAAATTACAAATCAATAGAAGAAGAAAATGTAATATCTGGTGCAGAACAAAAAATTGCAAAGGCATTGGGTAGTATTGGTGAAAATGAAACAACGCGAAATGCTTATATTGGAAAAACGGTTAGAGTAGAGGGAATTAATTCACTTGAAAAACCTAAATCGATTAAACCAATACCAAGAATTGAAGCTTTTAATAATAGAGAAAACCCATATGATGAAATAAAACTTAAATAATTATGAAGAGCTTAATCGTATTATTGTTTATTTGTATTTCTTCAACTATTTGCGCACAAAAAATTACTGTTGAAAAAATACAAATATCACACACCTATAAAGATTTATATATTTCTTATATAGCTCCTTTAAATTGCAATGATAATCAGGAATTTGGACCAATTATCATTGTAGATAGTTTAATTATTTCTGAAATCTGTGAATTACTAAATAACAGCATACAATGTAATAATTATCAGATACCAGATGTTAGGTTTAAAGTGGAATTTTTTTCCAATAATGAAATTTATACATTGTGTTTTGGCCAATCAGGTGAGGGGATGATTTATTTAAATAAAATTTATAAGTACAACAAGATGCTTTGTAAGTATTTAATTAAAATTATTGAAGAGTCTGGAGCTGAAAAACCTAAAAAAATCATTCCGCCCAAAATAGGCAATGATTGAGCAGGTAGTTTATTGGATTACTTGAGCAAATTGCAAGTGAATCAATGTTTCAGTTTTTTTTGATCATAAATGCATCCAAATGAAATTTAACCGATTGTGAATGGATATTAAAAATAATGATTGCTTTTATAAAACTCCGCAAAACGGTTGAAAACAGTGGAACTGTAACAAAAGTGGATTATTGCGGGCTCCCGACTTACAAAATCTTATGAATTCTGAGTTAGATTTTGTTTGTCGGGATTTACGAGACAGCGAGCGGGGTACGTTCTTTAAAATACTTTGTAACGCCCGAAGGCAGGGCTGTAAAAAACGGCAGCGTGTGGGATTATGAGTACAACTTAAAAGACCACCTTGGAAATACCCGGGTAGTTATCCGTAAAGGGAGCAGCGGTTTGGCAGAAGTTATCCAGGAGCGTCATTACTATCCATTCGGGATGGAGATGAGCGAACTCTCTTACGGAACAGGCACCAACAAATATTTGTACAAAAGCAAGGAAATCCAGAATGATTTTGATTTGTACTGGTACGATTACGGGGCTAGGTTTTATGACCCACAGTTGGGGAGGTTTCATACTGTTGACCCGCTGGCCGAGAAGTATGCACCCATCAGTCCATATGCCTATGTAGCTAATAATCCTTTAAGATTTATTGATCCAGATGGAAGAAAAATTGTAGATGCTAATGGTAATATTATTTATACACATAGTGGTGGGTGGTCAAAAAACGCTCCTGCAGATGCAGTAAGATTAGGCAAGGCAATGATGGGAACAAGAACAGGTGCTTCACAATTTAACAAAATGGCTGGTGCATCGTATCCAATAGAATTGAAAATTAGTTCAGCAAACCTTGGTGGTAAATTAGGAAATTCATTTATTCGTAGAAGTGTTTCTCTTGACAAAAATGGACAAGTTGTTGATGTGAAAATAAAATCCGTTAAAGTTGAAATTTATGAAGGTTCAATAAAAAACATTTTAGAAAATAATATTAGAGGAGCAGATGCGGAAAGTCAAGATTTAATAAATGCTTATAGGATGTCAACAAATACTATAGATCAAGCTATCGGGGCTGTTGCAGGACATGAAGCTGTCCATACAACAGATTCACAGAATCAACGAGAAAGTGCAGAAAATGATTATGAAGGAACTATTCATGATATAGAGAAAGAACCACGTAAAGTTGAAAGACAAATATTACGTGAATCTTTCGACCAAAATTTAAAAGAAATAGAACCAATTATGCCATTTTAAATGAAAAGAATGAAGATACTTTTTTTTCTATTATTAACGCTAACTTTTTCTTTTACAATGAATGCTCAAGTATGCAACTATTCAGATGAAGAATTGATTAAATATATTATAGAACAGGAGAATTTAAAAGAATATACCATTGAAGAATTAAAGGAATATTTTTTTAAAATAGAACTTAACACATCTGAAATAGAAATAAAAGAAATAGGTGTTTACAAGTTTGGGCTAACAATCACGCATACAAAAAGGTATTTATTGTTAAAAGATAGAGTTACTTGTGAGTTTGTTGATTTTAAAACCATTGAAGATGGTATTATTGATATGTGCAAGTTTTTTAAAAGAAATATTGATACATTTTCTTCACATGAAATAATAGATTACATTGAGAAATCAATAAAAATGTTTAAATCAAACCAAAGGTCACAATATTTAAGATTAGAGGATAACTAACTTTTCCTCCAACTTCTTTATTAAACAGTAAGGGGAGGGGTAATTTTTCGATTTTGTTAATACTTTGAGTCAGTTATTTTTATACCTTTAACGGTGAAAAACTCCGCAAAATGGTTGAAAACAACGGCATAGTTACAAAAGTGGATTATTGCGGGCCGTTTGTATATGAGACAGCGAGCGGGGTGCGTTCTTTAAAATACTTTGTAACTCCCGAAGGCAGGGCTGTGAAGAATGGCAGTATATGGGATTATGAGTACAACTTAAAAGATCACCTCGGTAATACACGGGTAGTTATCCGTAAAGGGAGCAATGGTTTGGCAGAAGTTATCCAGGAGCGTCATTACTATCCATTCGGGATGTTGGAGCGAAGCGGAAATCCCGCCCTGGCGGGAGAGATGAGCGAACTCTCCTACGGAACAGGCACCAACAAATACCTGTACAACAGCAAGGAAATCCAGAATGATTTTGATTTGTACTGGTACGATTACGGGGCCAGGTTCTATGACCCGGAGTTAACGGTTGTTCTAAAGTAGAATTTAAAATCAAATGATATCTAAGTTGATGATAATTGAAGAAATAGGGGAGTAAGCCCCGGAACTTCCGGGGCTTTTTTTATGTCTTAGATAGTTACCTTATCTGGTAACTTTTACTAACTTTGTACTGTATGAGAATAATAAAGGAAAAGACTCTTTTTGATTATTGCAAGCTGAGTAAATACAGGCAGGCAGAAAAAGCTTTAAAAGCCTGGGTTTATGAAGTGAAATACTCCATCTGGAATGATGCAAATGAATTGAAAGCAAAATACAGGAATGCCAGTATAATCAATTCAAAAAGGGTCGTGTTCAACTTAAAAGGGAATGATTACCGGTTAGTTGTTGATGTTGAATACAAACTTAAAATTGTTTTTATAGTGTGGTTTGGCACGCATAAGGAATATGATAAAATAGATGTAAAAACAGTAAGTTATGAAAACTAAAATATTAAAAACAGAAGAAGAATATAACGAAGCTTGCGAAAGAGTTTATCAACTGATAAATAGTTCTAAAGAGTCGATAGAGCCCAATAGTCCTGAAGGTGAAGAAATGGAACTTCTTTCCCTGCTTATTGAAAAGTATGAACAGGAAAATTACATGATGGAGGCCCCATCACCGATAGAAGCCATTAAGTTCAGGATGGAACAAATGAACCTGAAACAAGCTGATGTAGCGCCTCTTTTTGGCGGAAAAACAAGGGTTTCAGAGGTTTTGAATGGAAGACGGGCACTGACTTTAAAAATGATAACTTTATTAAACCGATATCTGGGTATCCCTTTGGAATCATTAATCAGTGGAAATAAGGAAGTCAAACTGGACCCAGAAAGGAAAGAGAAATTGTTACATGTTTCTTCAATCAAAGAATATCTAAGTAGCGGAAGGGCAGCAATGATTTAACAATTACAGCTCCGCACCTCTGTTTTTTTGCTATAATTCAGGAATCGGGTTTTTACTTCCCGTTTGCCTTAAACGCAACCATAACCGTGTAAATCAGTATTTTAAAATCGATGTAAAGCGAAATGTTTTTCAGGTATATCATGTCGTAGGGGAGTCGTTCGAGCATCTCTTCCACGTTGGAAGCGTAGCCGTATTTTACCTGTCCCCACGAGGTGATGCCCGGCCTGAGTTTGTGAAGGTGGGTGTAATACGGGGCATGTTTCACAATTTGGTCAATATAGAATTGTCTTTCGGGCCGCGGCCCTACCAGCGACATGTCGCCTTTTATTACATTGAAAAATTGCGGAATTTCGTCGAGATGGGTTTTGCGCAGAAACCGGCCAATTTTGGTAATGCGTTCGTCGTTTTCACTCGAAAGGGCTGGCGTGCCGTTTTCGGCGCCATGAACCATGCTGCGTAGTTTATAAATTTTAAAAGGTTCGCCAAACCGGCCAACTCGTTCCTGTTTATAAATGATTGGCCCCTTTGAAGATTTTTTGATTAACATGGCCAAAACGATAAAAACCGGCAGGAAAATGATGGAGGCAACAATTGAAAGCACCACATCAAGCAATCGTTTTACCTTGGCTTGCCAGGTGGGCATTAAACCGTTGGAGATTTTTATAAGCGGGCTTCCGTAAATGGCCGTTGTTTTTACTGTTCCCGAAAGGAAATCGTATAAATCGGGAATTCCCCAAATGGTTATCTGTCGGTTTTCGAGCACGGTTAAAATTCCGTTTAAACGCTCTTGCTCGCGGGTTTCAATGGCAATAATTACCTCTTCAATGTTGTTTTTTTCAATAATTTCATTCAATTGATTAATTTTTCCCAATTGAGGAATATACTGACCTAATAACCTGTCGTCGTTGTTTTTAACCCCAATAAATCCTATGAAAAGGTTCCCTGCCGGCCGTTTCTGGCCCGACATTTCCTTATAAACTTTTTCGGCCTTTTCATTGCTGCCGATAAGCAAAGTGTTAAATCCTATTTTTCGGTGGTGAATTCGATGAATGGTGCGGGTGGTCAGAATCAGACGAAACAGATAGGTCAATCCAAAATGTAGCCCGAAAAGCGTGAAAAAAAGCTGGTAGTAGTTTTTATAGGAATGAATATAATCGTCCAGAATGAGCGTAAAAAAAATGACAACCACACCCACTACCGAGGTAAGAAAAGTTTGTCCAAGTTCCAGAAGCCGGGATCGGCGGTAAATGTTATCGTAAAACCCGGTGATGTAATAAAACAGAATCCAGAGAACAGGGATAAACAAGAGGCCGAGAAAATATCGGTTTGTAAACTCTATGGGAATGTCGATGCCAAACCGTTGCGGTTCAATAACAGCTTTGCGATATATAAAAAATATAGTCCAGCTAATGGCTGCAGCTGAAAAATCAAGTGTTAAATATTTGGCAACCTGCCATTTCCTGTTCATCATGCGCGGTAAAGTTCAGTCTGTATGCATTACAAATACATGCATTTAACGCTACTTTGAAAAAAATATTGCGGCAAAAGTAACTTTTTAACCCAATTAGTTGCCGGAATAGCGATCTAACTTTGAACTGATTTTTTGAACGGTTTCTATCACAGAAGAATAATCCTGAATTTGGGTGGTGAGTTGTTTTTTTTGCAAAATGGAATGTATAAATGCATCAGTTTCATTAACTTCTTTAAAGGCATTCATATCAATGGGAGAATTATTGCATGAACTGAGGCCCTGAATCAAATCAAATTCAGTAAACTGGTTATTGGCATAAGATTTAATGCTAAACTCATTTAAAAGGCCCATTTTCCCATAATTCACAGCTACACGTGTTCCATTGGCAAATTCGAGCTGAATATTATTGAACCCGGAATCAGCAGGTGTTGAATGATACGAAACAGCCGCTGCCTTTTTGGGATTTACTCCGCCTGCATCTTTTAACATCAATAAAAGTTTTATGAGTATATCAATGTCTTGATATTCAGGTTTAAAATAATTTACTTCAATAATTGCAGGATGCCTGATATTTTTATTTAACCACTGAACCGCAGGCAAATAGTAAAATGGATTGGCAACCTGAATTACGGTTTGAGCTTCAGCAGCAAGCATAGCCAGTTGGTCACACTCTCCTGCATTCAGTTCAGGGTAGCTGGTAGCAAAAAAATGTTTCGATTTTTTTACCATGTCGCAGAGTAACTGGAAAGGGAGCAGTGAAAAGCGGTTGATTAACAGCACATCTGAGCGTTCAATCAACTCAATTCGGTTAAACTCAGGTGCCGACAGCCGGAAATTTCCCGATTGCGAAAATGTTCCCACCGATGATTTTCCGGCAATGTGTATCTCCGGAATTCCCTGAGCTCTTTTGACATAAGGCTCAAGGAATTGAATATCTCCTATTAATCCAAGATTCAGCATCTCACAAATATATGTATTGAGGCCGCCCGTTTTATTGAATCGTCCATGAACTTATCAACTTTTAATGTTAATATTGTCAAAAAGAAGTAGAGCAGAATCAGTCTTGTTCAACTATTTTTGCAGCATAATTGAATTGGAACATGACAGAGTACGACAATTTAAGGCATCAGGGTTTGCGCAAACGTTTGGTTGATGGTTTGAAAATAAAAGGCATCAGGGATGAAAATGTATTGGCAGCCATTGGCAAAGTACCCCGCCATCTGTTTATGGAAAGCTCGTTTCTGAATTTTGCCTATAAGGACCAGGCATTTCCCATTGGCGCCGGACAAACCATTTCGCAACCTTATACGGTTGCCGTTCAGTCTTCTCTGTTACAGGTTGAAAAGAACGATAAAATTCTGGAGGTGGGAACTGGTTCAGGATACCAGGCGGCTGTTCTGCTGGAAATGAGCGCCAAAGTGTTAACCATAGAACGCCAGAAAGAACTTTTTCAAAAAGTGCAGTCGTTTCTTCCTGAGATTGGCTATCATCCGGTTTGTTTTTTTGGCGATGGTTACGAAGGCCTCCCTGCGTTTGCTCCATTCGATAAAATTTTGGTTACTGCCGGCGCAACCTCGGTACCACCTGCCCTGAAAGAGCAACTAAAAGTTGGAGGACGGATGGTTATTCCGGTGGGAAAGGAAAACCGGCAGGAAATGATGGTAATTATCCGAATTTCTGAAAAAGAATTTAAAACGGAAAAACATGGCGGGTTTGTTTTTGTTCCCCTTTTAAAAGGAACGGTAAATTTTTAAACTATGCTTAAAATTGAGAAGTTTGTTGTAAATCCCTTGCAGGAAAATACCTTTGTTCTGTCAGACGAAACAGGAAAGTGCATTTTTATTGATCCGGGTTTTTATTTTGATGTAGAACAAAAAGAAATTGTTGATTATGTGGCTGATAAAAACCTAAAACCGGTTAAAATTACCAATACCCACTGCCATTTCGATCATATTATGGGTGTTGAATTTATTCGGAATCAGTTTAAAATTCCTTTTCATGCACATCCCGACGATGCATTTTGGGTGAAACAAGCCATATTTCAGGGTAAAATGTTTGGTTTTGAAATGGAGCCGGTTCAGGCCCCTGAACATTTTTTTCAGGAAAACGAACCTTTAAAATTCGGTAACACCGAACTTAAAATCATTCACGTTCCCGGCCATTCTCCCGGCCACGTGGTGTTTTATTCTGAAAAAGAAGGAATCCTGATTGGAGGCGATGTACTTTTTCATGGCAGCATTGGCCGAACTGATTTGCCTGGTGGAAATTATGAAACCCTGATTTCGGCCATTAAGGAAAAATTATTTAAACTGCCAGATGAAACTAAGGTGTATTGTGGTCATGGCCCGGAAACCACGCTGGGTTTCGAAAAAAAATCCAATCCGTTTTTAACCTGAAACGAAAACTGACAGATGGTTTAAAATCATTTTTTCAGAAGGTGTTAAACTTTATACTTGCAAACAAATTATTCAAAATAGAAGGCACATGTCTCACGATCGTTTTGTAAACCGGCACATTGGCCCGCGCGAGGCCGAAATTCAGGAGATGTTGGAAACCATTGGCGTTTCTTCCATGGAAGAATTAATAAAACAAACTGTTCCCGCAAATATTCGTTTAAACGAACCGCTGAAATTAAAGGAAGGGCTCACCGAACGGCGCTACTTCCGGAAAATTTTGAGTTTGGCTGCGAAAAACAAGGTGTTCAACACATACATTGGAATGGGGTATTACGATACCATCACACCGGCGGTAATTCTTCGCAATGTGCTCGAAAATCCGGTTTGGTACACTTCGTACACACCTTACCAGGCAGAAATTTCACAAGGCAGGTTGGAAGCATTGCTGAATTTTCAAACCATGGTTTGTGAACTTACAGCCATGGAAATTGCCAATGCATCTTTACTCGACGAGGCCACTGCTGCAGCAGAGGCTATGGTCATGATGTTTAACCTGCGCTCGCGCCAAATGGTAAAGGCCGGTGTAAATGTTGTTTTGGTTGATGAAAAAGTTTGGCCGCAAACGCTCGATGTGCTGGCAACCCGTGCCAATCCCCTGGGCATCGAACTGAAAATTCAACCCAAAGATTTATTCGATTTCTCAGAAGATGTTTTTGGCGTTATCGTTCAGTACCCCAATTCAGATGGTGAAATTGTAGATTATTCAGCCCTGGTAAAAAAGGCACACGAAAAAGAAATTAAAGTTGCTGTTGCAACCGATTTGCTTTCGCTAGCCTTGTTAACACCTCCGGGCGAGTGGGGTGCTGATATTGTTTTTGGAAACAGCCAGCGTTTTGGTGTTCCAATGGGATACGGCGGTCCTCATGCAGCATTTTTTGCAGCCCGCGAAGATTTTAAACGCCACCTTCCCGGGCGTATTATCGGTATTACAAAAGATGTGCATGGGAATCGTGCTTTGCGCATGGCGCTTCAAACCCGCGAACAGCACATTAAACGCGAAAAAGCTACGTCCAATATTTGTACTGCCCAGGCTTTGCTGGCTACCATGGCCGGATTTTTTGGGGTTTATCACGGTGCTGAGGGAATTAAAACCATCGCCCGCCGAATCCATAACATTGCAGCTTTTTTGGCTGATGAAATTGAAAAACTGGGATACCAACAACTGAACAGCCATTATTTTGATACCATTCGGCTTGCACTGCCCAAACATGTTAAACGCGAAGACATTGAATGGCTCTCCCTGGAGCTGGAAATGAATTTCAGGTATTTCGAAAACGGAGAGGTTGGTATTAGTATTGACGAAACCACCAACCGCGAAGACATGACCTGGATTTTGGAAGTGTTTGCAAAAGCAGCCAACCTACCCTGGGCGGTTGTGCACGAGTATCCCAAAGGGTATGAAATCGACCCAAAATTTGCCCGCCAGTCTGAATTCCTTACACAGGAAGTATTCAATCTTTACCGGTCTGAAACCGAAATGGTTCGCTACATTAAGCGATTGGAGCACAAAGATATTTCACTTACACAGTCCATGATTTCACTGGGTTCGTGCACCATGAAACTGAATGCGGCTACCGAAATGTTACCATTGAGTTGGATTGAATTTAATGGCATTCATCCGTTTGTGCCCAAAAACCAGGCACGTGGTTACCACGAAATGATGGAAGAACTGCGGCGCGATTTGGCTGAAATTACCGGCATGGCCGATGTCAGTCTCATGCCAAATTCCGGGGCGGCCGGAGAATATGCCGGGTTAATGGTAATTCAGGAATTTCATAAAAATAATGGAGAAGAACAGCGTAATGTAGTTCTCATTCCATCTTCAGCGCACGGAACAAACCCTGCCAGTGCCGTTATGGCCGGCATGAAAGTGGTTGTGGTGGAATGTGATGAAAAAGGAAACATCGACCTTGAAGATGTGTGCAAAAAGGCCGAACAACACAAAGATACCCTTTCGGCATTTATGGTAACTTATCCTTCCACACACGGAGTTTTCGAATCTTCTATTGTGGAGATGTGCAGAATTATTCATGAAAATGGTGGCCAGGTTTATATGGATGGCGCCAACATGAATGCCCAGGTGGGCCTCACTACGCCGGGAATTATTGGTGCCGATGTTTGCCACCTTAATTTGCACAAGACTTTTGCTATTCCACACGGTGGAGGTGGCCCGGGGGTTGGACCTATTGCTGTTGCCAGCCATCTGGTGAAGTTTTTGCCCTCGCACCCCATTATGAACAACGGGCACATTGGAATAAATGCCGTTGCTGCCGCTCCGTGGGGAAGTGCATCGGTTTTGCCCATAACTTATGGCTACATAAAAATGATGGGGGCCGAAGGGTTGGCCAAAGCCACACAGGTTGCCATTCTGAATGCCAACTATATTGCAAAAGCGCTGGAGAAAAATTTTGGAGTGTTATATACCGGCGAAAACGGAAGGGTTGGGCATGAATTAATTCTGGAATGTCGCCATCTGAGATCTTCTGCCGGAATAACCGAAGCGGACATTGCCAAACGCCTGATGGATTTTGGTTTCCACGCACCAACGCTTTCATTTCCGGTTCACGGAACATTAATGATTGAGCCTACCGAAAGTGAATCGAAACAGGAGTTGGATCGGTTTATTTCTGCCCTCAATACCATATTCGACGAGATTAAAGAGGTGGAAAGCGGCAAAGCTGATAAAGAGGACAATGTGCTGAAAAATGCACCACACACTGCCGGGCAGGTTACTTCTGATAACTGGTCGCATAGTTATCCGCGGCAAAAGGCTGCCTGGCCATTGCCCTGGGTAAGAGACAACAAATTTTGGGTGCCGGTTGGCCGGGTTGACAACGCCTGGGGCGATCGAAACCTGATTTGCACCTGCGGTTCGCCCAAAGAGTATGAGCTGATGAACGAGCAGTAAGCCGGAAAGGAGAACCTGATGAAATGATCGTTTTTCCAAATGCAAAAATAAATATTGGCCTCCACGTGGTTTCCAAACGGCCCGATGGTTACCACAACCTGGAAACCGTATTTTATCCCGTTCAACTTTCTGATGCCCTGGAAATGGCTGAAGCAAAGGAAACTTCCATCTCGTTTTCGGGGCTGCCGGTTGACGGACTCCCTGAAGATAACCTTGTTTTAAAAGCTTACCGGTTACTTAAAAATGATTTTCATTTACCGCCGGTTCAGTTTCATTTGCATAAAGTAATTCCAACAGGTGCCGGCCTTGGCGGCGGTTCATCTGATGCCGCATTCACCCTGAAAATGCTGAATGACTTTTTTCAACTTCGTTTAAATAATGAACAACTTAAAAATTATGCCGCCAAACTGGGCGCCGACTGTCCGTTTTTTATAGAAAACAAACCGGCTTTTGCCACCGGCATTGGCCACCAGCTTTCACCGGTTAAAATTGACCTTTCAGATTATCGTATTGTTATTCTAAAACCGGATGTGTCGGTAAGTACGGCAAATGCATACCAAAACATCACTCCTTCAGAACCTGAATTTAATTTGCAAAAATTGGCCGAATTGCCTGTAAACGAATGGAAAAACGTTGTCGTAAACGATTTTGAAAAAAGTGTTTTCCCTCTTTTTCCTGAAATTGAAAAATGGAAAAATAAACTTTACGGACTCGGAGCTGAATTTGCTTCCATGTCAGGCAGTGGTTCGGCTGTTTTCGGCATTTTTCGACACTTACCGACAGATTTCCACAATTCCATACCTCAAGGTATTTTATTTAGCCGGTAAAATCCACCATTCGCCGAATATTCCGGCATACTTACATACTTTTTATATTTTTTAGCAAAAAGAAATGTAACCTTTGTGCCGTTAAACAGTCTATCTTATTGAAACAAATTTAAGAAAACAGAACAATTAAAACAGAAAACAATGAAAACAAAGAAAGCACAATTAAATCAGATTATTTTAGCCACATTTCTCTTTGTATTTTTATTAAGCGGAAATGTTGAAGCTGAAGGAACAGAATGGAATACTGTCTCAGGCCTTGAAAACGTTACAGAAAACAAACTTGAAGTTGAAAAATGGATGGTAAACGAAGATTATTGGTTTACCGAAGAAAATACATTTGTTGTTGAAACAGAACAGGATGAAAACCTTGTATTGGAAGCCTGGATGTTTGATGAAAATAAATGGGGTTTGGCAGTTTTTGAATATGCTTCAAATGAAAAGGAGCAGGATTTGAGACTCGAAAACTGGATGATAAATGAAATGTACTGGAATTAACAGAGAGAAGGAAAGGTAATAACGCGATTAGTTTAGTTGAATTTTTAAAGGCTGTTGGAAACAACGGCCTTTTTTAATGGAATAAATTGTAGAAAATGGTTTATATTTAAAGCTTTGCGGTTAAACAATGAGAAAGCTGAAAACTGAAATATTATGTGTTTTGCTTATCCTGATTGCCGGGTTTCAAATCCGGGCGCAGGATGTTTCATTTTCGCAGTTTTATTCCAATCCGCTTTATTTAAATCCCGCTTTTGCCGGTTCGCTGGGCGTGGGAAGAGCTGCGGTTCATTACAGAAATCAGTGGAATAGTTTCAATAAAGCATTCAATACTTACAGTTTAGCCTTCGATTTTCCGGTGAAAAAACTTCAGGGAGGGCTTGGCTTTTTTATTTTGAACGATTCACAAGCCGCCAACAGTATGCAGTCAATCCAGTTAAATGCCGTTTATTCGGTTTTTATTGAAGTTAGTGAGAATTACCGGTTGCAGGGTGCCATTCAGGCCGGTTTTCACCAAAACAGTCTTCGGATTGATAAATTGATTTTCCCCGACAATTTAGACCCTTTTTACGGTAATCACGGCGTTTCCCGCGAAATTGAATTTCTGGCAGATCCGAATTTTTCGTTTTTTGATTTTTCAACCGGTGTTTTGCTTTACAATCAAAAAATATTTGGAGGTGTGGTCGTTCATCACCTGGCTGAACCCCGCCAGACGTTTTACCAGGGAACATTTGATGCCGACGTTTTACACCGAAAATATACCGCACACTTTGGCGCCCGGTTGCCGGTTTATTTGTATGGGCATCATCGTAAAAAATTTGATATTTCTCCACAACTGGTTATGCAATACCAGCGGGGATTTGGCCAGATGAATTACGGTTTTTTTGCCACAAAAAGCGGTTTGACTGCCGGTGCGTGGTTTCGGCAGAATTTTGGATTACGGTATGATGCCATAATTTTGCTGGCCGGATTCACCAAAAACCAATGGCAAATTAATTACACTTACGATATTGCAGTTTCCGGATTATGGGGAAATGCCGGCGGCACCAGTGAAATCAGCCTGGTTTTTCTGCTTCAGAAACTGGAAAAAGCGCGCCACCTGCCGTTTTATAATGCTTATGATGATGATGCCGGTTTTCAGTAAGCTTTACCGAATCAACAGAACCTGTCCTTTTTGTTCCTGACGTACTCCCTGAATATCGAAATATTTGGCAATCCAAATGTAATTTCCCATGGCAGCCGGTTTTCCGTTGGGCAGTGTACCATTCCACGGAACATCAGGCGATTGGCTTTCGAATACCAACTGGCCGCGGCGATCGTAAATTTCAAGGTTGAAACGATTAGGATCTGCTCCGGCATTGATGGGCATAAACCAGCGGTTTTTCTCAATTGGGCTTTCGGGACGGAAAGCATTTGGCGTATAAACGGTTGACGGAAGAATTGTGATGATAAATTCAGAAGTGTCGGTACATCCGTGGACAGATTCTGCTGTTAACCGCGAAAGGTACTCGCCGGGTTCTGTGAATGTATGAACCGGATGTTCTTCAGTGGAACTGTTTCCATCGCCAAGTTCCCAGGAATAAATATCAGCTCCTTCCGACCAGTTTCTGTATGAAATACTGGCATTTTCAACCATAGCCACCGGATAATTTACACGAAAATCGGCCACCGGATTGGGGTAAACTTTTATCCAGTCTGTTTTGATGAGGGTATCGGAACAACCTGTTTCTGCAGATTGGGCGATTAATCCAACGGTAAACTCTCCCGGTTCAGTTGAAGAAAAATATTTCGAGTTGCTTTCCGGGTAGGGGAGACTGTCGGAAATCCAATAAAAATGAACATCATTGTCTGGCGTTTCAGCAAAAATTTCTGCTTCAAGGGGCAGACAGCCTTCATTATTTTCTGTTGAAAAGTCGAAAAGCGGTTTTCGTTTTAATTGCATCTCAACAGGCTCACTTAAACAACCATATTCATCAACCACGAGCCTGACCAGAGCAGTGGGTTTGTCGAAAATTATTTTAATTGATTCATTCCCAGTTCCAACCTGGTGCATTCCGTCAAATTCCCAGTGGCAAATTGTAGAATCGATGTTGTTCGGATAAATAAGCTGAGCCGATTCCGGATAACAAAAATCCGGGTCGGCTTCGATAACGGCAACCGGCGTAGGAAAAACTTTTATCATACTGTCAATGGAAAAGCTGTTTGTGCATTGGGTTACCGGATTGGTAATGGTAAGTTTCACATCATAAAATCCGGGTTCATTATAGAACCTGGTTAAATTTTGATCGGTGGAAATTTGGCCGCCGTCAAATTCCCATTCAAAATTAACCTGGTCGGGTGTTAACAGCCGGCTTGAAAAATTTACTTCAAGTTCATCGCAGCCGCGTTGTTTGTCGGCTTCCATGGTAAAATTGGGTTTGGCGCCCACAAATTTAATAACAGTGTCGCTAAAACAACCGTTGTCATCAATAAAAAGAGAGATTGCAGGCGGTTCTGCCAGAAATGCCCCCACTGAAACCAGGTACTTTTGCCAACCCAGTGTGTCAAGAAACTGACATCCGCTCAAATCCCAGTGGAAGCTGGCACTGTCGGTTGCCATGCCTGTAAATGTAAGTATTTGACTGTATCCCTCACATTTCTCATCATTTTCCAAAACAAAATCCGCAGTTGGAACGGGATGAAACCGGATGAAAAAAGTATCTGTCTTTTCGCAGCCATCAGTGGTTTTTAAATGCAAATAAACTTCATAATCGCCCCAACTATTTACTTCAATTTCTGCAGTTGTGTTGGTTTTGTTTTCGAATGAAAGGGCAGCAGGTTTGTTGGTTTTCCAATCCACTCCACCGTCATAATTCCAAAGAGATTCCGGAGTCCCTGTCGCAGCAACAGAAATGCTTGCCGTTTTTTCTCCGCAAATTTGTGATGAACCTGAAAATTCAATTTCAGGAACCGGAAAAATTATGAGTTCCATGTTGTCGCTGGCGGTGCAGTTGTATTGGTCGAAAACAGTGATGCTGTATATGCCGGTTTTATTGGCAGTAAAATTTTGCCCAGTTGAAAGGGTATCGCCAAATTCGTTTTGCCATAAATATTTGCTGTACCCGGCTTCAGCCGACAGTTCCAGTTCAAACGGCATACATTCTTCCAGGTATTCCAAATCGAGTTGAGCTGTGGGATGACTTAAAAATATAAATACAGAATCTTTCAGTTCGCATCCATCGTAAGTAGTTGTTTCAACGCTTTTCCAACCTTCCTCAAAAACCCGTATTGTTTGAGTGGTTTCGCCTGAATTCCACTGGAAAGTATCAAAGTAATAACCGGCATCAAGAACTAAAGTGTCACCAAAACAAAGCAATAAAGTGTCGCTCATAAATTCAACGCTTTCACCCAAATCGAGTGATAAATCGAGGTTGAACCCAACGCCGTAACCAAACGATTCAACTCCCCCAAAACCATAAGCGTAGGCCAGGAATCCGGCCTCTTCGTTTATATTTTTAATGTGGTTGGTTCCGGCATCGATTTGTAATTGGGCAAATGAATACAAATTTCCCGGCAAGGTTTGAAATTCATCTTCAACAGGTTCGCCATTCAACCTGATGTTTTCAATTTCACTGGTCGGAGACACAATATTGACAAAGTACTTGGTGATTCCTTCGTAATTTCCATTATTTAGTTCAGGTGATTTATATGCCACAAATGTTGCTTCGTTTTTCGATTGGTTAACCGGGCTGAGGATAATCATAAACGGATCCCCGTCACCGCCGGTGAAATCGGTGTCCACATTGCGTGACTGGCTAAATTGGGCTACCATTACAGGTTTGTCGGCCAGCACCCGTTTGGGGTCGTTGTGATAAACCACCACTTCTTCAAATTCACCTTTTTGAAGAGTAACCGGTGTTCTTCCTGTAATAAAAAGTGTGGTGTTATTTTGTGCAGCCATAATGCGGTACCGATCCTGCTGCCGGGTTTTCAGCGGAGTGAGGTAGTATTCCAGGCCCCATGAATGGACCGGCGGAATTTGTTCGTAAAGGTGATCCCAGCAGCATTGGCCGGATGGAATGCGGGTACTTAGTGAACCGGAATAAAACGCAACCGGCTTACTGGCAGAAATGTAACTTCCGGTAAGGTCCCCTTGTCCTTCGAGATGCGTGCCCACAACATTTTCCGATTGCACCTGATAAACCTGGCCTTTGTTCAGTATTACAGAAAAAGTTGAATCTTTCGGGGCGTTTTTGTCGGTTACACGCGATGGAGTTATTTCTACCACGGTTCCGTCTTCAGCAGCCACAATCAAAAATTCACTGTTTCGTCCGTTTCCCGTTACCGGATTAACCAAATCAATATCGGGGTAATAACACATGGCAAAATACTCTGTGCCTAAACTTCCAACAGGGTAAATTACTGCAACATCGGCAGAATTTTGGCTCCAGTTTAAGGCGTAAACGTTTACCGGTTTTTCGGAGGTCAGGTGAATACCTTTGTCCTGAATTTCTTCAGAACCGGTTGCTTCCGCCATTTCCCAGGGGATTTTTATCTGAACAGAATTGTTTGCATTTACTGTATATAAATCGTTAAATGGAATTTCCTCCGGGCCAATTGTAATTTGAAATTCAGTTGTTTCTTTTGCAGTAACAGTAATTTCAATATAATGGTTTTCCTGGTAATTCCGGCTTTCCATAAAACCAAACCAAAAGTTGGTTCCTTCAGTTGATTTGCGGCAAAAATCAGTTTGTGCATACAAACCTGAAGCCAATCCAAAACAAATTATGAAAGGCAGGAATCTCATTTTATAATTTTTCCGAATAAATTTAACGAATTAAAATAAAAAAACCGCACTATGGCTGTGCGGTTTTTTTAAAATGGTAAAGCAAAAAGACTTTACCTTATTCGTGCAGGTTTTATTTCGAGCATCATATGTTTTTTAGGAATAATATCGTCTTTTTTTACATGAATTTTTACGATTTCCCCATCGAATGGCATTCGTACCTGGTTTTGCATTTTCATTGCTTCAAGCAATAAAAGTGTTTCACCTTCTTTTACTTTTTGACGGGGTTTAATAAAAATATCGATGATAGTACCCGGGATAAAAGAGTAAATATGATTTGGATTGGGCGCTTCCCAATTTACCCGGTTTTCAAATTTCCAGGTATAAGTTGTTTGATAAACAGCTCCCTGAACCACCAGTGTTTTCAATTCTTTTTCTTCTGTCATACCTGTTTTTTTTAAAACGGCGGAATGCCATGTTTTTTATTGGGCAGGAAAACGCTTTTGTTTTCAGAAACCTGCAGTGCGTGCAAAATACGTCCCCGGGTATCACGCGGTTCAATAACCTCGTCAATATAACCCTGAGCCGCTGCTACATAAGGGTTCGCAAATTTTTGCTTGTATTCCTGAATTTTTTGCTGCCGAACTTCTTCCGGATTTTCAGCTTCAGAAATTTCTTTGCGAAAAACAATATTTGCAGCACCTTCCGGGCCCATTACGGCAATTTCTGCAGTTGGCCAGGCAAAAACAAAGTCGGCGCGCAAATGGCGTGAATTCATGGCAATGTAACCGCCACCGTAAGCTTTTCTGAGAATAACAGTAACTTTTGGAACGGTTGCTTCACTGTACGCATACAGAATTTTTGCGCCATGACGAATTACCCCGGCATGTTCCTGATCAACCCCGGGAAGATATCCCGGAAGATCTTCTAAAGTAACAATCGGAATGTTAAATGCATCGCAGTAACGGATAAAACGGGCTGCTTTGTCAGAACTGTCAGTGTCGAGCACCCCCGCTAAAACCATGGGCTGATTGGCAACGAACCCAACTGTGTCACCTTCCATCCGGCCAAAACCAATAATAATATTTGCTGCAAAGTACTCCATCACTTCAAAAAATTCTGAACTGTCGGTAATGGATTTTATAATATCACGCATATCGTAAGGAATACGCGGATCTCCCGGTACGATATCTTCAATTTTTTTTCCTTTTTTGGGTGGTTTTGGCGGGAATGGCATTGCTTTTCTGTCGTTGTTGCGGGGAATGTAACTGATTAATTTTTTAATTTGTTCGAAACAATCCAACTCACTGATAGCAAAAAAGTGGGCATTTCCGGTAAGTTCGGCATGAACTCGTGCACCGCCCAACTCTTCCATGGAAATTTCTTCGCCTAAAACCGATTTAATAACGCTTGGTCCGGTAATGAACATTTTGGAAATGTTTTCAACCACGAACACAAAATCGGTAAGTGCGGGCGAATAAACTGCTCCACCGGCACATGGACCGAGGATTACCGAAATTTGCGGGATTACACCTGAGGCCAGCGTGTTACGAAAGAAAATTTCGCCATAACCAGCCAGCGAGTTTACCCCTTCCTGAATACGGGCGCCACCTGAATCGTTAATTCCGATGAGCGGAACTCTCATTTTCAGGGCATGGTCCATTATTTTAGTGATTTTACGGGCGTGCATTAACCCAAGCGAACCACCAGCCACGGTAAAATCCTGTGCAAAAATGCATACTGGTTTGCTGTAAATGGTGCCTGTTCCAATGATCACTCCATCGCCATGCAGCACTTTGGTATCCATGCCAAAGTCTTTTGCACTGTGCTCCACAAAAAGGTCGTATTCGTGAAAGGAATTTTTATCTAAAAGGGCAAGGATACGTTCACGGGCAGTGAGTTTACCCATTTTTGCCTGTTTTTCTATGGCTTTGTCGCCGCCACCTTTTTGAACCTCCCTTTTCCTTTTCCTAAGGTCAAGAACGTTGCTTCTTAATGACATAAAACTATTTTTAATTAATAAATTCCCTTTATGGAAGGGCTTTTTGATTTTAAGAATCCGGTCAAAATTATAAATTTTTTCCCTTTGCTGCCAGAAATCCCAATTGGAGGTACGTAATTTAAGCGAGATTGATACAATCCTGTCGAATAATTATATTTTTTGTTTGAATGGTGGATGGATTTGCTTTTAAAATTACCTGGCTGCCCATCTGAAAACAAAGAACGCGATAATGCTGTACCCCAGATTGGGTATCCAAACAGCCAAAAGTGGCGAGGCGCTTCCGCTTACAGCAAAAACGGTTGAAATTTGCATAAAAAGGATATAGGAAAAGCTAAACAGCAGACCAAGTCCGAGGTGGAGGCCAAGCCCACCTTTAATTTTTCGTGAAGCAAGACCGGCGCCAATTATGGTTAAAATGAATGCTGAAAACGGGCCTGCAACTCTTTTATGCCGTTCTATCTCCCATTCAACGGTGTTTACACCACGCATTTTCATTAGCGCAATTTCTTTTTTCAGTTCAGGTGAAGTATAATTTTCCATTTGGTTTTTAACCACCTTATAATCTTCGGGGGTCATGTTTAAAATGGTGTCCAGCCTGTATCCTTTTTCAAATTCCTCATGTGTGTCGTATATAATTCTTTTCCACCAGTTGTTTAAAATCCATTTGCCCGATTCTTCATCCCAGCGGATATTATCGGCAGTGAGTTTCTCCACCAGTTCGGCACCGTCAAATTTTTCAAGGGTAAACCTGTCTCCAACATTGCTGGCGTTAAACCGTCGCATGTAAATAAAAACGCCCGGTTCAATCTGCCGGTGAATATTAATTTCAGTGGAAACAACCTGCGGATTGTTGTCTATATAAAATTGCCGAAACTGGTTCATGGTTTCGTTGGCAGGCGGAATAACGTAGTTGCCCAAAGTAAATGAAAATGTGGCCAATATAAATGCAGAAACCATATATGGGCGCATGAGCCGTGTGTAAGAAACACCGTTGCTTAATATGGCAATGATTTCAGTGTTGTAGGCCATTTTCGAGGTAAAATAAATTACGGCAATAAAGGTGAACAACGGACTGAACAGGTTGGCAAAATAGGGAATAAAGTTCAGGTAATATTCAGAAATTATGGTTCCCCATGTAATATCTTTCGATATAAATTCATCCAGGTTTTCAGACATGTCGAACACCACTGCAATGCTCAGGATGAGTGCGATGGCATAGAAAAATGTCCCCAGGAATTTTTTCGTTATGTAAATATCTATGGTTTTATAGAACCTCATTTTTAAACTATAACCTGGTTTTAAGTTGTTGAACCATTTCTTTTTTCCAGCTTTTAAAATTTCCTTCTGTTATCTTCAGCCTTGCCGTTTTTACCAGCCATAGATAAAAGGCCAGGTTGTGCTGACTTGCAATTTGTGCGCCCAGCATTTCGTTTGAAATTATTAAATGCCTGAGGTATGCTTTGGAGTAAAAATCAACAAAAGAATTTCCGTTTTCATCGATTGGGGAATGGTCGTTTTCCCACTTTTTGTTTCGGATATTAATCATTCCTTTCGCGGTGAACAGCATTCCATTTCTACCGTTTCGGGTTGGCATCACGCAATCAAACATGTCCACTCCACGATCTATCGATTCCAGAATATTTACCGGTGTTCCCACACCCATCAGGTAACGGGGTTTGTTTTCGGGCAATTCGGCATTAACCACTTCTGTCATTTCGTACATCACCTCCTCCGGTTCGCCAACCGATAAACCGCCAATGGCATAACCATCGGCATCGAACGTTTTTACTTGAATGGCAGCTTGTTTTCGTAATTCGGGGAAAGTATTTCCCTGAACAATGGGGAAAAGCGACTGTGGAAAACCATATTTTGGTTCGGTTTTCTCAAATTGCGCAAAACACCGGTGTAGCCAGCGTTGTGTTAATTCCAGCGATTTTTTGGCATAATCGAAATCGGCATCTCCGGGAGTACATTCATCAAATGCCATCATGATGTCAGCACCAATTGTTCGCTGAATGTCAATAACACTTTCAGGTGTAAATAGATGGTATGAACCGTCGATGTGCGACTGAAAACGGGCTCCATCTTCACTTAGCTTTCTGATATCACCCAGCGAAAAAACCTGGTATCCGCCACTGTCGGTTAATATGGGGCCATCCCAGCGGTTGAATTTGTGTAATCCCCCGGCTGCTTCAATTACTGAAGTTCCCGGGCGAAGGTATAAATGGTAAGTATTGCCTAAAATAATTTGTGCCTGAATGTCCTCTTTCAAATCGCGGGCATGAATCCCTTTTACCGATCCTGCTGTTCCTACCGGCATAAAAATCGGCGTTTCAATTTGTCCGTGGCCGGTAGAAAGAATACCTGCCCTCGCCTGTGTTCCTTTTTCTGTTGCAGTTAATTTGAATTTCATTACCCTTTTTTCAGGGCGCAAATATAGCCAAATAACTCGAATTGGAAGGGAATTTCATGGAGCTCAACCTGTTAATAATTTTTAATTTCGGTTATCATAAAAAAAATACTTCATTGTTTGGACGAACGTAAAATATTCTTACCTTCGTAAGTGGTAGCTTTGTTGCGTCCGTATTTTTAGCTGTTTTTCCGTGTTGGGCATTACTATACCAAACGAAAGAAAAGATGGAAGGGAAAAGAATAAATTTGTCAGAAAAAGCCAGGCAAGACTTTGAACTGGTGCAAAAGGCACTTGAAGGCGATGAAAAAGCCTTTACCCGTTTACTTGCACGCTATAAAGATGCCATCTATTTTATGTTGCTGAAAATGGTAAATAGCCGCAACGATGCTGAAGATTTAACCCTCGAAGCATTTGGTAAAGCTTTTAGAAACCTGCATCAGTATTCACCGACATACGCATTTAGCACGTGGCTGTTTAAAATTGCTTCCAACAATTGTATCGATTTTTTACGAAGGAAAAAAGGAACTTATATTGCGCTTGAAAATAATGGCGATTCTTCTGAAAACGCTGAGATTATCAGGTTAAAATCCAAAGAATTGAATCCTGAAGAAAAACTTATCAGGCAGCAAAAAGCGATTCTGCTGCACCGGATTGTGAGAAAACTAAAACCCCGCTACCGTACGCTTGTGGAATTAAGGTATTTTCGTGAATTTTCTTATGAAGAAATAGCCAAAGAACTTAATATTCCGCTGGGAACAGTAAAAGCCCAACTGTTTCGCGCACGCGAGATGCTTTTTAAACTGATTGAAAATACCGAAATGGGAAATGAAGATTGATTGAAAATGGACATAATTCTGAAATATTTTCCCCGGTTAACACCTGAACAGGTTTCTAAGCTGAATCAGTTGTTTTCCATATATTCTGAGTGGAATATCAAAATTAACGTCATTTCGCGAAAAGATATTGACCAGCTTTACGAACGCCATGTTTTACATTCGCTGGCCATTGCCAAATTCATCAGATTCACTCCTGGTTCCAAAATTCTTGACGTGGGAACAGGAGGTGGTTTCCCGGGAATTCCGTTGGCAATTCTGTTCCCTGGATGTCAGTTTCATTTAGTAGATTCCATCGGGAAAAAAATCAGGGTGGTAAATGAGGTTGTCCTGGCACTTGGTTTGAAAAATGTGAAAGCAGAACAAGTTAGGGCAGAGCAGTTAAAGGGAAAGTACGATTTTGTTGTGAGCAGGGCCGTAACCACCTTGCCCGAATTCGTTGGCTGGATAAAAAAGAACATTTCGCCTGTTCAGCAAAATGCTATACCAAACGGCATCATTTACCTCAAGGGTGGAAATATTGAGGCAGAAGTTCGTCCCTTTCGAAAAAATGCTTTTGTTCAGGATCTTTCTGAATATTTTGAGGAAGAATTTTTTGAAACCAAGAAACTTGTTCATGTACCACTGTAATGATTTTATAAAAATTCGTCACCAAACGAAACACCCATTTTCCGAGCTTTTATAATAAGCGGATGGTCGGGTTCAACCAGCCGGAGATTGCCTCCTACTTCATTGAGTGGGACTGTGGTAAGATCTCCTTTTCGCATGGCTACCATTGTTCCATAGCAGCCTTCTGCTATGCACTGGGCTGCAAATGCACCGTAGCGGGTTGCCAGAATACGGTCCATTGGAGATGGGCTGCCACCCCGCTGTGTGTAACCTAAAACAGTTTCTCGGGTTTCAATTTCGGTATAAGTTGTAATGGCTTCGGACAGGTAAGAAGCTGCTGAACCCTTTTTCGGATGCTCTATGCCTTCTGCAACTACTACTATCGAATAGGGCTTTTTGTGTTCGTAACGTTTTTCAATTTTTTTACAAACAGAACGGATATTATAGGGAACTTCAGGAATTAAAATAATATCTCCACCTCCGGCCATTCCTGCATAAAGAGCCAGCCAGCCGGCATGGTGTCCCATCACCTCAATTATCATTACCCGCTGGTGGGAGTTGGCAGTGGTATGCAAACGGTCGATGGCGTCGGTGGCAATTTGTACAGCCGATTCAAACCCAAATGTAACATCGGTTCCCCAAACATCGTTATCAATTGTTTTCGGAATTCCAATCACATTCAATCCTTCCTTTGCCAGCATATTGGCCGTTTTCATGGTGCCGTTTCCTCCAATGCAAACCACACAATCGAGACCCAGTTCTTTGTATGTTTGTTTTATTTTTTCCGGTTTATCGGTTTCGCTGTTGTCGTTTTTTACAATCTTATATGGTTTTTCGCGCGATGTGCCTAAAATGGTGCCGCCAACTGTTAGTATGCCCGAAAGTTGTGATTCTTTTAAAACAATATAATCTTTGTTGATTAATCCAAGAAATCCGGCATTGAACCCCAAAACTTCCATACCATATTCAACAATTGCCGTTTTTCCAACGCCTCTGATGGCTGCATTCAAACCAGGGCAGTCGCCACCCGCAGTTAGAATACCAATTCGCTTTTGTTTGACTGTTTTGCTCATAAACAATATAGTTTCGTGTTTTTTTATTTTGAATGATGACCGAATTTACAAAAGAATATTGGGATATTGTCATTCATTTTATTCTTTGGGGAAAATAATTAAGGTATGATTTAAAGTTTTTGGATGTAACGTTTTTCATTTATTTTTGTAAAACCAATTAAAAACAATAATTCTTTAACCAATTAAATAATATAAAAATGAAAAAAGTAATTTCTTTTCTCTTTGCAGGCGCCTTAGTTTTTGGAATATCATGTACCGGCGGTCAGAAAAAATCAGCTGATCAGTCTGAAGAAAAATCAGCTGCCATTGAGGAAGTTGGCCCGAATGAATTGACCCAGACAGAAAAAGATGCAGGCTGGATGTTGTTGTTCGACGGCCAAACCAGCGAAGGCTGGCGGGGTGTGAACAAAAGTCATTTCCCGGCCGGATGGGAAGTAGTTGACGGAACATTACATTGCAAAGGTTCCGGAATGGGCGAAGCCGGTTCTCAAGATGGTGGCGACATTCTTTACGATAAGGAATTTAGCAATTTTCACATGAAAATGGAATGGAAAATCGGAGAAGGCGGAAACTCGGGTATTTTCTACCTGGGTAAAGAAGTGGAGGGCTGGCCAATCTGGAAAACCGCTCCTGAAATGCAGGTACTCGACAACGAGCGTCACCCGGATGCTATGCTTGGCAAAGACGGAAACCGGAAATCGGGTTCTTTATATGACTTGATTCCTGCTGACCCGCAAAACGCCAAACCCGCCGGCGAATGGAACTCTGTTGAAATTCTGGTTTACAACGGAACTGTGGTTCACAAGCAAAACGGCGAAACGGTGTTGGAATACCACCTTTGGACCGATGACTGGAACACTTTGGTGGCAGATTCAAAATTCCCTGGTTTGAATGAAGATTGGGCAAATGTTGCCAAATCGGGTTACATTGCGCTGCAAGACCATGGCGACGATGTTTGGTTCCGTGGAATTAAAATCAGAGAGTTATAATTTTCAGTATTTTATGAAGAGAGGGTGTGTTTTTTAAAGCGTGCCCTCTTTTTTTGTTTCCCCAGTGACCAATGACCGGTGACCAGTTCTCTTATTCCGGATAATACCCCGAATCATTTAAAATTTGCTGATAATCAGTGTTTTTCATCAGTCCGGCAACAGTAACCTCCTTGTGCTTTTTCATGTATTGACGTACAATCTGCCAGCCAATCCAAACTCCGCTTTTTCCGGGCGATTCGGTAGGGAAACCGGTGGTGTAGGGGCCATCGTTTATAAATCGTAATATGTCCATCCGCTTGTTGGAATACAACATTCTTTTTTCTACCAGGAAATTCCACATCTGAGGTTCATTTTTTTTGCACCATAGAAGTTGTTCTGCTGTGTAGCCAATTTTCAACGAATCATGCATTTCAGGCAGCAGGGCATCCACAAAATACATCAGTTTTCCCTGGTGCACAATATTGTCGAGCAGGGTAGTGGCGGTTCCCTTTTCATCAAATTCTGTAATTGCCCAGGCATAAGCTACATCAGAAACCAGTTTTTTAGGGTGCATGTTTTTAATTTTATACAGCGGAACGTTGCTGAGTTGTTTGTAGTAACTAAAATCTCGGCCCATATATTTATCAAGGCTAACACCGATAATGTTTTCTGCTGTCACCACCGACTGGTTAAATCCTGAAATCATGAAAAAAAGGGTTGGCAGTTCTTTTTCAGGAAAATGATACTGAAAATATTTGAATGTCTCAATGAATTCCTGTTCGGTTTCTCGGAAATTTGAAAATTCTTTTTCCACCAAAGACTTCACATTTATAATCATTGTATCGGTCAGGAATTCGCTCATGATTTCAGGGAAATGTTCCTGTTCAATTCCGCCCACGCCAATTACTTTCCAGGTGAACAAGTCGAAGAATTCCGGATATTGTTTGCGCAGGGCAGTGAATTCCGCCAAAGTATCCTGCAGCGGCAAATTAAAAAGTTCCTGGTCGAAACGCACAATATCTATTTCAGTTTCTATGTCAGAAATATCCACTTTCAGCGGATTGCGGTTGCAGGAAAACAAAGTGATAAGTGTAATAAGAAGAAAAAAACAGGTTTTCTGGTTCATTTCATTTATTTATCAATTCAATACGTGCCGATGTAAATTTTATTGCGAAATTGCCCCAAAAATAAGACATTTGCATTTTAAACTTTCACTTTAAACATTAAACTCTGATTATGAAAGTTGCACTGGCACAATTAAATTACATTATCGGCGATTTTAATGGAAACGCCGCCAAAATAATTGAGAACATTCAAAAGGCGAAAAATGCAGGTGTTGATTTGGTTGTTTTTTCCGAGCTTTCGGTAACAGGTTATTATCCGCACGATTTGCTGGAAAAGAAGGAGTTCATCCGCAAAGCTGAAGAAACCGTTAAAATAATTGCTGCCTCATGCAATGGGATTGCGGCGATTGTGGGCGCCCCGCGCATCAACGAAAACGAGCAGGGGAAAACGTTGTACAATTCCGCTTTTTTTTTGGTTGAAGGAAAAATTCAATCGGTGCACAACAAAACCCTGTTGCCTACCTACGACATTTTTGATGAATACCGCCATTTTGAGCCCAACCGCGATTTTCATATTGTTGAATATAAAGGCGAACGCATAGCTGTTACCATTTGCGAAGATTTGTGGGACGAACAACCCACCGCCAATGAATTTGGTAAAAACAAACTTTACCAGGTTTCTCCTATGCAAGAATTGGCAAAACTTAACCCCGGTTTTGTAGTGAATATTTCTGCTTCTCCTTTTTCATACAACCAGGAAAACTGGCGAAAAGATGTGTTGGTAAAAAAGGCTAAAAAATACAAACTTCCCGTTTTTTATGTGAACCAAACCGGCGCCCAAACCGAACTGATTTTTGACGGAGGCTCGGTTTTTATCAACGAACACGGTGAAATTGTAAAGGAATTAAAGTATTTCGAAGAAGATTTTCTGGTAGTTGACACCCAAAATCCGGGTGAACCAGAACTTCAGGCTAAAACAGACCGTATTGAAAAAATTCACGATGCCCTTGTGTTGGGAATCCGCGATTATTTTGAAAAAAATGGTTTCAGACAGGCTACACTGGGACTTTCGGGTGGAATAGATTCAGCTGTAACTGTTGTTTTGGCGGTGCGTGCTTTGGGGTCGGAAAATGTACGCGTATTGCTGCTTCCATCAAAATATTCGTCGGACCACAGCGTGAAAGATGCCCGCCAACTGGCTAAAAACCTGGGAATCCGCTACGACATTGTAAATATTCAGGATGCAGTTGATGCGTTTGAAAAAGAGCTTGCTACTTTGTTTAAAGGAACACAGTCCGGGATTGCCGAAGAGAACATCCAGGCAAGGGCGCGGGGCATTTACCTCATGGCCATCTCCAATAAATTTGGTCATATTTTGCTGAATACCACCAACAAAAGCGAGTGCGCGGTTGGTTACGGCACCCTTTACGGCGACATGAATGGCGGACTGGCTGTGCTGGGCGATGTGTATAAAACCGATGTGTTTAAAATGGCCCGTTTTATGAATACCAACGGTGAAATTATTCCGGAAAACAGCATAGTAAAACCGCCCTCCGCCGAACTCCATCCCGACCAGAAAGATACGGACTCTCTGCCCGAATACAAAATCCTGGACGAAATCCTGTTTAGCTTTATCGAACAAAATCTCTCGCCAAACGAAATTGAAAACAAGGGTTTCGATCCGGAAACGGTAAAAAAGGTTATTCGCATGGTAAACACCACCGAGTATAAACGTTTTCAGGCAGCACCCATTTTGCGTGTGAGCTCAAAAGCTTTCGGATTTGGGAGAAAGATGCCGCTGGTGGCGAGGTATTAAAAATTTTCTACATTTGTATCCATGACTGTCATCAACGGGATAAAAGAGGAAACCCTGATACAGCGGCTCATTAACGGCGACCAGACTGCCTTTGAATTGCTGTTCCGCTTTTATTATCCCGGTTTGGTAACCTTCGCATCACAAATCGTACTCGACCCCGACGAAGCTGAAGAAATTGTCCAGGAATTTTTTGTGAAACTCTGGGCGGGCCGCAGGGAAATCAAAAAATCGGATACCCTGAAAAGTTACTTTTTTACTTCAGTTAAAAACAGGGCGCTGAATGTGCTTAAAAAAGAAAAAATCAGTGAAAAAGTACGGCAAGAACTTCGGGAAATGACCGAAACAGACCAGCTCTACCAACCCGACCTGTTCGTTGAATCGGAAATGCAGGCACGCATAAAATCAGCTTTTGAAAAATTGCCTGAACGTACAAATGAAGTATTTACCCTAAGCCGGTTCAAAGGTTTTTCCAACGATGAGATTGCAAATCAACTCAACATCTCAAAACGCACCGTGGAAACCCACATTTCCAATGCTCTGAAGATTTTAAGGGAAGAACTTAAAGATTATATGTTTATGCTGCTGCTTTTTTGATTTTTCTCACCGCAAAGGCGCAGAGACGCAAAGGTACAGTGTTTTTTTTACAGACAGTTGTTCGGAGCTTGTCCCCTTCCATTGGAATCCCTCACGGGGCTTTGGCTGAGAAGTTGCCATGAAAAATAACTGATGTATGCCAAAGGGGGAATTAAAGGGGGATTTTGAATTCGATATTATTTTGAAAGCTAACAACCACGCCTGTTCCGCAAAAGCGGAACTTTCCCCTCCTTGACAAAAAGGAGGGGAAAGTCGCAGTCCGGACTATAAATCGTTTTCAAAACTTTTTTCATTCGTTAAATAATTTCCCCTCCTTTAACGGGTGCAGCCATGGAATTTATTGTTGTATAAAGAAGGCCTGCCCGGCGAAACGACGTTCGGAAGGGGGTGGCTGAAGTCCAACGCATTATAAAATCCTTTCAGTAGATAATCAGGACGAAGCCGGGGTGGTAATTTCGCAAAAAATATGGTTTTTAATACAGAAGATGATGGAAACTGCCTGGATTTTTACTGTCTGAGTATTAAGAGGCTTATTTTAAAGGAGCTATATTGGCCTGGGTAAATTTCTTGCTTTTAAAAAATGTGATTCAATATCCCAAAATAAGCTACAATAATTCAAAATGCCGTCTAACTTTTACGTATTTTTTAGAGGGAAATTGTGAAGTTTGCTTTTCAACCTTTTTGTTTTCATCATCAATAAAAGAAATTGCAGAACCCTCTGGTATTTGTTCAGTCAAACCTGGATTTTCAATAATTTGTTCAATGAAATCAAATGCTACAGCAATATCTCTCTGGATTTGTTCCTTATTTTTCATCTCATTGAAAAATATAGAATTCTTTATCATTCACATTATCAGTTTTATTGGCAAAGTTAATAAGTTTGATGAAAAAAACCAATCTTCCGATTCCGTATAATTTTAGCGTGTGGCCATTCTGTTTCTTTCTTTAAACTTTAAATGACTCCTTATCTAACTTGACTATATTTTTTCATTTTCTTCTACGTGTTTTCTCATTCAAAATTGTATTATCAGTAAACCAGACTATTTTTGGTGAATACAACAGGAAAAGATTAAATGAATAAAAAAATCCATATAAAACAATCTGAATCCGAATTCAAAAACTTTATTGAATACCGGAAAGGATTGTCTCCCTTCGATAAAAAACTGGAAGCGGCAAAGTTAATCGACCAGACTGCCTCGGTGGATGTTGACAAAGCCTACCACACAGTAAGCAACAAAATCAACCGGGAAAATAAATCAATCAACATTTTTACCACACTTACCCGCATTGCGGCAGTTTTAACGTTGCCCCTGCTGGCGTTTACTATTTGGACTCTCTTTTTTTTGGAAGTTAAAACACTACCCGCCGAACTGGCACAAAACGAAATTACCTGGCAGGAAATTCACAGTCCGGTGGGTATGCGCTCACACGTGGTGCTGCCCGACGGCACCAACCTGTGGCTCAACGCCGGCAGTCACCTGCGCTATGGTATTCCGTTTACCCGTGAAAACCGGGAAGTGGAACTCACCGGAGAAGCGTTTCTCGATGTGGTAAAAAACGAACAATCGCCTTTTATGATAAAAACCGGAAATGCCGAAGTGGAAGTGTTGGGCACACAGTTTAATGTGAATGCCTGGCCGGAGTCTGAACAAATTCAGGTAGCACTTAAAGAGGGAAAAGTCAAGTTCAGGTTTGCCGGCGACGAAGGAACTTCGAAATATTGCGAACTGAAACCAAACGATCTGCTGAAGTTCGACAAAAAGAATAAAACCGTTGTCCGAGAAAATACCAACATCGAAAAATACATTGCCTGGCACCAAAATGTTATGATTCTGGATGATACGCCGATGCCCGAACTGGCCGCAATGCTGGAGAAATGGTATGGCGTGAAGGTAGTTGTTGCCAACGAAGAAATTAAACGGTATAAATTTACCACAACCTTCGACAATGAGCCTTTGCACCGCGTGCTGGAACTGCTGGAGATTAGTTCTCCGGGAATTAAAATCCGTTATACCATGGGGAAACCCATTGAGGGGACCAAAAAGTTCTCTCCTTCTGTTGTAACCATAACCAAAAAATAAATGCCTATGAGAAACGAAACTTAAAGAATCAACCCTTATGAAAAAAGAAGGAAGCGCTGCGAACACTTCCTTCCGTTCCCCGGGGATATAAATCCCGCGGGAGTTCTTAAAAACTTTATTTAATTAAAAACATGGTAAAATTATGAAAAATTTTTTAAACCTTGTGTGTTTGCTGTTGAAGCAACACCAAAAAAAACTAATTGTTATGCGCAACACGGTTTTGATACTACTCATCAGCGCCCTCCAGGTTTTTGCGGCCGACGGTTATGCGCAATCCAAAAAAATCAGTCTGGCAATGAACGACGCCACCATCCGCGAAGTGTTGTATGCCATTCAAAATCAAAGCGAATTTTATTTCCTGTACAACAGCGAGTTAATCGATGTAGCGAGAAAAGTCGATATTACAATTGAGGAAGAAAAGGTAGATGCAATTTTAACCCGGTTGTTCAACAAAAACGAAGTGGACTTTTTAATTAAAGACCGTTACATCGTTTTAACTCCTGTTGGCGGGAAAGCAGAGTTGTTTGCCGAACAGCAACAAAATACAGTTTCCGGTCGGGTTACCGACTCTGGCGGGCAGCCATTGCCCGGTGTAACTGTGGTGATAAAAGGCACCACACAGGGAACTGTGACTAATGCTGACGGAGATTATTCCTTTACCAATATTCCGGAAGATGCTACATTACAATTTTCGTTTGTCGGTATGCGGACTCAGGAAGTGGTTGTTGGGAACCAGATGGTCATCAATATCACAATGGAAATTGATGCTATTGGACTTGAAGAAGTTGTGGCTGTTGGATATGGAGTAAAAAAGAAAGTTAACTTGACAGGGGCATTGTCATCAGTGGGATCAGAAAAACTTGAATCAATTACTACTAGTAATTTTGTAAATGGCTTAGCTGGTAAGCTTCCTGGATTGAGAGTAACACAAAGGTCAGGAGAACCAGGTTCCTATTCAACAGCCTTTGATATACGTGGGTTAGGAAGCCCATTAATAATTGTTGATGGAATTAAAAGAGATGATTTTACTAGAATTGACCCCAAGGATATTGAAGATATTACCATAATAAAAGATGGCTCAGCAGCAATTTATGGAGTAGAAGCCGCGAATGGAGTTGTTCTTGTTACAACCAAAAAAGGCAATATAGGAAAACCAGTAATTAGTTATTCAGGCTCTTATGATTTTCAAAAATTTACTGTTGATCCAGAAGTTACTAATGCCTATCAATTTGCCGTACTTACCGTTGAAAATGAAATAGCCCAAGGACAAAATCCTAACTCAACAACTTATTCTCCTGCTGATATCCAAAACTTTAAAGATGGAACTTATCCAAGTACAGATTGGTTAGGTGTCATACAAAAAGATTATACAAGTGTCATGCACCATAATATAAATATTTCAGGCGGGAATGAAAAAGTCAAATATTATACTTCACTAGGATATTTAAACGAAGATGGAATTTGGAAAAGTGATAATCTGTACTATAAAAAGTATAACCTAAGATCAAGTCTTTCTGTTGATATAACTGAAAACCTTAAAGCTCAGTTAAATATGGAGGGCATGTTGGAGGAACGAAATAACACGAGTCTTACTGCTGATAATATATATTTTACTGCAATGTTGGCACAACCGACTACTCCGCTTTATGCAAATGATAATCCTGATTATTTACATTTAGTTAATCCTGAAAATGTATTGGCAGATATATCTTCGGATCATTCGGGTTATCATAGAACCAATACCAAAACATTTCAAAGTAATCTTACTCTTGATTATAAATTTAAAAATATTGAGGGTCTTTCAGCAAAATATATGTATGGCTTTTTTAATCGGGATTTATTTGAAAAAGCTTGGAGAAAATTGTATCATGTTTACACTTATGACCAGATTAATGATAAGTACAATGTCGCAGGATCAGGAAAATGGACTCCAACACAACTATATGAAAATTATACACCTTTCCAAAGGAGTACCCTTCTTGGTCAGCTCTTATACGAAAAACTTTTTAATCAAAAGCACAATATTGGAGCTACTTTAGTTTACGAAGCCAGACATACAAAAAATGATAATTTACATGGAAACAAATATTTTGATTTAGATGTTGTAGATCAACTTTTTGCAGGCGTGGCAGAAAATGCAACTATCAATTCTGCTAATATTGAAGAATACGCGAACCAAAGTTTAATTGGAAGGTTCAATTATGATTATTTGTCAAGATATCTCATGGAATTTGGATTTAACTATGGGGGATCCTCAAAATTTGCAAAGGAAAAAAGATGGGGATTTTTCCCGTTTACTTCAGTTGGCTGGCGAATCTCTGAGGAAGAATTTTTTAAAAATTCAGCAGTTCAGGGAATATTTTTTAATTAATTGAAATACTTTTGAATTAATGAGTTACAAGATTTGTAAAAAAATATTTTTCGCACTATCTTAGCAACTAACACAGCAGCCCCCGGAGGGGCAAGTGTTCCTCCATAATGAATTGATTTTTAATTATTTATTTTTAAAAAGCCTGCCTTCTCTTTTTTTTGGCAGGCTTTTTCGTTTTCTTTAAAACGATGTCATAAATATAATAAATATTAAGTATATAATTAAGTTTTTTTCAAAAAAATCTTCAAAAAGTTCCTTTTGGA
>JAHYIT010000174.1 GCA_019429205.1 Mariniphaga sp. | reverse complement strand
AATCAAAAGCAATTCCATTGAAAAAGGAGATATATTTTCGGTGGCACGCATTGCCGGAATCCAGGCCGCAAAAAATACGTTCAACCTTATTCCGCTTTGCCACCAGTTGCAACTGACCAAAGTTGCAGTCGATTTTTCGGTGGAAGAAGACGGCATCCGGGTTTTGTCGCTGGCCAAATGCACCGGTAAAACCGGTGTGGAAATGGAGGCGCTTACAGCTGTAAATATAGCACTCCTTACTATTTACGATATGTGCAAGGCGGTGGATAAACAAATGACAATGGGCGAAATTAAACTGGTGGAGAAGCATAAAAAATGACGCAGGTTAAAATAAAATCACTCAACTTATCGGAAAAAAAGGGCACCATTAAATTGCCCGTAAATGCGGTTGAAATTATCGAAACCGGTGTAAAGAACGATGCTCATGCCGGCCACTGGCACCGGCAGGTGAGTTTGCTGGGCGTGGAGAGCCTGAAAAAGGCAGAGGAACAAAATAACTGCACCTTCAATTTTGGCGATTTTGGCGAAAATATTACCACCGAAGGGCTGGAACTTCACAAAACAAAAATTCTCGACCGGTTTGTGTCGGGCAACGTTGTACTGGAAGTAACCCAAATTGGTAAAAAGTGCCACAAAGGCTGCGAAATCATGAAAATTTCGGGGAATTGCATTATGCCGGTTGAAGGAATTTTCTGCCGGGTGTTACAAACCGGAAAACTTCAGGTGAACGATGAGTTGACCTACATTTCCCGCAAAATAAAAATTACGGTGATTACACTGAGCGACAGGGCGTACAAGGGAATATACAAAGACAAAAGCGGTCCCCACGCGGCCAAAATACTGAAGGACTTTTTTGCCGGAAACAACCGGCCTGTTCAGCTCGAAAAAGTAATCATACCCGATGATGAACTCATGCTGCACGGTGCTGTAAACAAGGCGGTGGAAGAGGGAACAGACATTATTGTAACTACAGGTGGCACCGGAATCGGCAGCCGCGATATCACTCCCGATGTGGTGCAAAAAATGATCGACAAAGAAATTCCGGGAATCATGGAACTCATCCGGTATAAATACGGTTCGGTAAAACCCAATGCACTGTTAAGCCGAAGCATTGCCGGAGTGATAAAACAATCGCTGGTTTATGTGCTGCCTGGCAGCGTTGGCGCTGTGAATGAATACCTGACCGAAATTACACCAACCCTGGAGCACTCGCTGCGCATGATAAACAACATCGATTCGCATTAGATTTCTAACTATTTTGGGTTTTTTGCCTTTTACATTTTTTATTTGGTTTGTTTTGACTATTATTTGAGTTAGGGAACTTATTTTTGTATTTCATAAAAATTGAGAAGTATGTCAAAAATCCTGGTAATAGATGACGAACGCAGCATTCGCAATACATTAAAAGATATTCTGGAATACGAAAAATACGAGGTCGATTTGGCTGAAGACGGCAAGAAAGCACTGGAGGCTGTGAAACATGCCGAATACGATATTATTTTGTGCGATATTAAAATGCCCGGAATGGATGGCATAGAAGTGCTCGAAAAACTGATCCCGGTGGCTCCCGATACCCCCGTGGTCATGATTTCCGGTCACGGAAATATTGATACCGCGGTGGAGTCGATTAAAAAAGGCGCCTACGATTTTATTGAGAAGCCGCTTGATTTGAACCGCTTGTTGATTACTATCCGCAATGCTATGGACAAATCCACATTGGTGAATGAAACCAAAATTCTGAAAAAGAAAGTCAGTAAAAAATTTGAAATCATTGGCGAATCGCCGGCAATAAAAAAGGTAACAGAAATGGCCGACCGTGTAGCTCCAACCGATGCACGCGTTTTAATTACCGGTTCAAACGGTACCGGTAAAGAGTTGGTTGCTCGCCGTATCCACGATCAGAGCAACCGTGCTTCGGGCCCTTTTGTGGAGGTCAACTGTGCAGCCATTCCGTCTGAACTGATTGAAAGCGAACTGTTTGGCCACGAGAAGGGTTCGTTTACTTCGGCAGTAAAACAAAGGATAGGAAAATTTGAGCAGGCCAATAAAGGAACCCTTTTCCTCGACGAAATCGGGGACATGAGTCTTTCGGCTCAGGCCAAAGTGCTGCGTGCCCTGCAGGAAAACGTTATTACACGTGTTGGTGGCGACAAGCACATTAAAGTGGATGTGCGCGTGGTGGCTGCTACCAACAAAAATATTTCACTAGAGATTGAAAAAGGCAGATTTCGTGAAGATTTATACCACCGCTTAAGTGTGATTTTGATTCATGTACCTTTGTTGAATGAGCGCCTGGATGATATTCCCCTGTTGGCCAATCATTTTGTAAGCCTGATTTGTAACGAATACGGAATGCCGGAGAAAACCGTAACCGATGATGCCATTGCAGAGCTTCAAAAAATTACCTGGACTGGTAACATACGTGAATTTCGGAATGTAATTGAACGGCTTATTATTTTATGCGACAGGCAAATTGCGGGCGAAGATGTTCAGAAATTTGCTGCGCCACTGAAGTAAAATATTTTTTTCCGCTATTCGGGAGTTTCCCACTCATCATTTTCCTTATCCTGTATATAGGTTTCGATATGACGGTCGTATTTTACTTCGTAAATATCATTAATTGTAACAATTATACCTGTCTCCAAAACCCCGCCAAACTTTTCATTCACGGCCGTACCAAAAGTTTTCATCGATGGTGACAGATTCATGTAGGCATTAATCAGCGGCGGAACATTTTCACCAAATTGGCGCACAGACTTAACAAGGATTCTGTAATCTTCCTTATAGTCATTCCCGGTAAAAATCGCCTTCATTTCATTTTCGTCGTAATTAAATTCCACCGGGTTTTTCGGATAGACCAGGTATTCCTTGTCACGAAAATATTTTTTGAAGAAATACTGAATAAGGTTTCGGGCTTCACTATGAAAGTGTTGATACATAGTTACTTTTCCAAAAAAATATTTGATTTCGGAATGATCTACCGTAAGTGCGCCCAATCCGTCCCAAAGATTATCGAGTGCAAAAAGCGCTTTGGCACCTGCCTTGCTTGACTGATAAGCCGGTTGAACAAAAGAACGCCCCAATTCCAGTGTATGCGGAAGAAACTCTTTAATAAACCGTTCAGACAAATTAAAAAGTCTGGATGTGGCCATTTGAATTTCACCATTTTCGTCAACAGGTGCTTCTGAGCAAATTATATAACGGTATCCACCCAAAATTTCCCGGGCGTCCGGATCCCAAACAATCAGTTGTTTATACGAATAGTCTGCAATATCAAAGTTGTCAATATCCGTTTCCTTTCCTGTACCTCCACCAGCATCTCTGAAAGTAATCTCGCGTAAACGCCCTATTTCATGCATTAAAGCAGGTGAATCGTGATGTGATATCACATATATTTCATTCCCACCTTTGTTGGTTTTGCGCAGCATCTTATTGGGTGTCAGTTCGGCTATGATCTGTTCCTTCGGAAGTGGTGCAACAATTTCTTTCATTAGTTATCATTTAAATGAAACGGTGTGCAAAATTAATAAAATTGATGAATGGCGATTCTGAACGGACAATTAATTTGTATTTTCAACACGAACAGGTAATTGGTAAACTTTTTCTTTTACCCACTCTGCCCATTGCTGGTGCGTTTTGGTTCGGTCGAATGAAGACCAGGGAATGGGCTTTCCAAAATAAATGTGCACATCGGTATTCTGATGCCTCATGGTTTCATCAGGCAGAAAAAACATTTCAAGGTTCCATTTTATACTCAGGAATTTCCTGAAGTTTGCAATGCGGTAAAAACGGTTGCTGTTGCGTCCGCTAACAAACACCGGAATAATGTCTCGTTTATACTGAATAGATTTTGTAATGAAATGTTTTTTCCATTCCAAATCTATAATTTTCCCATTGATTTTTCGCGATGCCAGCCCGGAAGGAAAAATCAGGATTTGGACATCGGAATTGTATGCTTCGCTCAATAGTCTGGCATTTTCCCTGCTGTGCCCACCGTGTTTGTTTACCGGTATAAAAAGCGATTTTAGTTGTGGAATATTCATTAAAATATCATTGGATAAAAAACGGGGTTTCCCTAATTTTTCATCCACTGTTTTTAGCAAAAGCATACCATCGAAACCACCAAGGGGATGGTTGCTGGCAAAGATGAATTTACCCGATTCCGGTACGTTTCCCAGGCCATGCAGGAAAAGCTTCACGTTGAATTCTTCTACAACCTTATTAATAAAAGCAACCCCTTTCAGGTACCCGTTTCGGTTCAGCAGGTCATTCACAAAATCGATGTGCATTATCCGGTTAATGTACCGGAAAAAAAAGCCAGGCATTAAACGAGCCAGTCCCGGACTTTTTGATGCAAAAACCTCACGAATATCTATAGGTTTGAATGGAACAATTTTTCCTTCTTCCTCTGCCATCTCTTTTCAAATCAATAAAATTCAAATACAAAATAAAACGATTCAAAAAACTTTTGAAGCTTTTGCATAAAAAACTTTTCTTGTTTTAACAAAGAACGGAGTTTAAGTAATTCTTTTTAACCGCTTTGAACAAGGTTTTTTGAGTTATTAACGGTTGTTGAAAAAAAGCTTGTTGAAAATAATTTGCTGAAAATGTGTTCGTTGATTTAGGTGACAGATACGTTTTGAAGATTTTATAAACAAGCCATCAACATTTTTTCAACAAAACAGAACTGTAATGTGGTGGAATAAAGTGGAATAAAGTGGAATCTTTTGGAATAAATTCTTACTTTTACCGGTAATAAATAGAACATACTGAACGAAATGACAGAATTCACAGGAACATATAACGCAACCATCGACGACAAAGGGCGCATTGTGCTGCCTTCGGCCTTCAAAAAGGAGATGGGTGATATGGCCCTGGAACCGCTTGTTATTGAGCGGAATCTGTTTAAAGATTGCCTCGATATTTATCCTGAACGTTTTTGGAAAGACCGCGTGGATGCTTTTAAAAGTACCTTGGATCCTTTCGATGAAGAAGACGATGAATTCCTTCAGTTTTTTTACGAAAACTTTATTAAAGTGGGCATGGCGGCCAACGGGCGCATCAATATTCCTGCAGAATACCTTGGATATGGCAGTCTGAAAAAAAATGCCCGACTGATTGGAATGGGCCTTTCCATTCGCATTTGGGATGTAGATGTTTACCAAAGCCAGCGGATGGATAAATCAACATTTGCACAAAGGTTTAAAGAGAAAAGAAAACAAAAAACGGCTGAATAAATGACAAACCCGTATCACATACCAGTGATGCCTTCAGAAAGCATTCAGGGATTGAACCTGTTTCCAGGGGCACAGGTTGTTGATGCCACATTCGGGGGAGGCGGCCATTCACGGCTTATTCTGGATGAACTGGGCAACGGAAGGCTGTTTGCCTTTGACCAGGATAAGGATGCGGCCGGCAATGTGATACATGATGACCGGCTTTTTTTTATCCGGCATAACTTCAGGTACCTCAAAAATTTTCTGCGGTTTTACGATGTTGAAAAGGTAAATTCAGTTTTTGCCGATTTGGGTGTGTCGTCCCACGATTTTGATGTGGCTGAAAGGGGATTTTCATTTCGGTTCGATGACAAGCTGGACATGCGCATGAACCGGGAATCGGTTGTTGATGCAGCCAGCGTTCTGAACAGCTATAGCGAAGAGCAACTGGTGTTTATATTTAAAATGTATGGCGAAATTAAAAATGCCCGCCGTTTGGTGTCTGAAATCATAAATTTCAGAAATCATCAGCCATTTCAAACCACAGGACAATTAAAGGAAATTGCATCGAAATGTGCTCCGCGTGCCATTGAAAACAAATACCTGGCGCAGGTTTTTCAGGCGCTCCGCATTGAGGTGAACGATGAAATGGAGGCGCTGAAAGAATTTCTGAAAGCTGCTCTTGAAGTACTAAAACCGGGGGGCAGGCTCGCTGTAATTACCTACCACAGCCTTGAAGACCGGTTGTGTAAAAATTTTATGAAAGCGGGAAATTTTGAAGGACAAGTGGAAAAAGATTTTTACGGAAATGTACAAAGCCCGTTCATGCTGGTAAACAGGAAAGTAATTATTCCCCAACCAAAAGAAATTGAAAAAAATGTACGTGCACGTAGCGCAAAATTACGCATAGCAGAAAAAGTTTAATATGACAGAACAAACGAAAAACAGCAAAAGAAAACCGGGGATGAAGTCGTTTTTGGGCGGCACCATCCTAACCGATGAGCGGTTTACCCGGCAACTTCCGTTTTTAGGGGTGCTTGCATTTTTCGCTTTGGTACTCATTACAAACCGCAACTGGTCTGAACGCACCATTCGTCAAATTGAAGTAGTGCAGGACACGCTGGACGAATTGCGTTCAGAATCGATTACGCTTTCGGCCCGACTCATGGATGCCAGCCGGCCATCGGAAGTGATTGAAAAAGTTGAAGCAGCCGGACTGGGTTTGGAAGAACCGGTTCGTCCGCCGCAAAAAATTGTTGTACAAAAAAAATAAAACAGGGTGGAAATCAGAAAATCCATAGTATCACGAATCGCCATTATCTATTTTTTCCTGCTGATATTTGGTGTGATGGTCATTTTTAATATGATTTCCGTTCAGCAGATAAAAAATGACAGGTGGGAGCAAATTGCCAAAAACCTGAAGGAGAATACTGTTCTAATTGAACCTAACCGCGGAAACATTTGTGCCGACGACGGGAGTGTGCTGGCTACTTCTGTTCCCGGTTATTTTGTACGTATTGACCTGGCCGCCGAAGGAGTGAAACGGGTTTACAGCGCCGATAGCGATTCCCTGGCCTGGTATCTTTCCAGCTTCTTTAAAGATGCTTCCCGCCAGGAATATAACAGAAGACTGAACGCTGCCTACAAAAATGGCAACCGGGGGTTGATGCTCACACCACGAAAAGTGGATTACCAGGAACTTCAGCAAATTAAAAAATTTCCCATTCTTCGTCGTGGCAGGTTTGGTGGCGGAATGATTATAGAACAGGAAAACCAACGCGTTACCCCGCTTGGTTCGCTTGCATTCCGTACCATTGGCGACCTGAACAAAGGCGCTTACGGCGGTGTGCACGGAAACATTGGTTATACAGGCCTTGAGGGAGCTTACGAGCAGTACCTGAAAGGAAAAGAAGGCATCAGCTACCGCGAAAATCTTTCGGGCAGGTGGGTTACCCGCACCGAAATTGAGCCGCAGGATGGAATGGACATCATAACCACCATCAATGTAAAATTACAGGATATTACTGAAAGCGCTCTGTTGCGAAACCTCGAAAAACATGAAGCAGACTGGGGAACTGCCATTCTGATGGAAGTGGAAACAGGCGAAGTTAAAGCCATCGCAAATTTGGGTAGGGAAAATGGCGGATATTCTGAGAATTACAACTACGCACTGGGTCATGCCGGGTGCTACGAACCAGGTTCAACGTTCAAACTAATTTCGTTAATGGCGGCCATGGAAGACGGATTAATCGACACCAGCGATGTGTATGACACCGGCAGCGGGGTTTGGAAGTACCGCGACCGTACCATTTACGACAGCGATTACCGGTATGGCGGACATGGCGAAATGACGGTAAAACAAATTTTTGAAAAATCGTCTAATGTGGGCGTGGCAAAAATTATTACAACTGCTTATGAAAGTAATCCCAGGAATTTTGTGGATCGCATTTATGGGTTTGGATTAAATAAACCACTTGGGGTTGAAATAAAAGGTGAAGGAAAACCATTTTTCAAATATCCGGGTGATTCTGACTGGTGGGGAACAACACTTGCCTGGATGTCGTACGGATATGAGTCGAAAATGACACCGCTGCAGGTTCTTGCATTTTATAATGCCGTGGCCAATAACGGGCGAATGGTAAAACCCCGGTTGGTAAGGGAAATCAGGGACAATGGAGTTTTGGTGAAACAATTCAATACCGAGGTGCTGAATCCGATGATTACAACCCGCGAAACCCTTGGGAAGGCTCAAAAATTACTGGAGGGTGTTTGCGAAAACGGTACAGGCAAGTCGCTGCAAAACCCATGGTTTAAAATAGCCGGAAAAACAGGTACAGCACAGGTTTCAACTGGTCAGGCTGGTTACCAGAAAGGAA
>JAHYIT010000173.1 GCA_019429205.1 Mariniphaga sp. | reverse complement strand
TTTTTCGAAAAGTTGCGGATTATAACCCTGCCAGTTTTCAAATGCATATTCTTTCCTAAATCTGCCAGGAGGAATATTTTGTGCAATCATAGCGGCTTCAATTGGCAAGGTACCCGAACCACACATGGGATCGATAAAATCGGTTTCGCCATTCCATTCCGAAAGTAGAATCATTCCAGCTGCCAAAACTTCACTGAGCGGTGCAATGCCCTGGCTTGCCCGGTAACCCCGCTTATGCAAAGATTCTCCGGAACTGTCGAGCGATAAAATACATGTGTTTTTGTTTATATATACGTGAATGAAAATTTCAGGATTTTGGGTGTCAACATTGGGTCTGCTTCCTTTTTTTTCTCTGAAATGATCGGCAATGGCGTCCTTAACTTTAAGAGATGCAAACATCGAATTCCGAAATTCCTTTGATTGGGATACTGCGCTGCTTATGGCAAAACTTTGGTTAATTGTAAAATGCTTCAACCAGTTGATTTCTTTACATCTTAAATAAAACTGGTCCATATCCCTGAAGTCAAATACGGCGATTTCTTTCAAAATTCGAACTGCAGTCCGTAAAAAGTAATTTGATTTATAAATCATTTCAAGATCGCCTTCATAATATACGGCTCTTCGTCCTTCTTGTATATTTTTTCCACCGATTGTTTCAATTTCTTTGGCCAAAACTGTTTCGAGTCCTGTAATTGTTTTTGCGGTAAGTTTGAAATTTCCCAACATGATTGATTTTAAATTAAATGCCTAATCCATCTGTAAATGTATGTTCTTTTGGCCGGGATTGTACTATTTTTGAATGGGGAGGGATATTTTGCGTTACCCAAACATTACCGCCAATTACCGAACCTTTCCCAATGGTTATGCGGCCAAGAATTGTTGCCCCGGAATATATAACGACGTCATCTTCAACAATCGGATGTCGCGGAATTCCTTTAATGGGATTGCCATCTTCATCAAGCGGAAAACTTTTTGCACCCAGCGTTACGCCCTGGTAAATTTTTACATTGTTTCCAATAATACTCGTGGAACCAATCACTACACCTGTTCCATGATCGATAGTGAAGTTTTCGCCTATTTGTGCCCGCGGATGAATATCGATTCCTGTTTCACTATGTGCCATTTCTGAAATAAACCTTGGAATAAGTGGAACTTCCAGTTCAAGTAATTTATGGGCCATACGATAATTTGTGATGGCCCGGATTCCCGGATAACAAAAAATAACTTCTCCAAGGTTACGTGCGGCCGGGTCGTTTAAAAATATGGCATTTACATCAGCTACCAGTTTACTTCTTATTTCAGGAAGATATTCAATGAAACTGACTGCAATTTCTTTAGCTTTTGTGTTGTGTTTTTTTAGTTTGTCAGCGTTTCCATCCTGACACTCAAAACACATTCCGGCTAAAATTTCCCGGCTAAGGAGTTCATATAATTCATCAACATAAACTCCCATATAATGGCGCGTAGTGTTGGGCCTTAATGACGTACTTCCGAAATATCCGGGGAAAAGAATTTCCCTGACCATATCAATAACTTTTTGAAGCTTGATTATGGAGGGCAGTGGTTCCCCTAATCTGTGTTCGTGGCAAACTACATCATACGTTGAAGGATCGCTCAGGCATTCAATTGTTTGTGATAACCTGGTATCAAATTCCCTGACTGTCATGTTTAATTTTTTAAGGTTGGATACAAAAGTAGCTAAATCATCTTAATTTCTCTTTTGGTTTCAGAACAAGTGAGAATTTGTTTGGTTTACTGCTACTCCAATTGTTTCAACTGATTCAGGGCATTTTGTAAACGGTCCTCATTTTTACCCGTGATAATTTTGTAGTTAAAGCCATATTTGATGATGGATTCAATATACTGTTGCTGCAGGTAAAGCCGTTTTTCACCGCCATTTTCGCGGACAGGATCGGGTTCCCAGGGTAAATCTGTATCGCAAATAAGAAAAAGATCTATTTTCGTTTTTTTGATTTCGGGTTCCAACCATTTGGGCACTTTACCAAACACTTCTTCAAACCAAATTTTCGTAATAATTAGCCAGGTGTCCGAAAAAATCCAGGGAATGTCTGTTTGTTTAAATTCACTCAGTTGCTGAATCTGGTTTTTCGCAATCAACTCCACATCATTATAATTATACTTCCTTCCCAGGTTTTCAATGTAACTTCGGGCAAATTCAGGAATAAAAGGCAATTGAAAATGGTTTGCCAGTCCTTCGGTGAGTACACTTTTCCCGGTTGATTCGGCTCCTGTAATTATTATGGTTTTTGATTTTGTTTTCAATTTTGTTCTTTTAAATCCTTTTTCCATTCAATATAACCCAACACAGCCATAACAGAGTAAACAAGAAACAATATAACCGTAGGCCAAAGCCCTTTGTAAACATATAAACCGGCTGAAAACAGATCTGCAAAAATCCAGATGAGCCAGTGTTCTATATATTTTTTGGCCAGCATCCAGGTTGCAGTAATACTTAATGCAGTGGTTAATGAGTCCATATAAGGAACGGTAGAATTGGTAAAGTTGAGCAATATAAAAAGTAATCCGGCATAGATTAGAATTGTTACCAATAAAAGATTTAGTAATAACTTTATTTGTGTTTTCCTGGCCGGAAGTTTTTTTTGATGGCCGACAGAATTTTTTTTGCCTCCCTTCAACCAAAAGTACCAACCATAAATGCTGATGGCTACATAATAAACCTGTAAACCCATATCGGCATAAAATCCCGACTGAAAAAAAACAACAATGTAAAGCAACGACGTAAAAAGACCTGTTGGCCAGGTTAAAATATGTTGTTTAATTGAAAAGTAAATGTACAAAAGGCCCAGAAGAGCACCAATCAACTCAATTTTGTTTTCCCACAGCCAGGTGGTTAAAAACTCTGTCATTTCCTATTTATTCTGCCGTAACCAGAAGATTAGTGTATTGTTCCTTATTTTCAATTACTTCAAGTGCTTTTAAAATAGCCTCGTCGTCTTCAAAAAAGATTTTGTAAAAATCATTCCGGGAAAAAATATCGCGGGCAATAATTGCTTTTACTTCTTTTTTCAGGGTATTCATGGTGAAATTCAGGCTTTCTTCGTCTTTTTCAATACCTTGCTTTTCACCTTCAGCTAATATTGTATTTACCATTTCTTCAGTAACTTCAAAATTATTGTTGTAGGCATCAAATTTCGGATATTTATTTTTTATTTCAGCACGGTTTTGATCAACATAGTCGAGCACAAAATTATAAACAATGTTGTTTCTTCTTAAACGATTGTAATACCTGTAATAGGACGATGTGTCCATTGGAATAAAGATGTCGGGCATAACACCGCCGCCACCATAAACATCACGTCCGTTTATCAGAGTTTTAAATTTAAGTGAATCAGAGAGTTGAACACTGTCGGCATTGAATAACTGGCCGGTACTAAGTCTGTCGAGATAGTCCCTTTTGTATTCATCCAAACCATTTTCGTAAGGTTTCTGAATATTTCTGCCGCTTGGTGTATAATAGTGTGCTGTAGTTAATCGCACCAGTGAACCATCGGTAAGGAAATAAGGTTTTTGAACCAGGCCTTTTCCAAATGAACGCCTGCCGATAATCAAACCACGGTCCCAGTCCTGAACTGCACCTGAAACAATTTCGCTGGCCGATGCCGATGATTCATCTACCAGAATAACCAGATTGCCATCCTTGAAAATACCTCCTGATGTGGCTTTGTATTCTCTTTTCGGATCATTTTCGCCATCGGTATAAACGATTAATTTGTTGGCATCCAGAAATTGATCCGATATTTCGATGGCAGTTTTCAGGTAACCTCCTCCGTTTCCACGCAAATCGAGAATCAGGTTTTGTATATTTTGTTTTTTCAGCTCATTCATTGCTTCTCCGAATTCTTCGGTGGTAGTAGCCGAAAATTTATTCAGTTTGATATACCCGGTTGATTCATCGAGCATATAGGAGGCATCAAGGCTATATATTGGAATTTTATCGCGAATGATGGTAAAACCAAGTGTTTCATCGATGTTACGTCGTAAAACTTTAATTTCTACTTTGGTTCCCTTGTTGCCGCGCAACATTTCCATTACATCACTGGTTTTTAATCCGGTACCCGCAATATTTTTCCCTTCAACCTGAATAATCCTGTCGCCAGCACGTAAACCTACTTTTTCTGAGGGACCTCCGGGAATGGTTTCTGTAACCAGCAGTGTATCTTTGAAAATATTAAATGTAATTCCAATTCCTTCAAAATTACCTTGCAGCGGTTCATTCATTTTATCTACATCTTCTTTTGAAATATAAACCGAATGAGGATCCAGTTCGCTCAGCATGTTGATTATGGCTTTTTCAGTCAATTTATCTATATCTGTGGAATCTACATAATACCCATCAATAAGGCGGAGGAGCCGGCCAAATTTCATCTGGTTTTTTTGAACTGATTCCTGTGCTTTAACTTCTGTAACCGGCTGAAATGCCAGAATAGTTATCAAAATTAAAACCAGCGTTTTGATTGAATTAATTTTGAAGGTATTATTTAATAAAGTATTCATTTTATTTATGTTTTAAACTTTCAATGGTAAAACGTTTATTCCCACTCAATTGTTGCAGGTGGTTTGGAGCTAATATCGTAAACAACACGGTTTATGCCTCTTACTTTGTTAATTATTTCATTCGACATTTTTGCAAGGAAGTCGTATGGCAGGTGAACCCAATCGGCGGTCATCCCGTCGGTTGAGGCCACTGCCCGCAAGGCAACAGTGTTTTCATAAGTTCGTTCGTCACCCATAACGCCAACAGATTGGACGGGTAACAACATTACACCGGCCTGCCAGACTTTGTCGTATAATCCCCAGTTTTTTAAACCGTTAATAAAAACAGCATCGGCCTCCTGAAGTATACGAACTTTTTCGGGTGTAACATCGCCTAAAATCCGGATTCCAAGTCCCGGGCCAGGAAAGGGGTGGCGGCCGAGCAATTCCTTTTTGATATTTAAAGCTTTTCCCACACGGCGTACTTCATCTTTAAAAAGCAAACGTAATGGTTCAACTACTTTCAGGTGCATTTTCTCAGGAAGGCCGCCAACATTGTGGTGCGATTTTATGGTTGCCGAAGGGCCGTTTACTGAAACCGATTCAATTACATCGGGATAAATGGTACCCTGCGCCAGCCACTTTACTTCCTTAATTTTGTGTGCTTCAGCATCGAAAACTTCAATAAAATTCCGGCCAATAATTTTGCGTTTTTGTTCCGGATCAGTAATCCCTTTCAAATCATCCCAGAATTTTTGCCGCGCATCCACTCCAATTACGTTCAATCCCATATCTTCATAAGAATGAAGTACGGTTTCAAACTCGTTTTTACGCAACAAACCGTTATCCACAAAAATGCAGGTGAGGTTGCCGCCAATGGCCTCATTCAGTAAAACACCCGTAACAGACGAATCAACGCCACCCGACAATCCAAGCACTACCTTGTCGTTTCCCAGTTTATCCTGAAGTTCTTTTACCGTGGTCTCAACAAACGATAAAGGAGTCCAGGTTTGTTCACAATTACAAATGTCAACGGTGAAATTTTTAAGTACCTGCTGTCCTTCAGTTGTGTGATAAACCTCAGGATGAAACTGAATAGCATAGGTTTCTTCATCATCAATTTTATAGGCAGCAAAATTAACATCTTCGGTTGATGCCACTACTTTATAATTTTTGGGAAGTTTAATGATGGTATCGCCATGCGACATCCATACCTGGGTATGCGGGGTAATATTTTTTAAAAGCCGGCAATCGTGATCAATAAAGCCCAGTTTGGCTCTGCCATATTCTCTCGAGTCGGACGGTGCAACTTCTCCTCCAAAAAAATGGGCCATGTATTGTGCGCCGTAACAAATTCCCAGTATTGGCAGTTTCCCTTTTATGGCAGAAAGGTCGGGGCGGGGAGCTTCCGGATCGCGCACAGAAAATGGGCTTCCTGAAAGAATGACTCCTTTTACAGTTTCATCAATTTTAGGATAATGGTTGAAAGGATGAATTTCGCAGTAAATGTTCAACTCGCGAATTTTGCGGCCAATGAGCTGTGTATATTGCGATCCGAAATCAAGAATTAATATTTTCTCCTGCATGGATTTTAATTTATAATGATTGCCTTTATTCAAACCACAAAAGTAAAAATATCAAGGTAAAATAGGGTGTTTTGTTTTCTTAAAGAATTTAAAATTAATCAGAAATAAAATCGTTTAAAACAAAGGGATGATCAATATTTGTTATTTTTGAACGAATTTTTTAAACTTATTTTTAAATGAAGATTGCATATTATTTCCTTATTCTGCTGTTGGTTACGGCATCTTTTAACCAGATTTCAGCACAACAGTTAAAGGAAAATGAAATAGTTGTTATTCAGGGCGAAAAATATGTATTACACCAGGTGCGTACAGGTGAAACCATTTATTCCATCAGCCGGCAATTTAAAGTTGACATACAGGATCTTGTAAATCATAACCCGCAAATTAGCGAAGGCTTAAAAATAGGTGATATACTGAAGATTCCATACAAAGAACAAGTTGAGTGGCAAAATATTCCTGCAAGTCCGAAAGGTGACCCGGCATATTTTGAGTTTTATACCATTTCATCAAGAACTGAAACTCCTTATTTTATCGCGAAAGAATTTGGAGTTACGGTAGAAGAGATTTATGCCTACAATCCGGAAGTTACCCGTTTTAGAAAAGGTACAAAACTGAGAATTCCGGTGTGGACACCTAAAGAAACAATTCCAACAGTTGCCCTTCCTGAACAAAAGCCTGCAGAAGAGGAAACCAGGGAACTTATTATGCATGAAGTAAAACAAGGAGAAACATTGTATTCCCTTTCCCGCAAGTATAAAATTTCTGAAAGCGAAATTTTGTTTTTTAATCCGGGAGCCCGTAATTTAAAAGCCGGAAGTGTAATCTATTTGCCAAAAACTAAAGAAGGCCCGGTTTTTAGAACACCATCAGATAAAATTTCGAATATAATTGACGAAACGCTTACTGCACCGCTGGTTGAAGCAGGTAATTATTTTGAACACACCATTGTTTCAGGAGAAACTTTATGGTCGCTTACACAGAAATATAATGTTTCAGAAGATGATTTGAAAAGAATTAACCCGGTTTTGGAATCAGGATTTCCTGCTGGTGTAACCATCAAAATTCCGGTAAAAGAATCCGAACTCAGCAGCGCTGAGCCGGTTAATGAAGATGCCTTTTTGCGTCACCTTGTTCAACCTGGCGAAACCTTGTTCCAATTGTCTTCACAGTATAATCTGACCATTCCTGAAATACGAAAATTCAATCCGCAACTGGCAAACCGAAATCTTGTGCAGGGCGAAACACTTTTAATTCCAAGGAAGCCTGACGAAGAAATTGTTCAATTTATGGATAACATTTCTGTTGATTCAGTAAAAACAGAAACTCCTTCTTTTGAAAGTGAATTTTATGACATTGAATTACCAGCACTTATTCCGGAAAACTGTCGCCCCGGGCAAAATCACCTGACCACTGCAACCACTTACGATGTAGCCTTGTTTTTACCCTTGTTTATTCATGCCAACGATAACTTAAACCGGGAACCTAAAAAAAATAAATTGGAAAGCGATTCTCTTTTTTATTCGGGAAATATTTTGCCGGAAGACACTATAATTGAACTGGATGAGCCCATTGAAAAGTTTCATGGATTTTACCGGGAAAGCGAAAATTACCTGCAGTTTTATGAAGGAGTTTTGCTGGCGGTTGATTCGCTAAAAAAAGCCGGGATGAAAATTCGGTTAAACGTTTTTGATACGCAGCAAAATCCGGATTCCATTCGAAAATATATTTATGCAGAAAGTTTTTTGGAAACCGATTTAATTATTGGACCGGTTTTTCCACAGGTGCAAAACGAAGTGTCGGCCATTGCTTCAAAAAACCGTATTCCGATGATTTCTCCGTTATCATCGCAATCGCGGGAACTGACAAGTAATCCTTATTATTACCAGGTTAATCCATCGCGCGAGTTTCTTGCTGCAAAAACAGCCGAGTTAATAACAGAAGAATATTTTAACAGCAATTTTGTTGTGGTAAAAACAACCAATTCAGGAGGAATATACGAAGAAAAGGTGGTTGATAT
>JAHYIT010000172.1 GCA_019429205.1 Mariniphaga sp. | reverse complement strand
GATGTTTTATACACCATGGTGTAGTTCGGTATACACTGCATGGGGCTAGCTTAAATTTAGCTATTTTTTCTCCCGTTATTCTTTTTGGGGCAATATTTTTCAATACTGAGGGACTTATTACCTTATTAATAATGAAAAAATGCCGCCTAATTTATTTATAATAAAATCATGATTAATCAATTATAAATAAGTGAATTATATAACAGTTTCACTAAAATGAATACCATTTAAAAAATGGCTGATGGTTATCGGGAGCAAAAGGACTTGCCAACTGCACTTTTGCTCCCGAATGCTCGGTACCAACTAAATTTGGTTGGCACATTTTATCCCGTGCGAAGTATAGAAGTAGGAATTTCGCCCCCCCGGATAAATGCTTCGTTTCAACTTGCAGCTCCCCCGGGGGCAGAGGACTCTCAGAGTTTATACACTTTTTCTCCCCCTTCTTTAATCATGTTCCGCATATCAACAATCAACTGTGCATGTTGCTGAATAAATTCCACCTGGAAAGCAGAATGGTTTGTAGTGAGTACAACAACATCGGCCTGTGCCAGTGTTTCGGCATGCAGATCAACGGAGTGGTATTCTTTTCCATCACGCGTTCTGGCTACCGGAATATGAGGATCGTGGTATTCCACATTTCCTCCTTTGTGGGCCACAATTTCCATAATTTCGAGGGCGGGCGATTCGCGTTCATCGTTAATGTTTGGTTTGTATGCCACTCCCAAAAACAACACTTTGCTTCCATTTACGGCTTTTTTGTGGCGGTTGAGTGCCGTGGCTATTTTAATGTACATGTAATGGGGCATGCGCATGTTTATGTGCCCCGCTGTGTGAATCATAGAAAGGTCGAAGTTGTATTTTTTCGCAATGTGTTCCAGGTAAAAGGGGTCGAGTGGAATGCAGTGCCCGCCAATACCGGGTCCGGGATAAAATGCCTGAAAACCAAATGGTTTGGTTTTGGCGGCATCTATTACTTCCCAGATGTTGATATCCATTTTTCCGGATAACAATGCCAACTCGTTAATCAGGCTTATGTTGATAAGCCGGTAAGTATTTTCAAGGATTTTTACCATTTCAGCAATGCGTGGCGAACTTACCGGATGGATATGGTCAATGGCTTTTTTATAGATTGCTTCACCGATTTCCAATCCTTCGGATGTCATGGCTCCCAATACTTTAGGAGTGTTGCGGGTGTGGAAGGATTTATTGCCTGGGTCAACACGCTCGGGTGAATAGGCGAGCCAGAAGTCGATGCCGTGTTTAAAGTTTAAAGTTGAAGGTTTAAAGTTTAAAGAGTTCGAAGATTGTTCGATTGGGTTTGAAGTTTTTTGTTGGTTTGTTATTTGGGATTTATTTGTTTTTTGTTTGTTGTCATTTGGATTTTCTTCCACCTGGTTTAGTGCATTGTACCGGGATGCTTCTTCTATGATGGGCAGCATAAAGTCTTCGGTGGTGGTGGGATAGGTGGTGCTTTCGAGGCTGATGAATGTACCGGGTTTCATGTGCCGGCCAATTTCGGTGCAGGCATTTTCAATAAAACTCATGTCGGGCTTTTTAAACCGGTCGAGTGGGGTAGGCACACATATCAGCAGGGCATCGCACTCCTTCATACGGCTGAAGTCTGTTGTGGCGCTGAGGGAAACGTTGTCCACCACTTCCTTGAGCACGGCATCACGAATGTCTTCGATATAATTTTTCCCGTGGTTAATACTGTCCACTTTTTTGGGGTTTTTATCAAATCCAATGGTTTTTACACCGGCTTCGGCAAAGTTTACGGCAAGCGGAAGGCCTACGTATCCAAGGCCAACAATACCTACTACTTCTTTATTAACGGCGATTTTTGAGAGGATGAGTTCTTTGTGATTCATGTGTTTATTTTTAATTTGCAAAGATAAGGAAATTGTTAAATGGTAAAATTGTTAAAATTAAAATTGTACCAGGTTTCAGGTTATTGGTCATTAACTGGTTGATTGAAGACGTGGTCAGTTACTTGCGATTCTTTTTTCTGCAACTCTTTTGGGGGTTAGTTTTTTTTCATCGGATTAATTATTTCCAAATCAGAATTGATGTTCGAAAAATCACTGACATTCGCTGTGATTAAAACAAATTTATTTACGAGTGCTGAAGCCACGATTATGGCATCGGGAAGTTTAATTTTGTTTTGTTGTTTGATTTGAATTACCTTTTCAACAATTACTTTATCAAGTTCAATTACCGGAAGGTATTGACAGAGTTCTTCAATAATATGTTTTTCGGTTTCATTGGAAAAAGGGTATCCAAGGACTTCCATGTAAGTAATTACAGAAATAAACAATTTATTGCCTGATGAGGCAACCTTCTCAAATGCCAATTGTTTCTTTGAAAGATAAATCAGAATATTTGTATCAAGTAGTTTCCCACTCATCACGGATTTCTTTTTGCCATTTTACAGGGTCATTTATATCATTAAAAATACTGTTTACCTCAATATTATTAAAAATTAATTTCAATTTAGCATATTGATTCGTAGCAATTTTGTTTTCTATTTCTACTTTTTTTACAAATTTCATGTTTTGTAAAATTCTGGTAAGTAGCCTTGCATTTTTATTATTATCTACTGTAATTTTTAACGTTGCCATTTTTTTTCTTCAAATGTATTAAAAACGATGTTAAAAACAAAGTGTTGTGTCTGTCGGTCATTGGTCAATTGCTATTAGGGAATTTGCCCATTGCAACTGCCTGCTTGTTGTTTTTGTTCAATGAATATTAAAATTGTTGATTTAGATTTTTTTTTGGCTTAATGTCTGACGGTTTATGTATTCAGACCTTTTTTAAAACGGCCAGAAATAAGGTATGAGTAAAACACTTAATATGAATGCAATAATCTGCATGGGAGTGCCAATACGCAAAAAGTCGGCAGCAGAATATTTTCCTATGGCTTTAATAATCAGGTTTGAACGGTATCCGCGGGCGGTAACAAAGCTTGATGCGCCGGCAATGGCAATGGCAACGAAAAACGGACGTGAATCAACACCAAGTAGCTGTGCTGCCATTGCTGCAATGGGAAATACCAGTGCCACCGCTGCATTGTTGGTCATAATTTCAGTTAAAACTGATGTAATTAACCAAATAATGGCCAGCACACCCACCGGCCCGATGGACCGTACGATACTTATGGCATCGGCAGCCAGCAGGTTGGCTACTCCTGAGTTCTGAATGCCTTTACTGATAGCAAAAGCCGAAGCAATGGAGATAATCATGTCCCAGCTTACTGATTTGGTGTAGTTCTGCTGGGGCAATATTTTTAACCAGATGAACAATAGCGCGGCAAATGCCACGTAAAAGAAAATGTTCAACCTCATGCCGAAACCATAGGATACAATTTCGTTTATAACGATGGCCGCCACCATAGCCAGCAGAATAATGAGGGCCAGCCATTTTACCCGGGTTCCCTTGTCGTGATGCAAATTGCGGAGGTAGTTTACCAGGTAAAACATTTGTGAAGAGCCCCAGGTTTCGAAGAAATTTTCGGTTGAAAGCAACACTACATTATCTCCTACTTTCAGTTTCAGATTGTTGAGGTTGTCAGTAATCCGTTCGCCGTTACGGTGAATAGCCAGCACCACGGCATTAAACTGGTCGAAGAAACTAAACTCCGTAACAGTTTGCCCCAGCCACGGGAAACGAGGTGAAAGAACCACCTCGTATTGTTTCAGATTTTCGGGCTTTACGTGGCCAAGGTACTCCATTCCCTTCAGTTTAACCTCTTTATGAACAAGGATGTTGTTAAGTGTGCCGGAACTTCCGGTTACCAAAATATCGTCATTCCTTAAAAGTTTGATGTTGGTTTTGCCGGGAATAAGTATTTTATTGTTACGGGCAACAGAATGTACCTTCAGTCCGGCAAGTCCTTCAACTTTATTGTTTATCACTTCTTTCCCAATCAACTGGCTGCCCTCAGTAAGTTGCAGGTTATAATAATAATCTTTGCCTTCGGAAGGTTTGTTGGCAAATTTGATTTTTTCGCCAGGTAAAAGCCAGTTTCCGAAAACCGACATATAGATTAACCCGAAAATGGAAATAAAAAGACCGATTTTGCCCAGTTCGAACAGATGAAAACCCGCTTTTCCCGATTCCAGTATAAGCCCGTGCACCACCAGGTTCGATGATGTTCCAATAAGGGTGCACATACCTCCGAAAGTGGCTGCAAATGAAAGGGGTATCAGAAATTTTTTATACGACAGTTTCATGATTTCGGCCCAGCGAATAAGGATAGGAGCAAAATTAACTACAATGGGCAGGTTATTCAGAAAAGCCGAAAAGAATGCCACAGGCAACATGAGGCGGGGCAACATAAACGCCATTGGATTCCTTTTATGCGGAAGATAGGCTTTGGCAAGCCGCGCCATCAGCCCCGATTGTTTTATGCCCTCGTTTACCAGGAAAAGCACAGCAATGGTTATGAGCCCGTCATTTGAAAAACCGGCAATCAATTCCTGATCAGTGATGATGCCGGTTGCCATAAAAACTACAGCCGCACTAAGCAGAATTAATCCGGGGCGCATGGCTTCGGTTAAAAAAGCAACCACCAGAAAGAGAAAAACAGCAAGTACAATCCAGGCTTCAAAAGTCATGAACTAAAAGTACAATTTTGAATTGAGCAATAATTTTTCGCAACAAATAGCTTGACAAATATACAAATGTTTTGCTGTTTACCGGGGGAGGGGTGTACGACAAATTCCATATTTCTATTCGCTTTCGGAAAAACGGATCTTTTACACCGTGGCTTCTCCCATCGGGATTCCTTTGGTAAGCCCGGTGAACAGAGATATCAAAAACAAAAGGGCTTTAGCCATTAAGAAATTTAAATGCCAAAGCCGGAAAAGACTCCGAAAAGGTTAATCACCGGGCTAAAGCGCCGGTGTAAAAAATGATTGTTTGTTTTGTGATTTAAAACGTGGAATTTGTCGTACACCCATTAACATTCTGCTTGCGTTCTGGTCTGACCGTTTTTTTAGGTCACTATTAAAATTAATCAAGCCTTGCAGGTATCGAAAAATAAAAAGTACTCCCTTTACCGGGTGTGCTTTCTACCCAGATTCTACCATTGTGGATATCGATAAACTCCTTGCAGATGACTAAGCCCAGACCGGTGCCTGTTTCATCGTTTGTTCCTTTTGTAGTAAACGATTTTCCCAGGCTGAAAAGCTGGTTAATATGTTTTTCATCAATGGCAATTCCGGTATCGGAAACAGAAAAATTCAAATTGTTATTCCGGATATTAGCCTTTATTATTACAGTTCCACCTTTCCTGGTAAACTTGATGGCGTTCATCACAAGATTTCTGAGAACAGTACTTATCATATTGTCATCAATTATTGCTTTTATATTTTTTTCTATATCCAGGCGTATTTCAATTTCCTTATTCAGAGCATTGGGTTTTAATGCACTAAGGGTATTGCAAATCATTTCTTCAATATCAACTATTTCAGGATGGCAGTTTATTTTTCCACTTTGTGTACGGGTCCATATCAACAGGTTTTGCAATAAGGTGAATATATTTTGGGCCGATTGCTGAATGTATTGTGCAAATTCCAGACTATCTGATTTTTCATTTTTTTCCAGGGCTTCGTTAAGCAAACGGCTGAACCCTAATAAAGCATTGAACGGGTCCATCAGATCATGGCCAATTATTGAAAAGAATTTATTTTTTGTAGCATTAAGTTCACGCAGTATTTTCTCCGATTCCAATAAGGTTTCCAACTGCCTCTTATTCTCAGTAATATCAAGCTTTGAAGCTACAAAATGGATGATAATATCACTGTTACCATCAAAAACAGGGGCAATGGTCGCATATTCCCAGTAAAAATCGCCATTCTTCTTTCGGTTGTAGAATTCGCCCTTCCATATTTTTCCTTGTTTAATTGTAGTCCACAGATTTTTATAATAGGAATCAGGGTGAAAATTAGTTTTCCAGATTCCCGGCTTTTTTCCCAAAACTTCTGCTTTTGAGAAGCCTGTTAATTCTGTGAAATATTCATTTACATATTCTATTTCGCCATTTGCATTGGTAATAATAATTGTGCTGGCAATTTTTTCTATGGCTGTTGAAAATTTCCGGATTTCCAGCTCTCTCTTTTTTATGGAAGTGATATCCAACAGGGTTGTGATCAGTTTTTCTTTACCCTTTAGTGTGATTTTCTTTGAAAAGAGCAAAAAATGCATCACTTCTTTTGCCGGTGTTGGGAAACTGACTTCAATACTTTCGGCAATGCCTTTATTCTGAATTTCCAACAGTATTTTTTCTCTCGTAACTTGATCTAAAAATTCTAAACCAACTGTGGTTTTATTTAAAATGTCGCTTTTTTTGTATCCTGTTATTTCAGGCAAGTTGTCATTAAAATCTATAATCCGGCCGGTGGCATAATCGGTAAAGGCAATCGACATTGTTGATAAGTTGAACAGAGTCCTGAATTTTTCTTCACTTTCCGATATAAGCTGTTTTGAAATGAGTAACTCCAGATCTGATTCAATATTTTGTTTCAGATTAAATAATAAATCATTAATATCATTCTTATACAGGTTTTTCTTGTTATCCAGAATACAGATCGTTCCAAAAACTTCTCCGCCAGGCCAGTTGATTGGATAACCCAGGTAGGAAATCATGTTCAGATCCAGATCAGGATTGTTTTTTCTCCAGACCGGGTTTGCTGTAGCATCGGCTAAGAGAAGTTTATGCTGGGTTCCAATCACATTTTCGCAATACAAACCATTGCCCAGTAAGGTTTTTTCATTGGTATGGTAGGGATTCCCGGTGGAATTACTTTTTAGAAAGACCTCGATATTATCTTCATTCAGCTTCTTTATTAATGCAGCGGGTATATTTGCCAAACGTGCAATCAGGTCAAGCCAATTCTGCCATTTGATTAAAATGTGCTCGTCAATTTCCGGAACTGATACGGAAGCTATTCGGACCTGGATATTTTTACCGATCTCTCTGACTTTTACTGATGAATAAAATTTCATGTTTCTAATTTGTTGTCAGATTAAAAGCTTAAATTCTAAAAAAAAAATATAATTTTAATAGTTCAAAAATGATGATTATTTTGCAATAAAAAAAGTGAATTAATGGAGCAAAAAAAAATATTAATTGCAGATGATGACCCCCTCTACTTAAAGCTGTATTCTTCAATGTTGAAAAATTCGGTGTATAACGTATTACAAGCTAATGATGGCATTGAAGCATTAAGTGTTGCCAGGGAAAGATTACCTGATTTGATAGTGATGGATTGGAACATGCCCCGGATGGGCGGGCTGAGTGCGTTAAAAAAACTTAAAGGTGATGATATTACACTTAAAAATCCAAATTGATTTTTTTGGGCCGGTTTTACCCCCGGCAATAAGACAAAAGCTATTTTTTCGTGGCCAACCTGCCTGCCTGCCTGCAGGTTTGGTTTAACTCCAGTCAAAAATATTCTGTATCCCTTGTCTTTTGGGCATAAAGTGCCCCTTAATTTTCATTTTATGAGCTAAAAGAACGTACCTCGCCCATGAATCTCTGGGTTTATCATAATATTTTCCTCCTTTCTTTATTTTTATGCTGCTTCGATGAGCTTATCAAGCTCTTCCCAATCAGCTTTGTAAAAATGATGTTCATATAATTTCAATTCCACTTGATGTCCGCTTCTGGTAATTTTGGCAGGTACTGCAACAAACCAGTCGATAAACGTACGGTGTTCCTGCCGCCTGAATTTATTCTTCTTTTGACGCATCATTACTGATAAATTATACGCGAATACGCCTAACTGCCACAAAATATCGTTCGCCCAAAAATCATCTGTTAATGTAGCTCCAGCCATGGCCTGCCCTTTTACCTGTTCAATCCATGTCTCACTTGTTGAGCGTTGCTTGTAAATCTCATGCAATTGGGCAGCATCCATATCATAACTACTTGTATAACAAGAATATTGATAAACCGGCACAATGGATTTTTCACCAAGATATTCGACCTCAACATATTCTTTAACACTGCGTATGGCTTTCAATGTCCTGGACTTGTTCCATCCATGTGCCTTATAAGTAAACGCACAGATGTCAATGTCTTTCTTACCTTTGATCGGTTCCCATGCCTTAGATTCAAGCAGTTTATTCAAATTTTTCAATTTCACTTTAACAAGATAATCCCAACCA
>JAHYIT010000171.1 GCA_019429205.1 Mariniphaga sp. | reverse complement strand
TAGCAGGCTGTTGTAGTAGTAATAAAAGGTATTTACCACAGGGTGGTTGGGACAATCACTTTGGCCCGGGGCACACCATTCGCCCAGCGAATACCAGTACCCGTCGAAATTATCGATGATGAACGGTTCAGACGGATCTTCATCTTTGGAACCCAGGTTTTTCAGGTACTGCAGGTATTCCTTCATCACCGGGTAATGTTCTTCCAGAATGCGGGTATCGCCGTAATAATGGTGCATCCACCATGGAATGAGAATATAGGCGCTTCCCCAGGCCACGCCGCCGCCCATGCCGCCCACCAAAACCGGAGAGGTGTTGGGAATGCGGCCGTTTTCCTCCTGCGAGTCGCGCATATCGTTCAGCCATTTGGTATAAAACGGCGCCATGTGGAAATCATGCATGGAAGCTTCGGCAATCACTTGCCCGTCGCCATTATAGGCGCCTTTTTCGCGGTGCGGACAGTCGGTCGGGTAACTTTGCATATTTCCCATTTGCGACCACACTCCGGCCCGGTGAATTTGATTGAGCAGGGAATCGGAGGATTCAAACATTCCGTTTCGTTTGTTTGCAGAACGTACAACTCTTCCTTCAATTTTTAAGTGTTCGGGATTTTTTTCGTCACTAACAGTTACTTCAATATACCGGAATCCGGAGTAAAAGAAACGAGGTTCATACAATTCTTTTTCAGAACTTTTTATCGTATATTCTGTCCAGATATAAGGATGATAACGTGTGTTATTACTTATTTTGTCGCCTTCGTCAAGCGATTTTGGGAATCTTTCGTTGTTCAGGGTTTCGTCTCCCCGAATTCGTATGACTTGCCCGGGTGAACCTTTTATTTCCATACGCCACCACCCGGCAATATTTTGTCCCAGGTCGAACAAATAAACTCCAGGCAAAGGATTTGTTTGATTTACCGGTTTAATAGTATTGGTTACTTGAATTGCCGGCATTAATTGCGATTTCAGCTTGCCACCGGGTTCATTGGCCGCAACAACCGGTTGCCAGCCAGTAACGTCAAAACCAGTTGATGCCCAGCCTGGTAGTTCCTTTCGGGCATCGTAATCCTCACCCCCGTATAGATTATTGAATGTAACCGGACCATCAGCCGTTTTCCAGGATTCGTCAGAAACAATTACTTCCCGGCTGCCATCGGCATAATCAATTATTAGTTGCATCCAAAGGGCCGGATTGCCAAACGAAGCGCCTCCACTCCCCCAGCTCCAGCGGCCTTCTGTTTTCCTGAAATTCCACGCGCCGTTGCCCAGCATTGCGCCGACTGTATTGGTTCCTTTTTTCAACAAATCAGTTACCTCATAAGTGGAATACAAAATGGTTTCGCGGTAATCGGTAACCCCGGGGTCCAACACGTGGTCGCCTACTTTTTCACCATTAAGGTATAACTCGTAAAAACCAGCAGCCGTAACATAGGCAATTGCCTGTTTAATTTCCTTTTCAATTGGAAACTGTTTGCGCATTAAAGGACTTGCATCCGTAATTTCATCTTGTGTGGTAATCCATTTTGCCTTCCATTCATTTTCATTTAAAATACCGGTATGAAAGAATGCCGGCTCGCTCCAAACTGAAATTTCATCATCCAGCCACACGCTTACCCGCCAGAAATATTTTGTGTTGCTTTGCAATGGATTGCCAATGTATTCGCCATTTACGGTTTCCCTGCCTGTAATTTTCCCGGAATCCCAAACGAAACCGTTTTCTTTCTTTACCTCATTTAGAGATTCTCCAACAATTATCTGATAAGCGACCTGTTTCACATCACGTTCATCAGAAAAAATCTTCCAGGAAAAACGAGGTTGCTCAACATCTATTCCCAAAGGATTGGTGAGGTATTCCACCGTTAAACCAGATATTTCAGTATCATCCGGAGACGTGCAAGAGCTTAAAAACATGACCAAAACGAAATAAAAGCAAATATTCTTCATAATATGATTACAATTTAAATTTCAAAGTAATTTTCAGACTTCCATGTAAAATTAATTTTTATACCCAATTGAAAGGCCTAACGGTACAATAATTTCAACTTACCTGAACACCGGTTTAACCGGTTCAATTCCGATCTCTTTGGGAACAGAAATATTGGTTAAAATGTCATTCACCAACGGAAATTCAACGCCATAATCAAACAGCATTTTTATTTCGTCAGGCGAATCGGTTCCGTAATAATTTATGCGAATTCCGTTTTCTTTTAATGTTTTCGCATATTCCGCAAATTCAGGTGTAATTGCACCGCGCAGTTGAATAAAATCTGCATCCATTTCTATTGTTCCTGAAACGTAATCCCCATTCGATTCCCGGCGATCCATGTTGCAAATCAGAATATTAGGAACCACACCGCGTGCCTGTTTGGCGGCTTTGGAGCCACAGGCAAGAAAAGCCTGGTGCAGACGGTTTTCTTCTTTCAGGATTTCCGCAATCATTTGAGGAGCCTCTCCAGTGCCTTTTAAATGGATATTCAGCCACACATTCACCGGCATTTCATCCAGCACTTCCCGGAAAGTGGGAACCTGAAGGCCTTTAAATTCAGGAGATTTCCAGCTTCCGGCATCCAGTTGTTTGATTTCCGCAAGGGTAAGTTCCGAAACTTTTCCGGTGCCGTTGGTGGTGCGGTCCACAGTGGCATCGTGCATCACCACCAGTTTTTTGTCTTTGGTAAGCTGAACATCGAACTCAATCATGTACGCACCGGCTTTCACGGCTTCGCGAAATGCGGGGATGGTGTTTTCAGGATGCGTTTCCATGGCGCCCCGGTGGGCACAAAGTCCACGTTCGGGCATTTTAATTTCTGATTCAGCCTTTCGGCCAATTTCCATCACTCTACCTCTTTTATCTGTGATTTTTCCATTTTCGAGAGTCAGCACAACTTTCCCCAGATACAACGGATGTTCATCGGAAACAAAATGGGGATTTCCGCCGGCGTGGGCAATTAATACTGAGTTTTCAATCACCGCTTCCTCCAGCAAATCATGTGAATGACCTCCAATAATAGCGTCGAACACCGGAAATTCCCCTGCAAGCAAACTATCCTTTCTCAGACCAAGATGTGACAAAACCAGGAAAACATCCGAAAAATCCTTCAACGATTTGTATTTGTTAACCGTTTCTGCAAGGTCCAATTCCTTAACCCCTTCTCTGCCGGCATTGTCGGTGGCCAGGCCCAGAACGGCAATCCGGCGTTTTGTTTTGGTATTTAACACAGTAAAGGGATCGGGCTGAGGCAATTTATCGGTACTGATTTCAATATTTGCTGCCAGAACCGGGAACCGGGCTGCTTCGAGGGCAATCCGGGTGTAATCGTTCATGTAAGCCAGTTCATGATTTCCCAATGTCATCACATCATAATCCAGTTTATTCATGGATTGAATCAATTGTAATGCCCGTTCTCCGTACCATGCCGTATCTTTTGCCAGACCGCCGTTTACAACCCACCGATGAGCATGCCTCACAAAAATATCGCCGGCCTCCAACAAAAAAACATCATCATATTCTGCCCTGATTTCTTCCAGCTTTTGGGCAAATTCATCCTCGTGATTTACATCGAAATGCTTGTCGTTTGTATGAAGAAAAACTATTTTTTCTGTTACCGGGTAAGATGCATCAATTCTTTCCTGCAACTTTTCAGCAGGCAGAAAAACCCTGCCCGAACCTTGTTCACCATTGATTTCCAGAATATACGAACGGTCACGTTTCGCTTTCATCTGAAACGAACCATCCGGCTGAACCGCAGTGCGTTTGTATTGCCTGTTTTGTTTTATTTCCTTATCCCGATGAAGTTTTACCTCCAGGCCTTCTGCCTGATTATCTGTTTTGTTGTAAACATGGCCTGTTACCAAAACTTTTTGCTCCATGCAGGCAGTTGAAACCAACATCCCGGTTAACAAAAGCCATAAATTCAAACCTTTTTTATTCATACAACTATTCATTCCTTACCAATTCAAATGACGTTAAATTCTCCACCTTCACCGTAAAATCCTCCGGAACATTCAGCGAATAGTGAATCTGATTTCCAGCGTGTTTCCACTGCAGTTCTTTCACATCGTTATTAACCGGAACGGCGCCGGAACATTCGTCCAGACCGATATCGGCAAACCGGATAGTTACTTCTTTCTTCAGCCTGAAAAACACCCTGAAATCCCAGCGTCAGGTTCATTTCTGTTTCGCGACCTTCGGCCCAAACGGGCACGGCTTCCTTCATCAATTCCGGTTCGGAAACGCCGGGAGATTTACATGCCAACACAAAAATTAAAAGGAGTACCGTAAGATTTTTTATCATTGCCTGTAATTTTTAGCTGATTTTATTTGTTTTGCTTTTTGTTTTCCAGATTTTTTAATCCCTCTTCCAACTCCTTTATTTCCTGAGCATCTTCGGTTTCAATCCGGTTTCTGCGGTATTTTTCAAATTCCGCTAAACTTTGCGTTTGCACTCGGTTTGAGCTGTCAAGGATTCCTTGACAACTGAATTTTCTTCTTTTACTGTTTTCCCAACTTTAACTTGTGTTATTTTTTTTGTTTATCAGATTTACTATAATCTTTATAATTGTTTCCTTTTCTTCTGTTTTACTCACTGCAATCATTAAATCAAGATTGTAATATTTGATGTTGCGTTTAATTTCCCGTCCACCTTCTTTTTGAACTTGTGCAATTTTTGCACAAGTTGAATTTTCTTTTAATTCTTCAGATTTGTAAATATTTGAAATGTGCCGGTTTATCGAAGTCCTGTTTGTTTCAAACAGAGATTCAAGCTGATACTGATTTAGCCAAACAGTTTCATTATCAAGTTGAACCTCAATTTCTGTTGTTCCATCTTTTGTTGTAAATATTTGAATTTCCGATTTATTCATTTCTGTTATTTCTCAAAATTAATGAATCTTTAATTGAACAGACTGGCTTCTTTCGATAAGGTTTTATAAAAATATTTTATCCATCGCTCTGGCGAAATGCAGTTGAACATCAATTTTGGTTTGCCCGTCTTCGGTTTGATATAGTAGTATTTCTGAACTTGCCATTATAAATTTTCTTTTTTTACAATTTTTCCCAATTCAATTTCAAATTCTTTCTCAACTTTAAATAAACCTTTTCTTTCCTTCACAATTTCTTTTTAGATTTAGCAAATCATCCATAATAATTACAGGCCCGATTTATTCCACCATGTAAATATTGGCTTTAATTCTCAGCCAGTTGCCCTTCCAATCTTTCGAAACCACCCGGCAAAAAAACAGTTTGCCGGCATCCATGAGGCGTGAGCACACCAGGTTCATTTCTGCCGGAACAAAACCAATGCGGATGCTATCGCAATAAATGGCAATGGCATGTTTGTCGTATTGATTGTTGGGTTCGCGTTTCATGGTCAGCACTTTTTCGGGGACGATGGCATTTTCAACGCTTTCAATTTCGTTGCAAAAAGTTGTTCCGGCCACAATAATTTCCAACAAAAATATTTCCTGCTTAAACGGTTCAATACCGGTTTCAACGCCACTAAGAATAGCCAGCAAACCCGGAGTTACCGGCAAAATTGATTCATTCATCAGTCATTATATTTATGATATTCTGGTATTTTGCTATTTCATCCTCGCTGATTTTTATCTGATTCTTAATTTCTTCCTGTCGCTGCGAAATGTATTCTTCATCAAAAATCAACTCTTCAATTGAAAATGGAAAACTTTGTTTTAGCTGCTCAATTTTGCTTTTTAAATTGGCAATGTTTTCTTCCAAATGCCTGATTTGTTCCCGTTTTTCATCGACGGAAACTGTCGGAAGTTTCTCTTTCTTTGAGTTTTCGAGATAAAGCAAAATTTTCTGAAGTTCGGCTAACTGGTTTAAATCGTATGCCGATTTTACCCTGACAAACAAATCCCGCTCTTCTTCGGTCTGGTTGGGGTTCAGGTCGGGGTGCAGCCTTTTGCACAACACACGGAAAATCTCTTTTAATTTCGCGGTTTCTTCTTCCGAAATCAGGTGAGAAAGCACTTCACGTGCCTCATTCAGTGCAGCGGCTTGTGCTTCAATCTGTGCATAATAATCCCGCATTTTCGTGTCAACCAATTTTTCAATGGTTTGTAAATTAGGTCGTTCGTCGCGGTTAATGACTGCCTGAATCAGGTTCATTTTCATTTTCAGCCGGGCGGATTCGGTTTGTTTCTCCAACAGTTCCAATTGAAGATGCCCCAATTTTTGCAGGTATAACGAAGTTAGTATAGCCGACTCGTTTTCAACCATGTCTTTGTGCCGGGTAAACAGGTTCACAAATTCGAGGCGCAACTGTTCCAACCGGGTGGTCAGTTCTATGTTTATGCTGGTATATGCTGGTAAATTGTCGGTCATCGTTTAGTTTTAAAATTTCAATTAGACTATTTCATCGTTTTCGAACTCATAATCTTTCCAAAACCAAAAATTCCTTCTCCTTCCTTGTTTTTTAAATAAATTGCAACACTACCTAAATAAAACAAATAAGCAGTACGTTTTTTCACCGATAAATACTCCAAATTATATTTCTGTTTATTTGGAATTAACGAACAATTATTTGGCAGACGGTAAATGTAGCTCATACACTTCCCTCCACAATTTTAATTTCCTCCTCTGTCAAACCATACAACTCGTAAACCATCCGGTCAATTTCCTTGTCGGTTTTTTCGATTTCGGATTTTATGGTTTGGGCTATTTCTTTTTGCTCATTGAAATATTGCAACCATTCAGCTTCTTTTGAAAGGGTGAGTTTTATTTCGGCTTTTTGAAGTTCTTTGAGAAAATCTTTGAATTCTAAATCGTGCCAGTTGTGAAGTTTTTTTGTCAATTTCAAATCGACAAATTTACTTTCCAACAATTTTAAAAATTGTCTTTGAATTTTGTGTTTTTCTGCAGTTTTTGAAATTATTTGATCCGTGATGTTTTGCAATTCCTGTTTTTTCTCTTCGGAAATTTCGGGAATTGGAATTTGCTCGAAATATTGTGGTTTTACTTCAATGTATCCACCATTTCGCACTACACAAATATTTGTAAGAAAATACCAAACTAATTTTGAATTTAGAATTGAAGTAATGAAATTGTCGTTTGTTGGCAATATAACAGCCGGTGCATTTATATAAGCCCCGGATTCATCAAACGCAAACTTGTTTGTATTTTGAAGATTTGGGAAAACGATTTTGGGTTTTTCAAACAAATCGTAATATGCACAATTCCGAAGTTCCCAGAAAAAATCACCCTGGTCGAACCTTTTTTTTGCCCTTTCTTCCAGAGGCAAAATATGATTCATTAATTCAGGGAATTCATTTTTCAATTTTCCAAGCGCTTCGTTTTCTGTAATTTCTGCTCCATATTTTTCCTTTGTCCACTTGCTTTCAAAAAGAATCAGTTGCTGAACACTTTCCGGGATTGACCACTTTTCAAGTTCTTTTCCTTCAAAAATCGGTTTTACATGTATTCCAACCGGATAAGATTTGGGAATTATAAAAGCTTCGTTTAAAGCAGTTTTTACACCGTAATAACATTTTCCATAAATTTCCCGAATGGTTCTGTTTTTTTGAAGTTTTTCAATCAAACGAACTGATTGGTTGCTTTTAAAACTCCAGTTTTCCTTATTAAGAAGTTTTTGCGAAACCAAAACCGAATCATGAAAATCGATGTCAATTACAATCGATTGACTGGCTTTGGGGATTTTAATGTAAGTAAATGGCTGGTTTGTTGCTTTTTGATTTTCTGCAATAATTATTACCGGATAAGTAGTTGCTCCTTCAAAAATCTGAACTTCGGTAAAATCTATGTATTTTAAAAACTGAACTTCATTTTGCAAATAATCACGAATTGAAGTTCCAGCTGTAGTTTTGTCAAAAGTGTTAGAGATAAAACCAAACAGACCTTTTGTTTTTAGCAACTTGAAAGATTTTTCATAGAAGTACGAAAATAAATCTCCGGCTGGATTGTAAATTGAGTAATTCTCTTCCAAATTCTCCCTAAAATCTCCAAGTAATTCAGCCCGGACATACGGCGGATTTCCAATCACCACATCAAAACCACCATTGTATTCAGAACGGAAAGCGTGTTGGCGGGAGCAGGTCATTTTTTGTATGAACGATTGCAGTTTTTCGTTTTCCGGGAGTTGGTGTTTTTTACGGTTGTTTAGTATGTAGGCAATGGTATTTTCCAGTTGTTCGTTACTGGTAATTTCTTTTGGGCCGAACTTTTTTGCCCAGAGGTGGAACTGAGTGTTTCCCCTATGTAGCGGAGCATGCTCCGCTGTGCTGTCTTCTGCTCCGGCATCATGCGTCGGAGCATGCTCCGACG
>JAHYIT010000170.1 GCA_019429205.1 Mariniphaga sp. | reverse complement strand
GATCAACACCCAGCTTCAGCCTTTTCAGGTCAAAGCCCCTGAATCCTTCTCCCCAAAGCTCAATTCTTCTTTCCAAAAGAATTTTCTGCAACAAGTCCTGCCCCGAAGAATATTCAGGTGCCGGATTATCAAACCTATGGTTATGAAGTTCACTCAATAAATTCCGGGCAGCAACGTCCTCATTCATTCTTACCCTTGCTTCGGCTTCGATTAAAAGCATTTCTTCCGGCCGCATTAAAACCAAATCGGCAGCAAAACCTTTATCGTTTCCGGCTGAAAATTTCCGGGGAATTAAACTTCCGCTTGCGATGGAAGCAGTATCAACCAGTGTTTTTCTCACATCGCCGTCTTGCATTTGGTTATACAGTTGAAGACTAAACGATTTTGGACTAAAACCATATCCGCAGTACCCTCCAATAGACCAGTCCATGTGCGAAAACCAGGAAGCATAGGTTGTAGATTGTTCGTTGTTGACTTCGAAGCCCCACATCCAGTTTTGCCGGGTATAATTATCGAAACCCGTGCTGTAAGCAGTTGCTGTCATAATTGGATTCCCTTGTCGTGCAGCGGAAGCCATTTCTGCAGTAGTTTGCCAGTCTTCCAGAACCAGCGCAACCCGCGCCCAAATTCCTTTTGCCACATGCAGCGTAGGATCAGAAATATGTCTTTGTGGCAACTTGCTGTCTTCAAAAAGCTGAACAGCAACCTGCAAATCTTCGGTAATTTGTTCGTAAACTTCGGCTACAGTATTCCTGGCAAAACCTTCCGTTGTGGCATCGGTATAAACCGGCACACCGGGATCGTTTTCGTGCCCTGCATAAGTATGCTGAAAAAGCTGAACCAATTGAAAATAGGAATAAGCCCTTAAAGTTAACGCCTGTGCTTTCAGGTTTTTTTTCAGGCTTTCGCTTTCGGATGTAGCACCATCGATGTGATTTATTACACCGTTCACGTTGTAGATTATCCGGTAAAAAAGAGTCCAGGCATAAAGTGAACGCTGGTCGTTTGCCGTGCGGTTTTCAAACCGGTAATCTGCTCCAAACCAGTGAAACTTTTCTACCGCAATATCTTCACCCATTAAATCAACACACAAATCTATGGCCTTAACACCAAACTGGTCGTGCTGGTTTGCGTTTCCATGTTGGCTTCGCATATCTCGCAAAACACCGTCAATAACAGTTTGTGCACCATCTGCAGTCTGAAAAACTGCCAAATCAGAAATCTGGTTGGTTGGCATAGTTTCCAAATAATCTTCTGAACAGGAAAATAAAATGAGGGCAAAACCAAAAATAAAACTAAATATCTTTCTCATATTATCCTGTTTAAAATTGAACATCAAAACCAACCGACATGGTTCGAATGGGCACATATTCTCTTCCGTTAGAGCCATTGAATGAAAATTGAGGATCCAAACCTTTTCGGGCAGAAACAAGAGCGAGGTTATCTGCAATAAGACTTAGCCGTAAAGCCGACAGATTAAGTTTTGACACCATTGAATTTGGCACCTGGTAACCCAACGATACATTTTTTACATTCAGGAAACTGGCATCGGTTAAAAAACGGGTAGAACGTCTGTTTGTATAAGAATCTCCGTCAATGGCAGGTACATTGGTTTGGGTATTTTCGGGAGTCCAGCGTTCCAAAATATCGCGGTGAAAATCATAACCGTAAGACCCTGAATGTAATAGCCACTGATATCCCTGATCAACTACTTTTCCTCCCAATCCAAAACCAAGTAAAACAGATAAATCGAAGTCATAAACATTCAGACTGTTGTTTATACCGCCAAATAAATCGGGAATAGACGAACCTGCATAATATCTGTCTGCCTCGGTATAGTTATCCGTTACTTCGCGGTCACCATCTTCTGAAGTATTGTAGTACCAAAGTGATTTTCCAGTTGCTTCATCCACTCCGGCAAATTCCTCCATCCAGAAATCGTAAATGGAACGGCCCACCTCCCACCGTTTATTTCCGTTAATAATAAATTCCTGAGGCAATTCCCTGATTTCATTTTTAAAATGCCCAAGGTTTAAATCGAGGTTCCAGGAGAAATTATTTGCGCTCAAAATTAAACCTCCCATTTCCAAATCAAATCCTGTATTTAACAATTGTGCCATGTTGGCATCAATTGATGTAAAACCGGCAGATGGTGGCAGCGGCTTTTCAAACAGTAAATCACTGTTGTTCCTCAAATAATATTCTATGTTAAAATTGAAACGGTTGAAAAGTTTTACTTCAAAACCCAGGTTTAATGCGTTTAACGATTCCCACGAAAGCCCGGGAGTAGATAACCGGCTGGCCAGCAGCCCGGGATAATCAATGTTATTTATTCCGGTTTGATAAAGCCCCTGGTAACCGTAGAACGACCCAATTCTGTCGTTGCCCTGTTCACCATAACTTGCTTTAACCCTCAGAAAATTTAAAGCAGGGAAATCTTCCATAAATGACTCCCGCGAAACCAGCCACGAAAAGCCTAAACCCCAAAAACTTCCCCATCGAACATCATTTGCAAACCGCGAATTTCCATCGGCACGCATATTAAAACTGGCAAAAAATCGCTGGTCATAGGCATAATCTATTTTAGCCAGGTAACTTTCCAGTCTGTAATTATTTTCAAAAGAACCTGAGCCCTCTGCAATGGCTGCTGCATCCAACTCTACCAAACCGGGAAATGGAAATCCTGAACGTGTTGCCGACAGGACATTAAATTTGTAGCTGTAGTTTTCATGTCCGCCCTGTGCATCAACCGAATGTTCGCCCCAAATTTTCTGATACTGAATGAATTGATTGGCAGAGTGAGAAAAAGTCCGGTTGGATTCCCGGAATGAACGTCCGCCAAAATTCTGACCGTCGCCATATTTCATATTTTGGTGGGAAAGACCGGTAAATGTATAGTGATCGGCACCCACCGAGGTTTTGAAAAATAATCCGTCAGTTAATTTAAAATTGATAAATGACCGCAGGGTAAAAACATCTTTTTTATAAAGCCGTTCGTCCAAATCAGTAGTTCCCAGCGGATTCAAATTCGAGCCATAGGAACGGGATCTCCCATAGCCTGAGCCATAATCGTAAAGTTTTTTGCCATCAGCACTGGTCTGCAATTCCCCTTCTTCATTATATAAATAAACAGGATAAATGGGAGCAATCATACCGGCAAACATAAACGGGTTCAGGTATGAATTACCGGTAGAAACCGGATAATTTTGTTCTGAAAGCGACCCGGAAAAATTGATTCCGGCCTTAATCCAGGAGTTAATTTGGGTGTTTACATTTGCCCTGGCAGCGTATCGTTTCAGGTTTGAAGCCTGAATTATTCCATCTTCATTTAATACTGTTCCCGACAGAAAATAAGTTGTTTTTTCAGAACCACCTTTTGTTTGAAGCATTATTTCACTTCTTTTTCCTGTAACAAAAAGCTCCTCCTGCCAGTTGTCATACCATAAAAGTTCAGCATTTGAATTTATTCTGCCGTTATTGTCAACAACCTCTCCGTCAGGTACATTGTAGGCATTGTAACCTCCCAGCGTTGATACCAGTTGCTGTCGGGCCATCATGCCGGCATCTTCCAAATCAGTTCCGCTTGCTACCAATGCATTGCGTATTCCTTCCCATTGCAATTCATAATATTCGGGAACCGTTACCCGGTTATAATCGGGCACTGCCCTGTTTGATATGCCGTAGCGAACCCTCAAATTTAACTCCGAAGTTCCTGGCAAGCCTGATTTTGTAGTAATGATGATAACCCCACTCGCGGCACGTGATCCATAAAGCGCAGTGGCCGAAGCATCTTTCAAAATTGAAATAGATGCAATTTCTGATAATGGCACTGAACTCAGGTTTCCGTCGTAAGGAAAACCATCGAGGACAATCAGAGGACTGGCATCGCCAAAAGAACTGAAACCTCTTATACGAATTTCGGCTTCTTCGCCTGGCTGACCATTGCCACTTGTAGTTAGAACACCGGAAGATAATCCTTGCAGCGCTTTAGTAAAATCAGCCGTTTGAAATCGTTCAAGCTGAACATCATCAACAGAACTGACTGACCCTGTAAATTGTTCTTTTAATGAAGTACCGTAAGCCACCACCACAACCTCATCAACTCCCACAACATCAGGCTCAAGAACGACATTTAAAACAGAACCTTCAACGGGGAATTCCTGAGTTTTCATTCCAATAAAAGAAAAAACAAGGGTTTGTGCATTTTCTGAAAGATTTAACTGATAGTAGCCATCCTGATTGGTAACAGTACCCAATGTTGAACCCTTAACAACTACAGAAACACCGGAAATCGGGTTACCCTGTTCAGAATCTGTAACAACACCGGAAATCCTTACTACCTGGGCATTAACAATAATAATATTAAACCACGCGAAAAAAAGGATCGCCAGTATTCTTTTCCCCATAATTCAGTAATTAAGTTCAGTTCTCTCTTTTCAACAGTGCGCTAAAGTAGTAAAAAAAGCAGATTACGTAAAAGAAACTTAACTGAAAACAGGGGAATATCAACAAAAAAGTAAGGTAAAATAAACAAAAAAAAAAAAAGGCTGCCCGAAGACAGCCTCTTATGTATCATTTATCAATCAAGACATTAATCCAAAATGTTCCTGAAATGAGATTTTATTTTAAGGAAGGATTAAAACCTCCTGAAAAAGACCAAAACTTCCTGCTGCAACTCTAAACTCGGCAAAAAGGTTAATGACTTTCCCATCTCTGTATGGTTGATCATATTCTTCGCGTGGCATTGTGAATGATGTCATTCCATAGTCAGGATGAACATATCCCATTGGTTGAGCAGAGAAAGATATAGTATTGTCCGAAGCTACGGAAAAGGTTATATGGAAACCATTGTAATAAGCATCCATAATTCTGTAAACATCTGCTTCGGCGGCTTTATAAACTTCCACTTCCCAGGCCTCTTCAAAGAATTCCGATTCAAACGTTGCATTGCCAAGTTTTGTGAAAGTAAGTTTCCGCTGAGCTTTCACCGTAATCTCATCAGACTCCGAAACAGATATCTGTTCCTCATTGGTCAATTTCAAAGTAATTTCATATACTTCACCTGCAGCCAAATCATTAATGTCCTGATACGAAATAACGGCGTATGCCACATTTTCCCCAACGGGAAAAGTTAACTGCGGATTAGTTAAAGTAAATAAACCTGAAGGTATCGATTCAGCCGGAATCATTTCAATACTTACTGTTGCTTCGGAGGAAGAGTTTCCGCCACGATATACCGGAACCTTAATCTCGTTTCCATCTTCAGGTATCATATCTACCAGTTGAACATTGGAGGCAAATGCTGCATGCACACCATCACCTACATCAAACAGTGTACCTTCAATATTGTCTTCGCAGGATGTCAATATCAGCGAAGTGAAGGCTGTAATCATAAACAGATAGAAAATATTTCTTTTCATTTTATTCAATTTTATAAAATATTACAAAGGATTCTGATCATCGGCCGACATATTCGGATTTCCATCAAATTCTGACTGTGGTATGGGAGAAATAAACTCCTTAGAGGCAGGGCCTGTATCTTTAGTAGCCAATTTGACAGAATGATTTGAACCTTCAAAATTTCTTGTAAATCCTAATTTTAACCTTTGGATGTCCCACAAACGGCCATTTTCACCCCACAGCTCTACCCTGCGCTGGAAAAGAATCTCGTCCATAAGGGTAGTTAAAGTACCAGTTGTATTGGTATTATATGCTTTTGAATCTGTAAATCCGGTCAGGCGACTTGCGTAATTCTGATCTCTTACTGATCCTAACTCGAGCATTAATTCCCTTGCTTCATTATATCTGTCAAGACGGGCAAGTGCCTCGGCCTGAATTAAAATGAGTTCTTCGGAGCGTAGTAAAATATAATCACCAGTTTGGTTTGTCACATCAGCAAAGGCAAACTTCACCTGTACGTAACTCGCTATTGAGGTTCCTGTTTCCTGTTCACCTTCAGGAACTTCTCCCCTGAACCAATTAAGTCTGCTATCGGTTTCAGGAATCTGGTTAAATAACCATGAACTAATTAGATGACGTGCGCGGGAACCATACATAGAAGCATCAGCATCGAGATGACTGAAAAAACTAGCCCAGCCGCTGGTTTGGTCAGGAATAATTTCGAGACCCCACAATACATTGGAAAGTTTTGCATTATTAAATCTGCCAAGTTGATTTACCGGCAATACTCTTGATAAACCTGGTTTCGACAAAGCTTTTTGAGCAGCATCAGCCGCTTCCTGAAAACGTTCCTGAACGAGATCGATTCTGGCCTTGAAACCATTGGCAACATAGTAATCCACATGCGAAGGGTGTTTTTGTGGAAAATTAGCCGACTCAAACAAACCTATTGCATAAGAAATATCTGCATTAATCTGATCGTAAACCTGTTGGACAGTACCCCGGCCTTTCCCTTCCGAATCACTTGTGGTAGGTTCAGTATAAAGCGGAACACCAGGAGCATTTTCATTACCTTTAAAAGTGTGCTGATAGAATTGTATCAGATAAAAATAAGATAATGCACGCATAGCATAAGCCTGGCCAACAATACTTTGCACATGAGCAGGATCTCCGCCGATAGTTTCTTCGTTGGCAATGATGTAATTCGTATTACTTATAATTGTGTAAAATAAGTTCCAGGTTGAATAGGCACGTCCAGATTTGTGGATGTAATCACCCCGGACATCATATGCATAATCAAAAAAGAACCATCCGCTACCTGAAGCATCCATAACATGGTCTTCACCCATAAGGTTCGACACTAATGTAACTGCTGTAATACCCATGTTTTCTACCGTCCAGTTCTGGCTCCATCCGGCTGTGTACAACATGCGGTAAATTCCATTTATTGCAGCTTCTGCCGATTCTGCAGTTTCAAAAATCACCGGCCCCGATACCCTGTCGGTGGGATTGGTATCCAATAAATCCTCCTGACATGATGGAAATATTGCCAATCCTAAAATAAATATGATATAATATATTCTTTTCATAACTAAAATGTTATTGATTATCAATTAAAATTTAACATCTACACCAAACGATATAGTTCTTACAGGGGTATAAGTAAAATTCGTACCCCCTGTAAAATTGTATTGTGGGTCCATTCCTTTCAAATGTGTAAAAAGCTTCAGGTTATCACCAATTAATGAAAAACGGACCGATTCGAGATGCAGGCTTTGAACGTATCGTGCGGGCAGAGAATACCCTAATGTTACGTTTTTGATTGAAAAATAGGAAGCATCAATCAGGTCGTCGTTCGTAGTAGGATAAGTTTTCCCAATTTCCAAACGTGGAATATCTGTTATTTCTCCCGGGTTTTTCCATGCACGCCCGCGGTTTACATGCGATGCCTGCCCAACATACCAACCATACATCAGGTTACGATATACGCCATCCAAAACATAACCACCTATGGAATAAGTAGTCAAAACACTAAGGTCAAAGCCTTTGTAACTCATTTCGTTACTAATAGATCCATGAAGATCAGGAATACGGCTGCCCATAATTTCTTTTGAAGCAGTTGCCTTATTTGGATCTGTTGAAAGATAATACTCTTTATTATCATCATCATCCATATCGTAAACCCTGTAAACCATTGCCCCTGTTGCGGGATCAACTCCGGCGGCCTCCGATAAGTAAAACGAATAAAGTGTTTCACCTTCTTTAATAATATAGTTTCCGGTAATAATTTCGGGTTTGTCTGCAAGCTGTAATACTTCATTTTTTACCGTTGACCCCATCAGTGTAAGGTTCCACATAAAATCAGATGTTCTGATAAGACTTCCACCAAGGGTCATGTCGAAACCGGTATTGCGCATACTGCCAATATTTTTCAAATAACTATCGAAGCCAAGAGATGAAGCAATTGGATACTCGAGCAACATATCTTCGGTGATTTTATTGTAATACTCAAGGGCAATGTTCAATCTGTCGAAAAGCCGGGCTTCCAATCCGGTATTGAAGTTTGCATTTTCTTCCCATTTCAGATTGGTATTTTCCAGTGACGACACAGCGGCACCACTCATGGCAGCATTTGGCCATCCCAGATCGTAAAACGACTGCCAGGCATAGTAACTACCTACCGCATCGTTACCTTGAATACCATAACTGGCTTTTAATGAAAAATTATCCAGCCAGGTAAATCCTGCCATGAAATTTTCCTCGCTAATTCTCCAGTTTGCACCTATTGACCAAAACTGCCCCCAGCGGTAATCTTTATGAAACCTGGAGGAACCATCTGTGCGATAACTTGCAGAGAAGTAATATTTGTCGTCAAAATCATAGTTTATTCTGGAAAGGTATGATTCGATGTTGTAATTATTTTCATAAGAACCGGCATCTACAATAGACGTTGCAGCATCAAGTTCGAAAAGGCCACCAAAAGGGAATCCTGTTTTTGTTCCCGATAAATAATTGTATTTGTAACTATAATTTTCATGGCCTGCCAGAACATCGATATTATGCTTTCCTATTTCTTTATTCCATGTTAACAACTGGTTGAAGGTATAGCTAAAAGTACGGCCATTGTTCCTTGCAATGCGACCTTTTGTACTGGCAGCATTTCCGAAATTCGGATTATAGTAAGTCATACCATAAGCGTTCACAAAGTCAAATCCGAAATTAAGTGATAATTTTAATCCCTTCAAGAAACCTG
>JAHYIT010000169.1 GCA_019429205.1 Mariniphaga sp. | reverse complement strand
CTTCTGCCGGCGGAGATACAGAAACAACCGTGTCAACTGCCATAATCGCCGTACTGAACGGAAGACCGGTAACCCGGCACAAATCCATGCGGCTGAGTTCAAGCCCGTTTTTGGCTTTTTGCAGATTGAGTTTTGCTTTGTTGAGTTCCACTTGCACTTTCAGCAAATCATTGCGGTTCGACATGCCCACTTCATGTGCATCCAGTGCTTTTTTAACCAGTTCGGCCAGCATGTCAACGGCCTGTTGTGCCAGTTTCACTTTTTGGGAAACCGAAATGTAGGTCCAGTAGGCATTGTCTGCTTCGGCAATTGTGTTCATCTGCTGCAGCGTTCTGTTTTCGCCAGCCATTTTAATGCCGATGTCGGCCATTTTGTTGCCGGCGTTTATTTTACCGCCGGTAAAAACGGGTTGCTCCAAAGCAATTCCTGCCAGATAAGCTCCGCTCAGACTCACATTCAGCGGCAGCCAGGCATACATGTTAAACACGGGATTGCCATCGGGCCCCATTACCGGCTGTCCGGTTACCGGATTCATCATAATGTTGGGTTCCAGCTCACCCGTTTGCGGATTGGGAACCTGGGTGGGCAAAGTCAGTTCCATCTCAAAATCCTTGTTCTGATAAATGCCCATGCCGGAAGCCGAAAGCGAAGGTAAACGCATTGTCCGGACAGCGGCTTTTTGCATTTCTGCCTTTTCCATTTGTTTTGCAGCAACTTTCAAATTTTCATTTTTGCTTAGGGCCATTTCCCGGGCTTGTTGCAAAGTCATTCTCTCTTGTGCAACACCCTGTATTCCAATTATTATAAAAACAAAAAGTATAATCTTATTTAATGCTTTCATGATGCTAATTCTGTTCTATTTTCGTTTTTTTCAATTCGTTTCACGCCATAAAAAGCTGCGTACAAAATGGGCACAAAAATCAATGTAATGAGCGTTCCCACCAGTAAACCGCTGATGATTGCCACGGCCATACTCACATACATGGGGTCGCCCAGCAGCGGAATCATTCCCAGGATGGTGGTGAACGACGCCAGCAATACAGGCCGGGTACGCGAAATGGTGGCATTTATCAGAGCATGGTATTTTTCAATGCCCTCTGCAATAAGCGTTTCGGCTTCGTCGAGCAGCACAATGGCATTTTTAACAATCATGCCCATCAGTCCGAAGGAGCCGATAATAGCCATAAACGTAAACGGCTGTCCGGTCAGAATCATCCCCGGAACAATCCCAATAAAAGCCAGAGGAATACAGCTTAATACAATCACTGGTTTTCTGAAATCATTAAAAAGCAGAATGAGTGTGAGGATGATAAGCACAATGGAAATAGGCAAATATCGGAAAATGTTGCGCAGTGCATCGCCCTGCAATTCATGTTCGCCTACCCAAACTGCATTGTATCCGTCGGGAAGCGGTATGTTTTCAATGTCATCCAGCATGGATTTGCGTACCAGCGCCGGACTGTAACCTTCCAGTGGTTCACATTGTACCTGAATGGCGCGTTGTCCGTTTACCCGCCGCACCACCTGCTCCTGCCAGTCGAGGTCGATTCCCAGTGTTACGGCGCTTAACGGCACCGGACTAACCAGTTCTTTGGTGAGTTCTTCGATGGTTTTCACCCCGTAAAGCAGTTCCTGTACTGTGGTTTCGTTCACCCCCGAAAGGTTGGGCATCATGCTCCACACCGGAATATCTTCCAGATTTTCAATTCTGGAACCGTCGTTATTGCGCAATTTCATGACAATGCCAATGCGGGTCTGGCCTTCAAAATACTCGCCAATGGGCAATCCTTCGGTGGCAGCCAGAATGGCATTGCTCACATCCGAACGGGTAGCTCCGGCTCTTTGTGCCGATTGTTGAACAAACTTCGCGGTAAGCGCCTGTCCCATGGGTTCCCAGTCGTCTTCAATGGTGTAGGGGTCGGCATACGGATTGTTTCTGAAAATTTTCTGCGCCTGACGGCTTAAATTGCGCAGCACCGCCGGGTCGGGACCGGTAAATTCCACTTCCACCGTATGCGAAGCTTTGATGGAAAGGTTGTATTTCCGGATGCGGGAACGGGCGTCGGGATAGTTGTTGTGCAGGTAATCGCTCAGCAACGGTTTCATTCGTGTCATGGTTTCGTAGTCCTCAAAATCCACAATCAGCTCGCCGTAATTGTCGGCCGCTTCGCCCATGGGCCGAACCAGACAATAGCGCGTGGGCGTTTGTCCGTGACTGGAAACCACTTTTTTCACTTCGTCGAGCGACAGCAGGTGCCGGGTAATCTCATGTAAATCGTCCTGCACCGTCTGCGGGCCAGCGCCTCCAGGAAGCCTGTATTCGATGTAAACCTGGTTGTAATTAAAATCGGGGAAAAAGGTTTTTTTGATGTTGTTGAAATTAAGCCCTGCAAGCGCCAGCAGTAAAACAGCCACAACCAATGTAACGGTTTTGTAGTGGAGCAGTACGCCCAGTATGTTTCTGAATTTCCGGTATCCCCAGCCGTGATACAATTCTTCGTTGTCTTTCTTCTTTTTCCGTTTCAGTAATTTTTCAGCAAACAGCGGCACCTGGGTCATGGCCAGCGCCCAACTGATAAAGAGTGAAATACACAGTACCACAAACAGGTCGCGGACATACGTTCCGGCGGCATCCTGCGACAGGTAAACCGGCAGGAATGCAGCCACCGCAATGAACGTGGCGCCAAACAAAGGCCAGGCAGTTCGGGTGGCAGGGTGAATGAGCGCCCTTTTTCGTTTCACGCCTTTTTTTAAATCCACCAGAATGCCGTCAATAACCACGATGGCGTTATCAACCAACATTCCCATGGCCACTATAAAAGCTCCCAGCGAAATGCGTTGCAAGGTTCCGCCGGCAGCCAGCAAAATGGGAAAGGTAGCCAGAATGGTGAACACCAGCCCTGTACCAATGATAAACCCGCTGCGAAATCCCATGGAAACCATCAGCACGATAATAACTATAACCACCGACATCACGAGATTCCACATAAACCCGTCGATGGAGTTTTTGACCAGGTCGGGCTGAAAAAACACCTTCTCAAACCGGTAGCCCGCCGGAATGTTTTTTTTCAGTTCATCCAACCTTTTTTCCACGCGGTTGCCCACATCTACAATGTTTTCTCCCGATTCCATGGAAAGTGAAATGGCAATGGCGTTTTTGTTGTTCAGGTGCATGGTATTCCGGGGTGGGTCTGCATAAACTTCGTTCACTTCAGCAATGTCCGCAAGCTTGAAGAGGCTGCCATCGAGTCCTTTTATCAATACACTGGCCACATCTTCGGCACTGGCAATTTTGCCGTTCACCGAAATGCCGAGCAGTTGATTGCCGGTGTGCAGGGCGCCGGGATAAACCGCTGCATTTTCTGCCTGCAGCGCCGCCATCACCTGGAACGGGAACACGCCCAACTCACCCATTTTGGATGGATTGAAAACAATTTCGGTAACCGGCTGTTGCTCTCCGTAAATTTCCACCCGGGCAACGCCTTTTACACCGAGCATTTCGCGTTTGATGAACCGGGCCATTTTGCTCATCTCTTTGTGCGAATAGCCGTCGGCGGTCATGGCGTAAAACATGCCGTAAACGTCGCCAAAATCGTCGAAAACCATAGGCGGCTGCGCGCCTTCGGGCAGTTTGGCAACCACCTCGTTCATCCGGCGGCGCAGGAAATCCCAGCGCTGCTCAATCTCTTTTTGCGGAACGGTAAGTTCGAGCATTACCGTAACAATGGAAAGATTGGGCATAGATTTCGACCGGATGGTTTCCACATCGCCCAGCGTGTTCAGTTCCTCTTCGATGATATTGGTGACCTGCATTTCCACTTCGTGGGCCGAAGCGCCGGGATAAACGGTCACAATCTGCGACATCATCACCACCAGCTCCGGGTCTTCCAGCTTGCTGATGGAGCGGAAGGCCAGTATGCCGCCGGCCACCATACAAAACAAAACAAACCAGATGATGGCCTTTCTCCGGAAGGTCATTTCAGTTAAATACATTACAACAGCCCTCCAATATTGGTTTCAGAAACCGGTTCGAGCGGTTCAACCTGTTCGTTTTCGTTTAACTGGTTCACTCCGGCAACCACCACCTGTTCATTTACCTGCACCCCGCTTTCAATACGAATTCTGCCGTCACCGGTGAGTTTGCCGGTAACTACTTCGCGTTTTTGCACCGTGCCGTTTGACTGGTAAACCCACACATACGTTTTACCGTTTTGGTTAAACAAGGCGTTGAGGGGGACACAGGCCACAGGCCCGGTACTGCTTTTCAAAACTATGTTCACCTGCACATCCATTCCCGGGGCCAGTTTGGGCTGGCTGGCCGGATTTATGCGCAGTTGCACTTTATACAACTGGTTGTTGCTGGCTTTTTTGCTGTAGCTCAGCAAATCCACCGGAAATTCTTCTTCGGAAACGGCCGGTTGCAGGGCTGAAAAAGAGATGATGTTTTCCCGCTGCACATAAAGCGACACCGGAATTTCCACTTCCACCTGGTAATGCCCCACATTCACCAGCGAAGCTACAGGCATTCCGGCGTCCACCAGTTCGTTTTCCGGGAAATTGACCTTCTGAATGTATCCCGAAACCGGCGCAGTGAGTTTGGTGTCGCCCATCTGGTTGTTGGCGTGTTTCAGTTGGGCCTCCACCATTTTCAGGCCCGACACGGCTTTGTCGTAGTCGTTGCCGGCAATGCTCTGGCGGTTGTGCAGTTCAATCACGCGGTCGGCTTCGGCTTTCACCTGTTCGTACTGTGCCTGAGCGGCTGCCAGTTGCACTTCGTAGTCGCGGGTGTCCATTTGGGCAACTACCTGCCCGGCCCGCACATAATCGCCCTCCTTCACCAGAATTTTCTGAATGGGGCCTGCCACCCGAAATGCCAGGTTCACCTCGGCGGCTTCCTTAATTATTCCTGAGTATTGTTTTACCTGCAGCGAATCGGCCTGTTGAACCGGTTCGATTTTTACTTTACGGATAATCTCGGTTTGCCCGTTGTTGTTGCCGGCACAACCGGCCAGCAAAACCAGACTGAATAGCAGAAATGCACTGTTTGTCAGATGTTTCATAGCTTGTTATGTGTTAATCTTTCCGTTGAATATTTTTCAGATTATTGAAAAATCAGCCGAAAGTTAGGGGTTACAAAAAGATGGTTTTGAAAAAAAATTACTGAAGTGATGAAATTGGGGGGTGAAATGCGGTTTGGATCATTTTGGGTTAGCATTAGTAAACAGCAAAAGCAAAAACTATTTGGGAAAAGAATCAAGGTAAATTTCTGTCGGTTGAAAGGGCAATGATTTCGCCATAGGCATCGCTTCGCGGCAAAACGGCTCCAGTGGGGGAGTAAAATTGGCTAAATATTCTGGGTTAATACATGCCGGACAAAAATTTCCAACCCGGAATAACACTGATAGTTCCGAAACCGGTTTTTATTTCATCTTCCTGGTCAAATGTGATTATTATCCCTTCATCCGATTCAAAAAATTTCATTGCAGCATTTAATCCATTTATTTCACGATCCTTATTTGCAGGAGTCAGTTCCCAACATACCTGGGTCAAATGTTTTTTTCCCTCGTTGCCGAAAACAACAAAGTCGCATTCCTGGTTTTCGTTAAAATAATACATCTCAAAACCTTTTGAACGATAAAAAAGGTGTATTACATTTTCCAGTTTCCTGCCGTTATTTGCAGGCGAATTCAAACTCATCATAGAATGAAAGGCATTGTCGATGAGATAAATTTTTTTCGCGTTTTGGAGTTGTTTGTTGAACGACGGTGAATATTTTCTCAATTCAAAAAAGAAATAGCTGTTGCACAAATAATTTAGGTACTCTTTTGCTGTTTCGGCATTCGATAAGCCAACACTTTTTTTAAGCGAATTGTAGGTTGCCGGCAAGGTAAGGTTGTTAGCCAGCAAATGTACCAATTCTTTAAGAATGGCCTGTTTGCGAATGTTGTAACGTGCAATAATGTCGCGGTATATAATGTTGTCGAATAGTGTGCGCAAATAGTTCATGTCGTTGTATTTTAAAAATTCGGGCATTCCGCCGGAATCCAACCACTGCTTAAAATATTGTTTCAGTTTTACTTTTTCCTGCGGTAAATAAAAACTTTCCTTTACGATTTCTACCTTGTTAAAATCGAGGAATTCATTATAAGAAAAGGGGAAAAGTTCGATTTGAATATAACGGCCGGTTAACCTGGTTCCCAGTTCCATACTTAAAAGTGATGAGTTTGAACCGGTCAATACAACCTTCTTTCCCGAATCCTGCAGTCGGCGGACTATGATTTCAAATTTGTCTATGTTTTGTATTTCATCGAAAAAATAGAAATCACATTCCCCGTACACTTCAATTAAAGCTTCGTTTAGCCGGCTGAAATCCTCCGCCTTAAAATGAATTAAACGTTCATCCTCCGCATTTAAATAACAGCAATTCGTCAGGGTTTTCATTAATTGCAGTAAAAGGGTGGATTTTCCCACGCGACGCATTCCGGTTATTACCAAAATACGGTTGTCGCTTGTTAAAAGGTTTTTGGCACGTGGGTAAATCTCTCTCTGTATCAGTGTTTTTATGTCGCCTGAAAGTGATTCTTTTTGTAACGAAACAAGTTCAAGGTAATCCGTTTTTGTTGCCATTTTTGCCATTTTACTATTTAGTAATGAACAAATATATGAATTATTACTAATTAGTAATGAACAATTTTGAAGAATGTTTGAATAGGTAGTTAGCGAAACAAAGCAAAAAAATATTCGGGAAAAGAATAAAGTTAAATCCAGGCCGGTTGACTGGGGTGCCGATTACAAATTTGGGCCAGCAGCGGTCGGCCAATTGGAAGAACTGGTTCACCTCGGCGGCTTCCTTAATTATTCCTGAGTATTGTTTTACCTGCAGCGAATCGGCCTGCTACACCGGTTCAATTTTTACTTTGCGAATAATTTCAGTTTGCCCGTTGTTGTTACCGGCACAGCCAGCCAGCAAAGCCAGGACGAATAGCAGAAATACGCTGTTTGTCAATTGTTTCATAGCTTGTTATGTGTAAATTTTTTCGTTGAATTCTTTCAGAATTTTAAAAAAACGGCTGAAAGTTAGGGACTGCATAAAGATGATTGCTGAAAAAATTTACTGAAGTGCTGAAATTGGGGGGTGAAATGTCAGATAAAATTCAAAAACTCTCCAATCAGGGCATGACAAGTTTAAATCGAATAAAATTTCACTTTGGATAAATCACGCTAATTTTAGTTATAAATATTTCTTTTGATAGGCTAAAGAATAGAAAAATTTATCCGGGATATAATGTTTTCAAAACAGACTTTTTAAAGGAACATATCGATTATTCAAATAAGGAGCAACGACCAACTTACCTAAAATATTCTCTATTTGGGCATAAGTTTTAATTTCAAGTGCTTCAATTACAACTCCTGATAATTTGGAAATAGCATCTATTCTGTTTTTTCCAGTTATTCCTAACGCACACCATAAACGTACAGTGATATTCGAAAGAAAAAAATAGACATAAGTGAATTCAATATCTTCAATCTCACTATTGTCGCCCATACTTCCTTTTTTTATTTGTGGCACAAATGTTTCAAATTTGATATTTCCTACTGGAAAATTTGCTCTCTCTTTTAAAATAACTGGAAGTAATCTTTGCGATTTTTCAACAGCAATTTTACTATAAGAATCTTCAATTAGTTTAAACGAGTCCTCAAAATTCATTTGTGCTAGCATGCCATCAAAATATTCTGATACATCACCACAAAGAATTTCCATTGTAATATTCCCATAAAATATATTTTGAACTACTTTCTCCGGATATTCACTTTTAGAATACCTGTTTCTCCATAAATTGAGGTTAGAAATTGCCTCATCATATTGCTTACTTAAATCTGTTCTCATTTTTATATTTATTGAAGGTTAATTGTAAATTTTATTTAATTCTATACATTTTTCATCTAGCCCTTTATCTGAAAAACTAAAGTTTGGGCAAGCATCTAAATCTAAATTAACTTTTGATGCAATATTTTTCCAAACTTCGGGAACGACTTTTTTGGGTATAATAATATGCATTAAACGTTCTGAGAAAAAAGGATTCTTTTCTAAAGGAATGATTATCTCTTGCGGCGATTGAAAAAGAAAATAGCCTCCTTGAATGAACTTTCTTCTCCAATAAGTTGATTCACAATATTTAGCAAAACCTATAATCGAAGGACTGCTTATTTCTTGGAATGAGTTTTTTTTCTCCAACACAGAACAAACTGTTATTTGATTTAATTTCGATTTATTTAGAATCCATAAATTGGTGAAGTCAATATTCTTTTTTTCAAATTGAAATATTGCAAATTCTAGTGCAATATCCAAAGAATTAGACCAATCCATTAAACTACTTGCTAAGCCGTGTTCGCGTGCGGCTATCCTTATTTCCCAATCCTGTGCTACCTTTTCTTTAAATTCATGTTTTATGTGTGAATACTTATTAAAATCATTTAGTAACAAATGTTCTTTTACTACTAAATCAGCATATGAATGAAAAGAACATTTTTCAACAATTGAGGGTACTAATAAATTTGATGATCCACGATAGAGTATGGCATTTTCAGCATGGAAGCTGCATTTTTCAGCAATTTTTTCGGCGCCGGTGAAAAACGGTACCACTTTCCGGTTTAAAACAGTACCACTCCAAGATTCTGGATTTAGATAAATTATAGAAAGTCCCATTATATTAAACAACAACTTCTTAGCTTAGCATAGCAA
>JAHYIT010000018.1 GCA_019429205.1 Mariniphaga sp. | reverse complement strand
ACTATTGCCGCTTAATTTTTTAACGAAGTATTGTTAGTTTGCTTTTATTGATATTAATATTCGCGGCTTCCTGCAGCACGCCACTTAATGAATTAATATACCTGAACGGGATTGAACCCGGCAACACCTATTCAAACGGGCCAAAACCTGAAGAATACAGAATCCGGTCAAACGATCAGCTTTTTATTCAGGTGATTAGTGATGATCCGATGAATGCTGCATTTCTGAACCTGACTAATACACAAGGCTCTGTTGGGAACATGGGCAGTTCGGCAAACAGTCTTGAACTAATAACGTACCTTGTGGACGATATGGGCTATATTTCTTACCCGCAATTGGGCAATATTCCGGTTGAAAACAAAACCGTTTCAGAGGTAAGAGATATTGTTCAGGGAAAAGTGGATGTTTATCTGGAAAGTGCTTCTGTTTTCGTAAAACTTGTAAACCGAAATATTACGGTTTTAGGCGAAGTAAAACAACCCGGACAAAAACTGATGGTAAAAAACCAGCTTACCATTTTTGAAGCTTTGGGAACTGCCGGTGATATTACCGATTACGGCAACAGGCAAACTGTAAAATTAATTCGCGAGTTGCCGGAAGGGAAACATGTGGCAGAGATTTTAATGTAAAAAAAGGAGTTGCTTTTCTGAACAAACTAACAGAAGTGTATCAACTGGATAACCTGGAGAAAAAGAACGAAAATGCCAACCGTACCATTCAGTTTATTAGCTCGCAACTGGAAAGCATTTCCGATTCACTTAATGTTTCGGAAAACAGGATGGAATCATTCCAGAGCGAACATCAGGTGCTCGATATTTCCATGCAGTCGCAGCAGTTACTCGAGCAAATGCGCGACCTGGATAAGGAACGCGTGGCCCTGGAAACCCAAAACAAATATTATCATTACCTGAGAGAATATATTACCACCAGTGCAAGCCAGGAGTTGGAAACCGTGATTGCACCTTCTGCCATGGGCATTCAGGACCCTTTATTGAACAGCCTGATTCTGCAATTAAATGAATTAATTACTGAAAAATCGAGCCAGACTTCCATCAGGCAAAACTCCCAACACCCAACCATTTTAAGGTTGAATGCGCAAATTGAAAGCGTAAAAAATTCGTTGCGGGAAAATGTAAACAACATCATTTCACAGTCGGATATGGCTTTGAACAACCTGAACCAGCGAATTCGCAGTTTTGAGGCACAGGTGAGACGGCTACCTGCCACCGAAAGAAATTATGTGAACATTGAACGCAAATACAAATTAAACAATGAAACTTATACCTTTCTGCTTCAAAAACTTTCGGAAGCCCAAATTGCCAAAGCTTCGAACATTCCGGACAGCCAAATGATTGAAGAGCCTCAAATGCTTGGGACCGGACCTATTGAACCAAAAACCATGTTGGTTTATGCCATTGGACTTTTGTTAGGACTGGCACTTCCGGCTGGTGGTATTATGCTATCAGATTTTTTCAATACCAAAATAGTTTCACAGGATGATATTGAATCGATTACAAGCTTTCCTATTGTTGGCCATGTATTTCAAAACCAAAAGGAAGGCAATAGCAGAACCCTTGTGCTGGATAAACCCAATTCTCCGGCCAGTGAACCTTACCGTGCAATCAGGACCAAATTAAATCTGATAACCAAAGGAAAGCCCAATCCGGTTATTGCGGTCACTTCCACTTTCCCGAAAGAGGGAAAATCATACAATGCCATAAATATTGCTTCTTCTTTTGCCTTAATGCGTAAAAAAACGGTGTTATTAGACCTTGACCTGCGCAATTCAAAACTGAAAGAAGAATTCAACCTGGATTCCGATTTGGGTGTGGTCAACTATATTATAGGTAAGGCGAACGTTGATGAAATTACTTTCAAAACCAAACACCCGTGGTTAAAAATTATTCCTGCGGGGCCTATTCCTCCAAATCCGGCTGAAATGCTGACAGATGACAAAATGCTTCAATTACTGGAAGAGCTTAAAGAAAAATACGACGTGATTGTAATTGACTCGGCTCCTGTTGGATATGTAGCTGACTTGTTCCATCTTCATGATATTATTGACACAAACCTGTTTGTCGTCCGCCATAAGTTCACCCATAAAATGGCGCTAAAAACTGCTTTGGAAGAAGTTACAAAACACCAGTTAAAAGGCGTTGGAATAATTGTAAACAACATTAAACTGGGCAAAAAGAATTACAGTTTCAGCGGTGGATACGGGTATGGTTACGGCTATGGATACGGCTATGGATACGGATACGGTTACGGCCAGAAAAAAGAAGATCAAAACAGTAACCGTAAAAGACTTAAACCGGAAGAAGTATAATTCAGATTTTAATATCCCCGGAAAGAAAAAAGCCGGGGGTTTTTATACTAAAAACGGGATAAATTTATACATTTATGTAAGTTGGCAATAAGCAATTAGCAGTTGGCAAAAGGACTTGCCAACTGCAATTTTGCCAACTGCCAACTAAATTTAGTTGGCACATTTTATCCCGTGCGAAGTTTAGCTGAATATTCTATTTTTCCAGTTCTTTCCAAACCAAAGCGCTGGCGCCGACTATGGCCGCATCGCCCGGTTTCAGTTTTGACGGAAGAATTTTGATTTTGTCTTTGAAAATGGGCAGCAAGTGTTTCTCCATGTGTTCTTTGGTTGGCTTGAAAATAAAATCGCCGGCAGCGGTAGGCCCACCAAAAAGGAAAACAGCTTCCGGACTCAGGTGATGAACCGTGTCAGAAAGCCCAAGTCCTAACCACGCTCCTGTTTTTTCAAATACTTCCAACGCAATTTTATCGCCTTTCACTGCTGCTTCATAAATCATTTTCGAATCAAGCTCATTGTAGGATTTATCTGCCAGCAAACTGTCGGTGGTGTTATATTGAACGAGCAGTTCAAATGCCGTGCGTTTCATACCTGAGGCTGAACAGTATGCTTCAAGATGACCGAGTGATCCGCAACCGCATCTGCGTCCGCCGGGAACAAGTGTTGTGTGCCCGCATTCACCCGCAAAACCGTCGTGTCCGTAAACCAAATCGCCATTAACAATTAGTCCGCTTCCAACACCAGTTCCCAAAGTGAACATGACAAAATTTCTCATGTCTTTGGCGCCACCGTAAATCATTTCACCAAGTGCAGCAGCATTGGCATCGTTGGTTAACGCAATTGCTTCCATTTTAGGAAAATGGTTACGCAGCAATTCAACCAGATGAACCACTCCCCTGAATGAAAGGTTTGGTGCATATTCAATGGTTCCACTGTAATAATTCCCGTTGGGAGCGCCAATTCCAATACCGAGGAATTCCAAATCCTTGTTTAAAAGTTTAACTGACTTCATCAACTCATTGATCGCTTCAGCCAAATCAGAAATATACCGTTCAATATCGCCGTGCGAGGGGGTAGGAATGTTATCTTTCACCATCACATTTCCTTCAGGATCGACCACCCCAATGGCAGTATTGGTTCCGCCAATGTCCACACCAATTGCTACTCTTTTCATCATTATATGATATTTTATAATTTCAAATTTTGATTTTAAAAAAATTAAAAACCCGGCAGGACAAATTTAAAAATATTATACAATTCTGCCGGAAAATCAATCGTTTTTGCTCCAATTTATTCTGAATTCAAACAAGAACCATTTTTAATAGTTATTTTTACGGGAATAAGATGATTTTCAGGGATGCATAGGATATTTCGTTTTATATTAAAAATAATTGGGTGGATACTTCTGGTGACTGTCTATTTTTATAAATATGCCATTTCGCCTTTAACTCCGGCCAGTTGCCGGCATATTCCGTCATGTTCTGAGTATGCAGTTCAGGCCATTAAAATTCATGGGCCATTTAAAGGCTTTTGGCTGGCTACACGGCGAATTGCAAAATGTAATCCCTGGGGAACGCATGGTTATGATCCCGTTCCGCCAAAAAACCAAATCAAAGTAAAAAAAATGAAAGTATAAAACTAATTTTGCAGCGGTTTGTTTTACAGGTCAAATTCAGAAAAAAAACAATAATGAAACAAATTTTTATACTTATTTCGGTTACTGTTCTGTTATTTTCATGCAGTTCAAACAAAAATAAAAACAGCCAGGAAAAACCGGTGGTTATTGTGAGCATACTTCCGCAAAAAACATTTGTGAAAAAAATTGCCGGAGACGATTTTGATTTACAGGTTCTTGTTCCCCACGGAGCAAGCCCGGAATCTTATTCACTTTTACCTTCGCAACTCAAAGACATATCGCGCGCCGATGTCTGGTTCCGTATCGGATACATTGGGTTCGAACTATCATGGCAGGATAAAGTTAAGGAGTTGAACAGTAACATGCAGGTGATAAATCTTTCGCAAGGACTGGATCTGATCCAGGAAGAAGGAGTTCAACATGGCGATCACGTTCACGTGGGTGGAATTGACCCGCACACCTGGCTTTCGCCCAGACTGGTGAAACAAATGTCGGGAAAAATTACAGAAATTCTGAGCGGAATAAATCCTGAAAAAGCCTCAGAATACAAAGGGAATTACATGCACTTTGTAAAAGAGATTGACCAGTTGGATGTGGATTTAAGAAATGCATTAAAAGATTACCAAGGCAGGTCGTTTATTACATTTCACCCCAGCCTGTCTTATTTTGCCCGCGATTATGGTTTGCAGCAACACTCGCTGGAATCGGGTGGTAAGGAACCCACCCCTCAGCACATGGCCCGTGTTGTTGAGCTTGCCCGCAAAGAAAACATTGGGGTTATTTATATTCAAAGTGAATTTGACCGCGACCATGCCCGTGTTTTTGCCGAAGAAATAAAAGGTAAGGTAATAGAAGTCAGGCCACTTAATCCAGAATGGGAAGAAAACCTGCGGGAAATGACCAATATTTTTATAGCTAATTTTTAATGGAGCCTTTAATAAAAATACAAAACCTGACCCTTGGTTACGATAAAGTGCCGGTTTTACAAAACGTAAACCTCGAAATTTATGAAAATGATTTTTTGGGGGTAATCGGCCCCAATGGCGGGGGAAAAACAACATTGCTAAAAGCCATATTGGGATTGCTTAAACCAATGTCTGGTAAAATTTTATTCAGAAAAGACATTAACGGGCAAAAAAAACCAATAGGCTATTTGCCCCAGGTAAAACACATGGACCGTAACTTTCCCATCACAGTTTTTGATGTGGTTCGTTCAGGTTCGCTCATGAAAAATACCAAATCGGTTACCGAAGCCGATATCAGAAAAAAAACAGAAGAACTGCTTGTTGAAATGGGCATTGCAAACATCAGAAACAAAGCCATTGGCGAACTTTCGGGCGGACAAATGCAGCGCGTATTTTTATGCCGGGCTTTGTTAAGCGACCCCAAAATCCTCATCCTCGATGAACCCGACACTTTTGTGGACAACCGTTTTGAAGGGGAATTGTATGAAAAACTCAGGCTTTTAAACAACCACATGGCCATTGTGCTGGTTTCGCATGATGTGGGCACCATTTCAACCTATGTGAAAACCATTGCCTGCGTAAACAGCGAACTGCATTACCACCCCAACAATATTATTACACAGGAACAATTGAACAGTTACAACTGCCCCATTAAACTGATAACTCATGGCGAAATTCCACATACGGTTTTAAAACATCATCATTAATATGAGCACCTTTATCGAACTTTTCGCTTACGAATTTTTTCAGAAGGCATTTCTTGCCGCCATTTTTGCCAGCATTTCGTGTGGTATTGTGGGAAGTTATATTGTTTCCCGGCGAATAGTTTTTATCAGCGGGGGAATTACGCATGCTTCGTTTGGCGGAATCGGGCTGGCATTTTTACTGGGATTCAACCCGTTGGTTGGAGCGGTAATTTTTGCAGTTGGAGCAGCTTTGGGAATTCAGTTTATTACAACGGTGGCCAAAGTGCGCGAAGATTCGTCAATTGCCATTTTCTGGTCGTTTGGTATGGCCCTTGGCATTATTTTCGTTTTTATGACCCCGGGCTACACGCCAAATCTGATGAGTTATCTTTTCGGGAACATCCTCACGGTTACCATTTCAGAACTTATATGGATGTTTGTACTTAATGTGGTGATTATCTTTTTCTTTTCGGTTTTTTTCAGGAAGATTCTTTACATCGCTTTCGATGAAGAGTTTGCACGCGCAGCCGGATTGCCTGTTGCACTTTTTAACTACCTGACCATTACCTTGATTGCTTTAACCGTTGTACTAAATATCAGGGTAGTTGGGATAATTCTGATTCTTTCGCTGTTAACCATTCCGCAGGCCACTGCAAACCTGTTCACCAATAATTTCAAAAACCTGCTGATTCTTTCTTCAGTTATTGCTTTTTTAGGAACTATGGCGGGCTTGTTTATTTCCTATTTTATGGATATTCCGTCAGGAGCAACCATCATTTTCACACTTGTTGTTGTTTTTGCCATAACACGGTTATACAAACATTTCTTTTAAAATGATAGAAGGCGGCAAAAAAGAAAAAACCTACACCTGCAAAAATTGTAGTTTCACTTTTTCAAACCTCGATGTTGACCGGTTTTGCAGCAATTGCTTTGCCTGCACCGGTTGCGAAATTTACCTCTGCCCTTCCTGCGGCGAGGAGGTGGTGATAAAACCCATGAAAAAAATGGATTTGAATCAATAATAGTATTCTATCTATCAACCAATCGTATTTTTACTGAACCAGGAATTTTTTATGAATGAATTCATCCAGATTGGTTTGAATCCTTAAAAAGTACATTCCGTTTTGTAATCCTGAAACATCGATATTCTTAATGTTGCCGGTTTTAAGAAGCTTTAATTCTCCTCTGACTGAATAAATAACGACTGATTTAATAACCAAATTAGTATTTAAGAAAAGCTGGCTACTGGCAGGATTTGGGTAAATGGAAACATCTTGTTTTAATTCATGTTGCCTGGTTGCATTAGTTGCCATGGTAAGATCAGCAATTTCGCGCGCCAGTAATTGATAAACTCCCTGGTATTGTGAAACAATTCCAATAATAGTAGTTCGGTCCTCCGGAAGTTTTTTCCCCGGGAGTCTTCCATTTCGGTCAGAATAAAGTACACCTTGACCCGCTTCATCAAAGAAAGAATAAACAGAATTGGTACTTTGTATTCTTGAACCGCCATCTGCAAAAGTTACGTTTTCAAGTTTTACCAGCATACCTTCAAAATCTTCGTTAAGCTGGCCCGTGCTGATTGTAACGGGTTCAATAATTTTATTGTTTCCAAAATTATAGAAGTAATCAATATCCGTTAATTCAGTTAACGTAGAATATTCTGTAACTTTTCCACGTACTACAACACTGTCGCCTACCTTACCTGTTTTCAGCGAATTATATACGCAGATTCCACTTCTTTCAGAAGTTGCATCCTGAATGTAAAACGTGTTATCAAAATTAGCAGTAATTCTACCTGTTACAATTACTTGTTGCCCAAAAAAAGGGCTTTCAGTACCTGGTCCCTGTATATTTTGAATAGGTGTAATTTGTTCCGCAGTTATATTTTCCGGAAAGATATAACTTCCTCTAAAAACAGAAGTATCGTTTACTGAAAATGCTTTGAAAAGGAAATAAATGATTTCGCCGGCTTGCATATTTGAAAAAGAAACCGTGTTGAAATATTTTTCTGAACCTGAAATTAAAGGAATCCTACTTTGTGTCGAATCAAAGGAATTTCCCCAATATAAAATTACACTGTCTGGTTCTGATTCTGATGCAATTCTCAGCGAAATGTTTGCAATATCGGTAACCCCGGGTTTTTCCGGTATCATTTTCAAATCAGAAAATTGGAATTTTTCAATGCTTTTTTCATTCCAGATTAAATTTGCAAATTCAGGATTATCAACAAATGGATTCCGGTTTTGCTGAATCTGATAAATTCGTTCATTCCTTCGCCGTTCAAAATCGGAAGGTGGGTATTGGTTATTCCATTCAATTAAAGTTGAAAGTTTACCATGTTCCGGCAGAGGAAAAGTATTGATTTTATCTACCAGTTCGAGATCAATTTCAAGGTCTGCATCTTCGTAACGGGTAGCCATATAAAATAAGATACGGGCCACTTGTCCTTTTGTGGCTGGCCCGGGTTCCCAGGCCCATTCTGTAAACCAACATTCAGTGGCTTCATGGTGCTGTGTTCCGTTTGGCCTGACATTATCAAAATCTTTATTTCCCCGGTCTTCGTTAACCGATGCATCAGCGGGCCGAAGATTATGGACATCGCTGTCCATCGGACGAATTTCGGAAAAATATCCGTGCGATTTTGCCCAAACATGCTCCCTGTTAATGTAATCGCCACCCATGCCATACATACTGGCATCCCTCGATTCCTGAAGATAGAACAAAATTACATTTTCCGGGTTGGCCGGATCAGAATCTGAATAATTTATAATTTGACCGGTACGGTAATATGAAAAATCAACATGATCTTTAATAATTTCGTGTAACGCTTTTTTTAGTTCCCCGCCAGTTAAATTCTCCGTTCCGTTGTAGTAACCCATCGGTTGTGAGAATACACTGTGCCACAAGAAGAAAAGTATAACAGAGAACCAGACATTTATTGTTTTCATTATTTAAATAAAATTTGAAATCCCTTTCGTAAAAATACGAAAAACAGAGGCTGTCTCAACCATGTGAAACAGCCTCTTTTTTAAATTACTCCATTAAGTTAACAATGGAAAGATATTACATTGCTTATAGCTTATGGTTTCCAATTACTTATTCTGCACTTTCGTGGCTGAAATAAATACCATGTGCAAGTTGAGGTACTCCATTATATGAGCCCTTCGTTGCAATAACTGTCAGTTTGTCTCCAACTTGAATGCCTTTATCAGCCAACAGGTATTTTCTGGCATCTCCGGTTGCACCATAACCCGGATAACAGCCATAGAGGTAGATCTCACTGTCGCCATCTTTCAAATAAAGATTACCGTATGTATCGTTGGCTATTGAAGTAATTTCACCGGTTACCAGAAAGTAATCCTGGCTGGAATCGGGTTTGGTGAGCACCTCGGCAATGGTAGCAGCAGTTACGGGAATCACGCTTTCCAACACGGCAGAACCCACCTGAGGAGAACCATTGTATGCGGCACGTTTTCCAACTATTGTAATGATGTCACCCTCTTTCAATCCTTTTTCCTGGAAATCCTGAATACCATACACATAGGTTTCTCCGGAGAAATCCCTCAGGTATAAATTGCCATATTTGGTATTGGCAATGTTGATAATAACACCTGTCAATCGATATTGCGTATTACCAACCTCAGCGGCAAGAAACTCTGAAATAGGTACTTCCAGAATCGCTCCTTTTTGAGTCAGCGTTGTTTCTGTGCTGTAGTTTTTTGAGCCGTCGGTGGTGCGGAATATGAGAGTAGTTCCACGGTCTCCACCGGTATTGGCAGCGGCATTGAACTTCACAACTACTTCTTCGCCTGCCGATTCAATAGACGAAATTGACAACCATGACTTGGCATCTTCAGGGATATCAACAGATACGCCTTGTCCTTTGCTGGTAAGGTATGCGATGAATTCACCCCCTTCGATGGGAAGTGCCTGGTTTTCAACAGAATCTACTTTTATAAGTGACTTGTTGATTTGGATAACCGTGACATCCACCATTTGAGGATTTCCCTGGTAAGATGACTTTGGTCCTTCAATCGTTACTTCATCTCCAACTTCAAGTCCAAGACTCAGGAAATTTCTTGTTGCGCCCTTTGCGTCAAGCGTACCGTATATATACACAGTCCCCGTTTCATCCGTTAAATACCAGTTGCCATATAAGGTATTTACAATGGAAGTACAAACACCTGTTACACGGAAAGTTTTTCCGTCGGGACCTGCATTCACTTCAGCTGCTGTAACTTCAGATATTTTCGCCAACCCCTGGATGATGTTAATTCTCTGTGTTTTGCCTCCACTGTGAAGCAGAGCCTCTGCTGTACGACCATCTATGGCAGCTGGAGCAGAAAATGTCAGTTCTGTCTCACCGGCACTTCCTGAAGCTGAAGAGATAGTTAACCACTCAACCTCATCTTTCTCTGTAGTTACCTTCTCTATTGTCCAGCTATCCTGAGCCGTTACAGTAATGGTTGAAGAACCGCCCTCCTCCGGAATAGCAACGTATGACGATGATACCCGAATTTCATCAAGCAAGGTCATAACTTCTTCATCGGCACAACTTGTCATCAGGGCAACCGTTGCGAAGAAAAATGGAAATAAATATTTTAATTTCATCTTGTCTATACTTTTAATTAGTTGAAAATATACTTGATACCAATAGAAGCATACCAGGTTTGACCCAATGAGTAGCTTGGAGTGAATGTTTGGGTATTGCCATGGATGGAAGAGGGTGTAGAGAATGTAGCCACACCGTCAGCATCAACGCCTTCATATCTGAGGATACGCGCTTCTGAACCAATTTCCGGGTTCAAATATTTACCTACACCCCAACTGGAATTGAACAGGTTCATTACGTTTTTGACATCAAAGCTAAGTTGCAGCTTGTGTTGGTTATTACCTGCATTAAGAGCAAAATCATGTTTGTAGCTGAAGTCCACGCGATGTACCCAGGGAGAGTAAACGCTGTAGGCTTCTGCATACTTGCCTTGTTGATTTTTCAAATAATCATTGGCATGAACATAGTCCATGAAACGTGTTTTGTCATCTTCCGAAACAAAGCGGTATTGATTGTTTGCCACCTCATCGTCAGTAGGTACATAGATTGCATCGTAGTTGTACCCGTCACCGTTGATGTCGTTCACAGTCATGAAGGAGTAGTTTGCACCACCGTGCCATCCTTCATAGATAAAGCTATAGTGATTACCGCTCTTGTCGTGTGCAGTAATTGCAGCCACAAGACGATCGGGTGTGGTGTATTGTGAATTGTGCAGTTTAATGTGGTTAGGACCTTCTACTGTAGGAACGTATGTAAATGCAGATTCTGCATTCGATCCGGGCATACCGGTAACATCTTTGGCAACTGTGTGTGTATAGGCAGCCATCAGGCTGATCATTTCTGTTGGTTGGGCATTGAGAGTGATGTTGCCTGACCAGCCATAACCGCGGCTGGTGTTCTCCAGTACAAATGCCTTTGTGCCGGTACGATAACCATCGGGATAAACCGGACGATTGTCAACACCGTTGAAACGGGCAAAACCACCTACAGATGGAATACTCCAGTCAGAGATAGAAACACCGTTGATGGTTTTGTTGAAGATTCCTTCTACCGTTACAGACAGTGGAAAAGATGTAAGGAATGCATAGTCAACAGCAAGCGACGTTTTCCAAACTTGTGGCATTTTAAAATTGGGATCTACAGCTGCAATAGCTGAAGGGACTGTCCCGTCTTCGGGTGAAATGGTTGTAGGATAACCCAATGACGCCAATTTGTTGTAAAGCGCAGAGATGTTGGCATTTCCGTTGGCATCCTTTACTAGGCCGCCGGCAAACTCATCCATTGAGAAACCATTTTTTGCAGCGTTTGCAGCATTTATTTGTGCCTGATATTGTACCATGCCACCGTTGGTTGGCATATTGGTGAAGAATACAAGCGGCAGGTTTCCTGAGAAAAGACCGGTACCACCGCGAACTTTCAGGCTATTGTCTCCGTAAGTATCCCATACAAAACCTACACGGGGAGAGATGATGACGCTGGCAGAAGGCCATTTACCAGTGTCAATATTACGACCGGAATAATCAATCTCGTAAATTGCCTTGTTCGTCATCAAGTCATCATTATTGAAGAAAAGTCCATCGATACGAAGACCGTATGAAAGTTTGAATTTTTCACTTATACTCCAATCATCCTGTCCGTAAACGCCAATCTTATTGGTTCTTACACGAGCTGCAGGATTAGTTTCACCATCGTAACCATAGGTTAAGTTAACAATTTCAGGCACCCCTCCGTTTAAGAACTCATTAAGACTGGAGTAGCGATAGTATCCGGTACCGTTACGCATGTAGGAGTTATCTGCCATCTTATATTCGTATGCAACACCACCAACAACTTTGTGATTGCCCAAATAGTAGGTCAACTCATCTTTGATATTCAACACATTGTTATGCACACCGTTGTTCCAGGTGAAAAGTTCATACCCCAAAGACAAATAGGCTTGTTCATCTTTCAAAATGTCAATGAAAGGAAATTCGGTTGAATTGGTTCCGCGAATATCATCAAGTTTTGAAAATGTGGCCAGAAATTGGTTGGATACGTTATCCGACAGACGACTGTTCAGGTCGAAAGAGTATGAATGAACGAGGTTGTCCATCGAATACATCGAGTTTGCAAATGACATGGAGGCTTGTGACATTCTTGCCTCCGACACGCGGGTACCCCCGTCCATAGAAGTAGCATTGGGAGATCTCCATGACAGGTTTTTCGTGTAATTATAACGTAAAGCCAGACGATGTTTGTTTGAGATATTCCAGTCCAAACGGGCAAGTAGTTTATGATTGCTTTCGTCTGCCGGGAAATTTGTGTAAGATCCTGTTTCGTAGCCATATTCACTTCTTACAAAATCAGAAACCCTCTTAAGATCGTTTTCTGTTGTGCGGGATATATAATTGTCCGGATCAGCAACACCATCGGTTGAAGGTCTCCAGCGATTGGCAATGGTTGGTGTTTTAGCCATTTCACCATTTACGAAAAAGAAGAGCTTGTTTTTGATAATTGGACCTCCCATCGTAAAACCGTAAGTTGTATTACGGTCTTTCTCACGCGCTCCCTGGATTTGTTGACCATTAACAGCATCACCGCGTAAGTTTTCATTTCTGTGATAAGTGTAAGCGCTGGCTTTGAAGGTGTTGGTACCCGATTTTGTAATAGCGTTCACACCACCACCAATAAAGTTCGTTTGACGCACATCGTATGGTGCGATTACAACCTGTAATTCTTCAATGGCTTCAATGGAGATTGGGTTACCCCCACCAGGAAGCGCAGAACTCAAACCAAAGTTATTGTTGAAATTAGCTCCATCCACCGTAAAATTGGCCGTACGGCCATCTGTCCCGACAAAACTCATACCATTACCTCCATAAGGAGAAAGGCGGGTAACGTCCATAATGCTACGGCTTACTGTAGGCAAATTATCTATCTGACTGTTTGTGATATTGGTCACTGCTCCGGTTTTCTCAGTAGAGAATTTTGTGCGGGTTGCCGTAACAAGAATCTCATCTAATGATAATGATTCTTCTGAGAGTACAACATTCATTACATAGTTTTCACCCAGGCTCAACGTAACGTTGTTCGTAGTGCTTTTACCATATCCAATGAAAGAAATTTCAACGGTATAAGGTCCGCCTACACGCATACCGTTCAGGTTGAATCGCCCTTCCATGTTGGTTACAGTACCATAAGTTGTTCCTGAAGGTTCGTGTGTGGCAATCACCGTCGCACCTATCACAATTCCTTCAGCATCAGTAACACGCCCACTCATACTGGATGTGGTTACCTGTGCTTGCACTATAGTAGCTGATGAAATAATGAGTGCTACTAATAAAACCCTGATTTTTTTAATCATAAATAGTAAACTTTAATTTAGTAGTTATTTAAATAAAATTACGTTAAATTATTTTTTGCAAAAATACATTTAACTAATCTTTTATTATTAACCTGATGTTAATTTTCAATGATGTTTTTGCTCCTCTGTTGCCATGCCGTTTATTGGTTTGAAGTTTTTACGCTGATTCTTTGTCTTTTAATAATTCACCTATGTTTTTTACAAAGGCGACAAGTTCCCACTATTTTTTCTATCGTCCAAACTTGGAATTTAATAGTTATCAAACGTTTTTGCACATTTTTTAACAACTTATCAAAAGGAAATAAACAACAAGTGGCATGTTATTAAAATATTACGAAAAAGTCTAAAAACACTGAAAAAATCATAAGTCTGTTCTTCCAGAAACAACCTCTCTTTTGTGCATAAAACATTTTATTCCGATGGATATTTTTTCAAATGAAATTCTTTTTCAAAAAAAAGAAAATTTATTGTGCTTGCAAACAACTAATAAACAATAACTTATAATAAAAAGATAAAATATTTTGAAAATATATGGTACTTTGTGTTGCATAGTACTAATATTTTTCCATATATTTGTATTGCCAATAACAATGTAATTAAAAGTAGTTTTTAAAAAAAAGTTCTATACAAACTGTAACGATTCAGAAAACAGCTCGTCATAATGAAAACAGAAAATTGAAAAACAGTATAAACAGAAGCCATGAAAACAATTGAAACAAAAAAAACAGAAAGAGCCATGAAAACAAAAACAAATTTCCGAAAAGCAGTTTTGCGTTCAGTAGCCGTAGTCGTTAGCTTTGTTTTGGTAAGCATTACCGTTAGCGCGCAGGAGTTTTGGAAAAAGGTTATAACCTACAGCAGTTTTAACGAAATTGCTGTTGCCATGGTTGAAACACCGAAAAAGGAATCACCTGCAAATGAAAACACCGAAAATGCATTTTGGTATGCTTTCGACAAAGCTTTCGACCCGGCGCTTGAACTGGAAGGCTGGATGACCAGCGAAAATTATTTTTCAACTGAATTCAGTATAGAAAACGAAGTGGAAGTTCCAGTGGCATTGGAAAGCTGGATGCTGGATGAAAGTTTGTTTTACACCCACGAAGTGCAGGAAGAACCCTTAATGCTTGAAAGCTGGATGACTTCTGCAGATTTTTGGTCCATGTAAAATAACGGGAAGAGAGAACCGTGGATCAATATTAAAAAAAGGAGAGAATCAAAATGAAACTGGAAAATACAAAAGCACAGATGAGGAAAGGGGTACTGGAGTACTGCATCCTTTTGGTACTTGATGGTGAGCCGCTTTATGCGAGCAACATTATTCAGGAATTAAAAGAAGCCAAAATGATTGTAGTTGAAGGAACCCTTTATCCGTTACTTACACGGTTAAAAAATGCCGGATTACTGACATACCGCTGGGAAGAATCTACCCAGGGGCCGCCGCGTAAGTACTACGAATTAACAGACAAAGGCCGTAAATTTTTATCCGAGCTTGAAGGTTCCTGGGCCGAACTGGTTGATGCAGTAGGAAAAATCAGAAAAAGCAGGACTTAATTGAAAAAAAATAAACCAGAACAGAAATCTCAAAGAATTTAGAAGATGAAAAAGACATTCACAATCAATATCAGCGGTACCGTTTTTCACATTGAAGAAGACGCCTACGAAGTACTGCAAAAATACCTGGTGAAACTGAAAAATCATTTCGGAACCGAAGAAGAGGGAAAAGAAATTCTGGCAGACATTGAAGCCCGGATCGCCGAAATTTTTACTGAAAAATCAGCAGGCGAAAAAGACGTAATTACACTGGCCTGGGTTGAACAGATAATTGAAACCATGGGAACCCCGGAAGATTTTGTGGAAGAAGAAGGCGGGGAAGATGAAGTATTTACCAGTTCAGCAAAACGAAAAAGACGATTATACCGCGATCCTGAACACCGCGTAATTGGCGGAGTTTGTGGTGGTTTAAGCGCCTATTTCAATATGGATCCGGTTATTCTGCGAATAATTTTTGTTGTACTGTTTTTTGTTACCACAGGAGCGGCATTGCTGGCTTACATAGTGCTCTGGATTGCCGTACCAAAAGCAGTTACCACAGCCCAGCGCCTTGAAATGCGCGGACAGGAGGCCACGGTGAAAAACATCGAAAAATCTATTCGTGAAGAAGTAAAAGAAGTTAAAGAGAGCTATAAAAAGTTTAAAGAATCGGACACCTACTCAAAAGGTAAAAAAAAAGTTGAGGGCGCAGGTGAAGTAACTTACAATGCTTTTAAACTGCTATTTAAAGTTGCTGTAGTAATTATCGGGGTAATACTTATCATTTCCGGATTTTTTGGATTACTCGGATTAATTTCATCACTTGCAATTGGTCATTCATTTGTTCAGGGCTGCCCGTTGATATGGGGCCCCGAAATCAATTTTCCCGATTTTCTAAATTACCTTGTTGAACCAGCTACCGTAAGACTGGGAATTATTGCAGTAGGTTTTCTTGCCGGAATTCCACTGCTTGCCATGTTATATGTTGGCTCGAAACTGGTGTTCAGGTACAAATCGAACAACACAGCCATTGGTTTGAGTATGGTTGGTGTGTGGCTTATTGCACTTATTACGCTGTTTGTAATTTCCACAAACCAGCTGGGAAATTTTAAAAACCAGGCTTCGGTTGTAGAAAGCACAACCATTAATTGCGACAGTTGCCGGACTTTGTATCTGGAACTTGCAGAGGATAAATACAAAGACTACGCCGACCAGGGGTGGGATTTCAATAAGTTAAGGGTGGTGGATGCAGAAGAGGGCAGGCTGATTTTGGGAAATCCGCGCCTCGATGTGGAAAGGGCCAGCGGCAATTCATTTGTGGTAACGGTAAAAAAATCGTCACGCGGCCGCACCCGGGAAAATGCCCGCGACCATGCAGCCGAACTGATTTACCGTTTTCAGCAACAGGACTCGGTGCTGGTTTTTGAACCCTGCTTTTTCCTGAACGAAGGCGACAAGTGGCGCGACCAGGAGGTGCAGATAACTGTTAAGGTTCCGGAGGGAGGTGCCATTTTTATGGATAAAACTATGGGGGATATTATTTACGATATTGAAAACGTTACCAACACCTGGGATGGCGATATGGTTGGTAAATACTGGGAAATGAAACCCGAAGGGCTGACGCTGAAAGAATTGGAAGCTATTCAGGATAGCATTCCAACTGAGATTGACTAAAAATAATTGATCAGCACAGCAAAGGCCTGACTTTTAAAAAGTTCGGCTTTTTTCATTTTTCATCGGATTTGTTATATCCGGCTTCGCTTTTCCCTTTAGGAAACACAACACCGCTTTTCCCGTATAATTCCCAAAATACTGATGAATATGTCTGTTAAAATTTTTACAGTTCTTTGTGCATTTATGCTGGCTTCACAACTTTCGTGCAGCCAAAACAGCGATCCTTTTTTTGCCTTGCGAAACCGGATGGTAAAAACACAAATAGAAGCCCGCGGAATTTCCGATGAAAAAGTGTTGAATGCTTTCCGGAAAGTGGAGCGACACAAATTTGTGCTTCCGCAATACATTCCCTATGCTTATGCCGATTCTCCGCTTCCCATCGACGAAGGACAAACCATTTCGCAACCCTACATTGTGGCTTTTATGACCGATGCCCTGGATTTAAAACGAACCGACAAAGTACTGGAGATCGGTACCGGTTCGGGATACCAGGCAGCCATTTTGGCCGAGTTATGCGATTCGGTATTTACCATCGAAATTTTTGAAAAGCTTGCCAATAAGTCCCGGCAGGTTTTTAACGACCTGGAATATAAAAACATCTGGAGTAAAACCGGCGACGGCTACAAAGGCTGGCCCGAACATGCTCCTTTCGATGCCATTATTGTTACCTGCGCACCCACCAATGTGCCCGAACCTTTAACGGAACAATTAGCCGAAGGTGGCCGCATGATCATTCCGGTGGGAGATGACCCGGTGCAGGAACTGGTTCTGCTGAAAAAGAGAAAAGGAAAACTGCGCGAAGAAAGTGTGTTGCCGGTTCGGTTTGTGCCCATGATTGATCCGGAGGGCAGGAAATATTAGTTGATAAACATTTTTTACTTCGTTTTACTCATTTCGCAAGGCTTCTGTCGGGTTAATTCGTGAAGCTCTGAAGGAATGAAAAAGGACGGTGAATAGAACCACAAAAATGGCAAAAAAAAGCCAGTTCAAGCTTAGGAAGGTTGATTCCCATAAAAATTTTATTTTGCAATTAAAAACGGAGTATGGATCTAAGATGGTTTTTAAACACGATTTTGGTTTTAAGTTATTGTTATCACAGGATTTATAATAATATGAATGGAAATGAATATTTTTGAGTAAAATTTTGGATTATGAAAACTATAAGTTTGAAGGTGAGCGATAAGACAGCGGCTGTAATTAAACGGATGAACGAAGAGGAGCTAAAAAAACTCCAGGAGAAATTGGAATTGTATGTTTCAAATCCGGTTAACGAGCTTTTTGCAGTAATGGACGAAGCTGCTGAATATGCCCGCCAAAAAGGGTTAACTCCCGAAAAATTAGCCGATATTTTAGAAATTGACATGGACGAAATGAACCGTACTTTAGGCAGCGAGAAATAATTTATGCGACTGATCCTCGATACAAATATTTTAGTTAGTGCCTTTGTTTTTAAAAGCACAACAGCAAACAAGGTTATTCGTTTTTCAACCCAAAAACATACACTTCTTTTTTCAGAACCAACCTTCAAAGAACTTAAATCTACATTGCTAAAACAAAAATTTGCAGGGATAGCTGAATTACCAACTATTAGGAGTTTTATATTCAACCTGGTTCGAATGGGAGAATTTATTGAACCTAAAACAGAAATTACCGAATGCCGCGATCCAAAAGACAACAAGTTCCTTGAACTGGCAATAGCCGGAAATGCAGATGGCATTGTTACCGGTGACAACGATTTGCTTGTTCTTGATCCATTTCGTTACATTCGCATCATAACCTCTAAAGAATTTCTTTCTCAGTTTTAATATTATTCATACCTCAGCGCCTCAACCGGATTAGTGCGAGAAGCCCTGAAAGAATGAAACAACACAGTAAGTAAAACAACAAGCATTGCAATAAAAAACGCAACAACAAAAAACCAGAAATTAATGCCCACATTATACGAGAAATTGCTTAACCACCTGTTCATAAAATAATAAGTAATCGGAATTGCAAGTATTGAAGCTACCACAACCATGATTAAATTCTCCTTCAGAAATGAATAAATAATGGATTTTTCAGTACTCCCGAATACTTTTTTTATACCGATTTCTTTGGTACGAGTTTTTGCAATAAACAGAGTTAAAGCAAACAAACCGAAAGCTGCAATCAACAAAGAGAATAAAGCGGAAATAGAAACAATAACACTCAAATTCTTTTCCGAATCATAAATGCCTTCAATTACATCTTCGATGGTTTTGTATTGAAAAGGACGGTTCGGGGCTATTGCCTTCCATTCTTTTTCGATTTTAGGGAGAAGGACATCTAACTTGCCAGGCGCATAATTGACAGCCATGTGGTAATATCTGTCATAGAGATAAATGCTAAGCGGGGGAATATCTGTGCGGATTGTATGTAAGTTAAAATCATTTACAATCCCAATAATTGTTCTTCCTTCAAGTAGTTTTCCAATCGGGTCTTCAATTCCAAGATCTTTTACGGCTTTTTCATTTATTAATACGCTATTTTTTAAATCGCTTCCAAATTCTTCAGAAAAACTACGGCCTTTAAGTACCTTAATTCCCATTGTTTCGATAAAGTTGTAATGTACAAAAAGTCCTTCCATTTCCACAATTTTTGACGGGTCTTTAAAATTAGGAGTTCCCCCTATTGTTGATCCGAAGGCAGGAAGGGCGTCCAGAGTTCCCGCAGCTGATTTTACTTCAGGTATTGAATTAACACTGTTGATAAATGCTTTATATTCTTTAAAATCACGCCCCATATCAACAAGAAGTATGTTATTGTTCTGATAACCTAAGTCCTTGTTCAGGGCATATTTGTACTGTGACCGGATAATTAATGTACCAGATATAAACGAACAGAAAATCACCAATTGTACGGTAATCAATGCCGAGCGAAGAAAAGGCTTTCCTTTGCCAGAAACAGTGCCGTTTTTTAGAATACCAATTACATTCAGGCTCGACAAATAGGTTGAAGTGTACAACCCCGAGAAAAGGCCAATAACCAAAGTTAGTAACAGGTAAATCAGAATGTAAGTAACCAAATTTGAATGAATAATGTGAAGTTTCATTTGGAACAACTCTTCGGCATACGGTTTGACCAATAAAGCAAATCCAACAGCTATTGGCAAAACAATCAGCAACAAAAAAACTGATTCCCCTAACATCTGTTTTTTAATGGATTTTATGGATGCCCCATTCATTTTCCGCATGGCAATTTCTTTGCTCCGGCCTGACGAAACAGCAGTAGAAAGAATAATGTAGTTGAAAGCTGCCATAACGATAATCAGAAAAGCAATGGCAGAAAAAATCTTTATCTTTTTCATGTTTCCAATCTTTCCCGCATTAACCATGCCTGCAGAATGAAAATATACATCGGAAAGACTTTGTAACGAAAAAGTCAGATAGAAATATTCTTCATAGTTTCTCGCCGCTATTGTTCTAAATTGTTCAATAATTGCAGCGGTATCCGTATTCTCTTTTAATAAAACCCATGTGTTCCAATTAAACGCTTTCCAATTTATATCCGCATCTGCAATTTTTTGAGATTGGTTAATTTGATCAAGCGACCATTTTGTGTTGACAAAGCAGTCTGCCTGAATCGACGAATTAGCAGGGAAGTCATCAAAAACGCCTTTTACCACAAAAAGTTGTTCCTTCCCTAAAACAGAGCCCATAATTTCTTTTCCCACAGGATTTTCATCCGGGAAGAATTTTTCTGCCTGTTTCTTTGAGAGCACGATGGAATTCGGATCGTCCAAAATGTTTTCTTTCGTCCCGGTTAAGGAAATATCAAAAATGTTGAAAAAGTCGGAAACGGTTGAAGCGGCCGACCGAATAGAAATAAACTCATCATTCTTTTTTAGTTGGAACGGGCGAACGTACCTAATCGGTGCCGCATATTCCACTTGCGGGAAACTACTCTTCATTTCTGAGGTCAGGATATATGGCACCAGAGGTTGCGTTATTTTTAGATTGGAGTAAGTTAATATCACCCTGTAAATTTGCTTTCGTTTGTTATAGCCTTTGTCATAACTAAATTCGTTTACGACAAACAATAAAATGATAAACGATACTGCCAGTGCCAGCGAAAGCCCAATAATGTTAATTCCGGCGAAAAGTTTGTTCCGTTTTAAAAACCGGAGTGCTGAAGTCAGATAGTTTTTGAACATTTCGTTTTTTGTTTTAAGTATTAATCATCACTTTCAAGCTTGTTATTAGTGAGGGCTTCACTTGGATTAAAACCTTCGCTATTCATTAATGAAGTATTTTCTATCGAATTGTATATCTTTGTTTGTATTAATGAAAATATTATGGAAACAGTAATCCGGATTCGTTCAAACGAATTGACATCCGACCTTTTTAATAAAATAAAAGCCCTTTTTAACAATGAAGAAGAACTCGAAATCTCAATTTCTCCGGTTGCCGATTTTGGGCTAAACAAAAAAGAAAGCCGTGAGGAATATGTTAATCGTGTGAACAAGGCAATTAGAAATCTTGAAAAACAGACAAGTAACGTTACTGTATAACCGACGAACACCGACTTGTGTATAAAGTTGACGAGCATAATAATATCTTTATTGCAAGTTGTAAAGGTCATTATAATTAAACTTTCAATTTATTCATACCTGAGTGCCTCAACCGGGTTCCGCGTTGCCGCTCGCCAACTCTGCCAGCTAACAGTTAGCAGCGCAATTCCCAAAGCCAGCAAACCTGCCAGCGCAAAAATCCACCAACTCAACTTGGTTTTGTAAGCAAAGTTTTCGAGCCATTTATTCATGGCGTAGTAGGCTATGGGTGTGGCAATTATAAAAGCAATTGTTATCCATTTTACCAAATCCAGGTTTACGAGTTTTAAAATTTCCAAAACTTTAGCTCCGTTTACTTTCCTAATCCCAATTTCTTTGACTTTCATTTCCATGACATAGGATAAAAGGCCAAAAATTCCCAGGCAGGCTATGAAAATAGCGAACACGGAAAAGCTTATTATCGATTTCGCTAAAACAATATCTTTCTGATACATCGAAGTCAATCTGTCATCCAGAAACTCAAATTCGAAAGGCTTTGATGCATCCAGCTTTCCCCACTCTGCTTTCAGAAAATCCATATAAATTCTGACATCAGTTTTGTTATTAGCAGTAAAATGTATCGATGATAATCCTATCTTATCAGGAGTGTTCCATAATATTGCAGGTTCTATTTGATAATGCAACGAGTTAAAATTAAAGTCCTCCACAACTCCGATTATGGGGTAATCCCGAACGGTAGCTTCTAATGGATTTTCCAGCTTAAAATGTTTCACAAAGGCCTCGTTAACAATCATCGCCCCTTCGTCTGAAATATTATTATTCCTGAAATTTCTGCCTTCCAGGAGGTTTAATCCCAAAGTTTCAATAAAAGAACTGTTCACCCTGATCATATTATAAAGAATGCTTTCTATGGCAATTCCGGGAGCTTTGAGTTTTCCTCCCCAAACATTAAATGTATTTATGTAGGAAGTTGACTGGCAGAAAGATTGTGTTTGAGCATGCTGTGATAATAAATCTAAATAGGCCTGCTGTTTATCTGCCAATTTATGTGTGGGAATGGTTACTACATTTTGTACATTTAAACCAAGATCTTTTTTTAATCCGTAGTTTATTTGTTTACTGATTACCATTGCTCCAATAATAAGCGCAATTGAAACGAACAACTGAAAGGTAACCAATCCTTTCCACATCTTATTATAGTTATTCTGTTCGGATTGCATTCCTCGTACCTGAATCAATGGATTCGAATAATCACCTGTTAAAGAGGGAATTACTCCTGAAAACAGAATGGTGATTAATAATAATCCAAATGCAATAGTCACTGCTGGCATAGTTCTAAAATCTGAAGGTTCTAAAGGATAGTTTATCAATTGATTAAACCAGTTAAGACCAATTGAAACAATAAGAATGGAAACAAAAAAACCGGCAAAGGTTATAATAGTTCCTTTTATCAATAGTTGCTTTTTTGCATTGCCTTTACCTGCACCAAGTATTTGCTGAATCCCAAAATCTTTCCTCCATTTTAATGATGTTACCAGCAAAAGATTATTGTAGTTGATAATGGCCAAAATCAATATTAAAAGTCCTATTCCCAGCAAGACATAGGCCGTAGATTTGTTCCCGTGTTTTATTGGAGAATAGGCTGAATCTTCGTGAAAATATAATTCCCGAATTGGAACAAGTGTGGTATGAAAGATGGGATTAATTTTTTTTAATTCTTTTTCGGGCAAAGACAAACGAAGCACTTTTGAAAAAGATTCACCAATCTGTTCCGGCATTGCTTTTTCATCGATCCTGATAAATGGAATATTGCTCCAATCGGTAATTTTATTCCCAAAAAAATAGGGCGCCGATTTATAACTCACTAAACCACCAATCTCAATGGATGAATTTGATGGAACTTTTTCTAATACAGCCCCTATAACTATTGGCTTATTATTTAAAAGAACCTCTTTCCCAACCGGATTTTCAATTCCAAATATTTTATCTGATAATTCTTTTGTTATTACCAGTTTATCCGGTTCATCCAACGATTCCTCCAGATTTCCAATTCTTGTTTTAAAAGAAAATACATCACTAAAGTATTTGTCGGAGAAGGCCATCCGGTCAATATTAAATTTATTGTTCCGGTATTCAATCCATGCTCCATTATCCCAGTCCCATCTGCTGTAATTTAAAAATGAAATAGCTTTTATACCCGGAACATTATCGCGAAACAGATTTATTTGGTCTAAAGTAAGGTTCGGGGAAATATCGATGTCAGCATCCGCTTCAATAATTTCAAATTCAGGTTTAAAAATTTTATCTGCATTTTCATGAAATGAATCGTATGTTAACTCCCGATAAACGAATGCAGACAAAAACAATACAGCAGCAAAACCAAAAGCCAATCCAATGATGTTAAGAATTGTAGTTCTTTTTTGATTTTTCAGATTTCTAATTGCTAATTTCCAATTGTTAATATTTAGTTTCATTGTTGCTAAATTCATTTTTTAATTTAATCTTATTCATGCCTCAATGCCTCCATTCTGACACTGTGGTCGAAATTTTGTCATTCATATTTTAGCGCCTCCACCGGATTCCTCGTTGCTGCCCGCCAATTGTCTAAACCAGGATTCATCTGATTTCCCAGATGGACTTTGATTTTAGCATGGGGCAAGGGGCAAGGGGCAAAGCGAATAGTCTGCAACACCCGGTCGCCTTTCTTCCTGCTCCATACCCTTTGCTCTCTGCTCTCTGCTTTTTCAATCATGGTAATCAGTTAATCACAAAAATCACGGTTCAGACTTATTCATACCTGAGTGCCTCCACCGGATTCCGCGTTGCCGCTTTCCAACTCTGCCAGCTCACCGTCAACAACGCAATACCCAACGCCAGCAGACCTGCCAGAGCAAAAATCCACCAACTTAAATTGGTTTTGTAGGCAAAGTTTTCGAGCCACTTGTTCATGGCGTACCAGGCAATGGGTGTAGCAATTACAAATGCTATTATTATCCATTTTAAAAAGTCTCTGTTCAGCAAAGCCATAACTTCGGAAATACGCGCTCCGTTTACTTTGCGGATGCCGATTTCTTTAATCCTTTGCTGAACCGTAAAACCAATCATACCCAACACACCGAGTATCGAAAGAAATATGGCAATGCCCGATAAAATTCCAATAATGCTTGCTGTATTTACTTCCGATGTATAATTGGAACTTATCCGGTCATCCATAAACTGGTATGTAAAGGGTAGATTTGGCTCAACCTCTTTCCACACATTCTGAATTTGCTGAAGGGCATGGCTGTAGTTACCAGATTCAAGTTTTACTATGATATTGTGTTTTCCCCAGGGCCGAATAAAGTACATTACCGGTTTTGAAGCTTCCTTTAAGGTAAAGTATTGCATGTCTTCAGTTACCCCTATTATTTCCATTTCGTTATTGGGCGTGTAGGCATTATTTTGCACCACCACCTTTTGCCCGATTGGGTGGGTAAGGTTGAGCGCTTTAACTGCCGATTCGTTGATAACTATTCCCATTTGTTCGTCATACAGAATATTTTTATTGAAATTTTTACCCTGCACGATTTTTGCGCCAATAGCCGGGAAAAAATCATGGTCCACTGTAATTTGCCCCAGATCGGCTTTAAGCTCATTCTCTTTGCCGGGGAGCCAAACGGGAGTGTAATTATTAATAGAACCGGCCGGGGCATTTTCTGTTACCCCCACGTCTTTAACCATTGGAACAGAAGCCAGTTTTTGCTTGAACAAGTCATACCGTTGATTCATTGTTTCGCTGTATGGATTTATAACGACCAGCGTATTTTCCTGATCGAACCCCGTTTTAGTTTTCATTACCAGTTGAAGTTGTTTGCTGATTAATATTGCTGAAGCAATAAGCGAAGTAGCTATCACCAACTGGAAAGTGATCAGAGAACCCCTGACAAGGGTGTGCTGTTTTCTTGTTTTCAGGTTTAAAATGATTGACTGGTTTTTTAAAAAACCTGTTGCCTTAAACGATTGTATAAAAAAAACGGGATAAATTACAGATACAGTAATAACTGAAACCAGCATAACACCAATAAAAGGAAGTAAACTAAATCCGGGTTGTATTTCTTTTCCGGTTAAATTATTAACGAATGGCAGAAGCAAAAAAGTCAGTCCAATTGCAATGCTCATGGAAATGGAAAGTAAAAAAAACGTTTCTGAAATTTGATGGTGTATTACAGAGAAACCTGATGCTCCATTTATTCTCCGAATGCTGTTTTCCCTGACTTTCTGTTGGTAATTTGCCGTTAAAACATTAATGTAATTGGCAACAGCAATTCCAAGAATCATCAACATAACAACAATAAAACCATAAACAACTTTGATATCCCCTTTAATGGCGTTGTCCCATCGGGTACTTACGGCTTTCAGGTGAATATTGGCCAGTGGTTCCAGTGTCATTTGAAATTCCCGGGTTTCTTCTGAAATGCCGTTTCCTTCTGCAAAAGCTCTGGTAATTAACGCTTCTGCAATGCTTTTATCCGTATTCTCTGATAAAAGAAAATAATAATTGAAAGATGAAATGTACCATTGTTTCAGCACGTCGTTGTTCATGGATTTGTAACTCGAGGCTGGCGCCAGAAATTTAAAATCAAAATGGGTTTGTGCAGGCAAATCTTCAACTATTGCAGTAACTGTGAAATCATGATTATCAAGTTGAATGGTTTTTCCAACCGGATTTGTTCCGCCAAAATACTTTTGTGCCGTCGATTTACTGATGATCAGGCCAAATGGTATTGACAAGGCATCTTTGGGGCTGCCTGTTATAAATCTGAAATCAAAAATATCCAGTATTTCAGGATCAGCAAACAGAAATTTATCTTCCAAAAATGTTTCATTATCAACAACGATGTAACGTTCTCCCATAAAGGTTTGCATACGCGCAACCCTTTCAATGCCGGGAACTTGTTCTATTTTTTCGTACAACACTCCCGGCAGGTTACAACTGATATTGCTTTTATCTTTCGCCTCGATATTTAGCCGGTAGGTTTGACTGTAATTTGCAAAATGCTTGTCAAACGAAAATTCATCAAAAACAAAAAGATAAATCAATAATGCACAGGTAAATGCAATTGTAAAATTGACCAGAATGTAAATCCCCGATTTTCCTTTTCTAAAAAGGCCTCTTATTAAAACGTTTAAATTTTTCATCTAGGCAACCTTTAAAATATTTCTCTTAAACATCTGATAAGCAATCAAATTTAAAGAAGTTCCAATCATTATTAGAGTAAAGACTCTTGAAAGGAAAGTGATATCTGATAATGGGAGATACCTCAGGAAAATGTCATAAAACCCCTGGATACTCCAATAGTTAACCGTAACAACAGCAATCTTTTGTATAATTTCCGGCATCAAAAAAATTGGTATCATGCTACCTCCGGTAACACTCATTACGAGTACGATCATAGTTGCAAAACCCTGCACCTGTTGACGTGTCCTGGCAAATGATGCAAGGACAATTCCGAAACCGGAACAGGCATAGGCAGTTACCAAAATCATGAGTATAAGAGAAGGAAGGTGAGGCAGAATGTCCAGGCCAAAAACCAGCCAGGCATATATAAACATGATTATCAGTTGAATAACTGCAATGATATTGGCAAATACCATCTTCCCATATAGAATATGCCCTGGAGGTATGGGTGAACATAGTAACTTCTTCAGCATCCCTTCTTGTTTTTCATTTAACAGACTTTCACCAATTCCTGCAACTGAAAATAGAAGCATCATAACTGAAGTACCTGCCACAACTTGAACAATACCGTGCATATTATCTTCCTCGGTATTACCCATTTTCCCGAATACGAAAGAAAATAAAGTAATAAAAATAATGGGCAATGCAAAGGTCAGCATCATGTCCTGCTTATTTCCGAAGAATAATTTCAGATCTTTCTTTACAAGTTTTATCATCTGTCTCTTAGTTGCTTACCGGTTAAACTTAAAAATATAGTTTCAAGGCTTATCTTTTGAATATCAATATGCTGGATGTCAAGACCGAATTCATTGCATTTTAAAATTATTTTAAATAAATCACCTTGAATATTTCTGGAATAAAAGTTTATTCTGTTTTCAATACGTTGATGGTCATTCCATTCTTTTGCGATTGTATTGTAGCGTTCGTCTGTAAGATTTGTATAAGTGAGCACAGCGGTTTCTTTCATCGAACCCAATGTCCTTAACTCATTCAATGTCCCCTCTGCAATTATTTCTCCATTGTCAATAATTCCAATCCGATCGCACAGACGCTCAGCCTCTTCCATATAATTACGATTTTTTAATTCTTTTCCCGAATTATCGAAGGTTTTTCTCAGGTTTGAAACATTAATCATATTCCTTATTCGTTTTTATTCTTGCAGATTCCATTCTCCATCAGTCCAAATTCAAAGTTTTCATTCATATCTTAAAGCTTCAACCGGGTTCCTTCTTGCCGCCATCAAGCTTTGCCAGCTAACTGTAAGCAGAGCGATAATCAGCGCCAACAATCCGGCAGTTGCAAAAACCCACCAGCTAAGTTCAGTTCTGTATGCAAAATTTTGGAGCCATCGGTCCATAGCATACCATGCAACAGGACTGGCTATCACAAATGAGATAATTACCCATTTAACAAAAGCTATGTTCATCATGGCCATCACCTCCCAAACTTTGGCGCCATTCACCTTTCTTATACCTATCTCCTTGGTGCGGTTGTCCGCTGCAAATACAGATTGCCCAAATAGCCCAAGGCATGCAACGAAAACTGCCAGCGCGGAAAACAAATTAATAAATTGGGCCATGCGCTTATCTGATTTATACAACAGATCATACTGTTCATCCAGAAAATGATATTCGAATGGAATGCCGGGATTGTGGTTCCTCCAGACATCCTCAATCTGACTTATTATTCCGGGTATATCCGAACCTGCAACCCTCAGAAACAGAATACTGTAATTGCTTTCTCTCTCCAAACCCCTGTAAAGATGGAAAACCTGTGGTTGGATTTTCTCATGTAGCGACTTGAAATAGGTGTCTTTTATTACACCCACAATAATACCCCACTCTCCGTAAAGCGCGATTTCCTGACCAACAGGATTATCCAGTTGCATTTGCCTTACAGCCTCCTCATTCAGAATAAAATTTTGCTTATCTGCCTGGAATGATTCATCGAAGTTTCTTCCCTCACTGAATTCAACTTCCATCATCTTAAAGTATTCAGGATCTATCCGGGTTGTTTCTGAATTAAAGTAATTCCCGTCACCGGTATTTTTTATCTCACTATTTTCTCTCCACATAATTGCCCGGGTGTTGTTCCTGATCCCAAAAGGGACACAATCTTTCATAGCTATCTGTTGAATTCCGGGAATAGCCTCAAGTTCACCCTTTACTGCATCAATTTTAGTACTAATGATTCCACTGAGTTGAAAATATACAATTTGGTTTGTGCTAAAACCCAGATCTTTTTGCCGTAAGTAACTCATTTGTTTATAGATGGCAATTGTGCATATTATTAATGTAATCGAAATGGCACTCTGCAACCCTGCAATAATCTGAAATTTTCGGGATTTGGTAATGGAATTCCCTGAAACCTGAAACAGGCTTAAAGCATTGGGTCGTGATAAAAGTAATGCCGGGTATATGCCTGATAAAACTACCGTTCCGGCAAAAACCAATAATAAAATCAAAATAAACATGGGTTCATAAAGAATAAAACTTACCTGCTTGCCTGTAAAAGATTCAAACCAGGGAAGCAAATAGAAAAGCAACACCAGAGAAATAAAGTATGAACCCATTATAATTAAAACTGACATTGAAAGAGATTGGAAAAATATGTTTCTCCGCGAGGCACCATGAATCTTCTGTATTGAAGAGGTCTTTAGCCTTTTAGTGATTAGCGACACTGAGATATTGACATAATTGAAACATGCCATGAGAAGTATAAGCAAACCGACCAGAGAAAGGATCAATACATTTCGTTTATCCCCCGTATCTCCTACCCGGTTGTTAATACCGTTATCCAAATAAATATCTTTCAGTGGCCTTAGAATAAGATTATTTCTGCCACTGTAAATATTTGGCATTTGGTTTTCCATAGCTACCTGTGTTATGGAAGTCAAAACATCATTGGCATTGGCATCCTGATGTATGAGTATATAGGTAAGGTAATTAGGATTTCCCCACTCATCACTGTAAAACCGTTTGGCTAACTCGTGTGAAAGGATAAAATCAAATTGCAAATGGGATTGTGCCGGGACATCTTCAATTACAGCTTGAATTGTAATTGGAAACCTCCCCTGAAGAATCAGGTCCTTTCCGTGGGGATCTTCATCGCCAAAATAACGTCGGGCAAATGATTCGGTTACCACCATAGTGTTTGCAACCTGCAAAGCTTTTCTTACATTTCCGGCAATGGGTTTAAATGAAAAAATATCGAATATTTCAGGGTCTGAAGAGATACCGTTTTCCTCAATAAAACTATTTTCACCATAACTAATTGGCAGAGGATTAAATCGGACAATGCGGGTTATTTGTTCCACTCCCGGAGAATTATCAATAATTGCAGGAGCTAAGGGTGAAGGTGTGCCATCCCATCGCATCCCATCTTCAACTGAGAGATTATTAATCTGATAAATACGGTGATAATTTGTATTGAATTTATCATAGCCCAATTCAAAGAAAACCCAAAGGAAAACAATGAATACGGAAAGCAGGGCCACGCTCAATCCAATAATATTAAGGAAGGCATAAAGCCTGTTCCTAAGGCTATTCATCATCAATCGTTTAAGTTGTTTAATCATTGTTTTTATATTTTAATAATTCGATATACTTATTCATATCTTAGGCTTTCAACCGGATTTTTAGTAGCCGCTTTCCATGATTGAAACGAAACCGTCAGCAGCGCAATTCCCAAAGCCAACAAACCAGCCAAAGCAAAAATCCACCAGCTCAGGTTGGTTTTGTAGGCAAAGTTTTCGAGCCATTTGTGCATGGTGTAGTATGCAATGGGTGTGGCGATTACAAAGGCAATGGCCACCCATTTTATAAAGTCCTTGTTGAGCATGGCAAGAATTTCGGAGACCTTGGCGCCGTTTACTTTTCGGATGCCGATTTCTTTCATCCTTTTTTTGATGGAAAATTCTGCAAGACCCAAGATACCCAGACATGAAATCATAATTGCAAGAACCGCGAACAAACGGATGGATGAAGTTAACCTTTCTTCTTTTTTATACATTGAATCCAGCCATTGATCGTAAAACTGGTAATTCAATGCATGCCCTGCACACACTTCACTCCAAACCGCTTGTAATGCCGCCATTATTTGTGGTATGTTTTCTGGACTAATCCTCAATGTCACATGTGAAATGCCCATATCAGATGATATAGGAATGACGAGCGGAGTAATTGGATTATATAGGTTAGCAAAATTAAAATCCTTGACAATCCCAATAATTTCCGTCCCATGGAATTTTTTTCCTTCAAATGAAGTCCACCCCGTCTTTTTATAAGCAGTTTCGTTAATATAACATACATTATTAAAATCTGAAGACAAGGGTTTGCGACCTTGAATCAAAGGAATCTGAAAAACTTTAAAAAAAGCTGTGTCTGTTGAAAGTTGGTTTATTATAGCATCTTCTTCTCCTAAAGCATCCCATGAAGATGATGAATAAATACTTCCCGGTGAACCGTGTGAAAAACATACATTTTTAACAGATGGGTAATTCAAAAGTTTCTCTCTTATAACATCTGCTTTACTGTTGAGGCTCCAATGAACATCAACCCTTAACAATTGATCGGCATCGAACCCGAAATCCTTTGTCCTAACATATTCAATCTGCCGTGACAAAACAATCAATGTTATAATCAATGAAACAGAAACTGTATATTGCAGAATATTCAGGACAGCCCTGAACCCCAAAGAACCTTGTTTCGTCACCTCTTTTTTTCTAAGAATTGAAAGTGGCTTGAGCTTTGAAATAGAAAGAGCGGGATAAAATCCGGAAACAACAGAAATCATAAAAACACCAATAATAAGCCAACCAATCCAAACGGGACGAAATAAAGTATTTATATTAATCTGGCTCCCAAGAAACTTCTCAAAGAATGGTGCCCAGAGATATGCCAAGAACATGGCCAGCATAAAGGAGATAAAACAAATAAAAAATGATTCTGAAATAAATTGTGAAAAGATTTGCCACCTTTCAGCGCCAATTGTTTTTTTAATTCCTATCTCACGTAACCGATCTGAATGTGTTGCAGTAGAAAGGTTAATATAATTAAACACAGCCAGTAGTATAATTATAATACTGATGATCGAAAGCAACTGTATTAATTTTAGGTTGGCATGTTTCGTCATACTCCTGTCAATTCCCTGCATAAAATATGATTTTGCAAAAGGGATGAGGTTGATTGAACTAACCGTTGTGCACATGTATCCGGTTGCAGACAACGCGGTTAGATCCCGCCTCAGTATTTCCTGCAAATGATCAGTCTTTTCTGCATCTTTAACCAGGATAAACATTCTGAAAAAAGCAATATTGTTTCCCTGGACATCCGTGCTTCCTGTCCATATGATCCTTAACTTTGAATTAGTTATAAAATCCCCCTGAATACTTGAATTGTCCGAAAAATCTTTTATAATACCGCTTACAACTAAAGGCTCTCTATATTCCGCCACCAAAGTTTTTCCAACTGGATTTTCATCACCAAAAATTTTTCGGGCAAAACTTTCCGTAATCACCACATCATTTAAATTATTTAGGGATGATTGCGTGCTTCCATTTATAAATTGAATCGAAAAAATATTAAAAAAAGACGTGTCGGTGGCGATCATGTTTCCCCTGTAGGGTTTATCTTCATAAGTGAGATTAGTGCCAAAATTATTGTAAAGGCATACATTTTCTATTTCAGGATATTGACCTAAAATATTTTCTCGAAAATCTTCTCGAACAGACGTAACATTTTCATTTATAAATACTCGGTAAATTCGTTCTATATTCGGATAATATTTGTCATAACTGAATTCATTTATAAGAAACGCAATGAGAACCAATGCCATGGAAATGCTGACAGAAAAGCCAATAATGGTAATTACAGAAGTTACCTTATTTCTAACAAGGCTTCGGATTAAGGTTTTTAGTTTTCTCATAATATTTTTATTTCGCTGTTAACCAATTTAGTCAGGGCTTAACCTGGAGTAATATCCTGACTTCGTCTATCTGTCTTTCTCCAAACCTTCAAGGTTTTGAAAACCTTGAGGTTTAAAAACTCCCCTCTCACAGAGGGGCCGGGGGAGGCTTTCTCATAATATCCCCACCATCGGTTCATTCATTTTCTCGGTAATCACTTCACCATCAAACAGGTTGATGACGCGGTGGGCAAAACCGGCATCGTGCAGCGAGTGGGTCACCATAATGATGGTGGTGCCCTCCTGGTTGAGTTGGGTAAGCAGGTTCATCACTTCAATGCCGTTTTTGGAATCCAGGTTTCCGGTGGGTTCATCGGCAAGAATCAGTTTCGGGTTGGCTACCACGGCCCGGGCAATGGCCACACGTTGCTGCTGACCGCCCGAAAGCTGCTGCGGGAAATGTTTTCTCCGGTGCCCTATTTTCATGCGTTCCAGCACTTTTTCCACCATCTCTTTTCGCTCATGGGCTTTCAGTTTCAGGTAAATCAGCGGGAGTTCCACGTTTTCATAAACGGTAAGCTCGTCAATCAGGTTAAAACTCTGGAACACAAACCCGATGTTTCCTTTTCGCATTTGCGTACGATGGCGTTCTCTGAAACTGCCCACTTCAACACCGACGAAGTAGTACTTCCCGTCGCTGGGATTGTCGAGCAACCCGACAATATTCAGCAAAGTGGATTTCCCGCAGCCCGAGGGGCCCATAATGGCCACAAATTCACCCGGTTTTACATGAATGGAAACTTCGTTCAAAGCGTAAGTTTCAACCTCTTCGGTGCGGAAGACTTTTGTAAGTTTTTCTGTTTTTATCATAGTAAGGAATATTTGCAAAGGGCATGGAGCCAGGCGCATAGAGCAAGATAATTCAAGTGCTCTATACAACTTACAGGATATGTTTTTTTGATTTTAATTTTTTTTACACTTTAGTTGTTTTCTTTCCCCTTTCCTCTCTGCTCTCCGCCCTAAGCTCTCTGCTCTCCGCCCTAAGCTCTCAACAATGTCTTTCTAAAATTTGTAATCTTTCTACTTAATAAGTCGAGATCATTTAAAATTTGTTCCAATTCTCTTTTCAATTGACTCTTTCCAAATGTCTAATTCCATAAATCTAAAATGTGCCATAACTTTTGTTTTTGCAAAGGGCATGGAGTCAGGCGCATAGCCCAAATACTCAACTTAATACCCTATTTGGTTAATATTCTAAATTCAACTATATTTTTTAGTTACCTGCTTCTTTCTGCTCTTTTCTCTTCACTCCCTGCTCTCTGCCCTCTGCCCTCTGCCCTCTGCTCTCAGCGCAAAACCAGACGGTCATTCTCCCCAAATAATTCATATCCCGAAGTTATCACTTTTTCGCCTTCTTCCAGCCCTTCAAGCACTTCGTAATACCTCGGATTTTTTCGTCCGATGCGAATACTGCGACGGGTGGCAAAATCACCCGACGGGTCGAGCACATAAATCCACTGTCCGCCGGTGCTGTTAAAGAAACCACCCAGGCTAACCAGCGTCGATTTTTGCGGCTGGCCCAGTTGCAGGTTGATGTAATAGGTTTGTCCGGTGCGAATGTTTTCCGGTTTTTCACCATCAAAAACCAAATCTATTTTAAACTGCCCGTTTCGTACCTCGGGGTACACTTTTTTTACGATCATACGGTACATTTGTCCCTGCCTTTCGATGATAGCCGAAAGATCGCGCCGCACCCGGTCGATGTAATGCTCGTCGATGAATGCCTCCACCTTGTAATCGGTTAGCACATTAATTTGCCCGATTCTCACGCCTTTTCCGATGCTTTGCCCGATTTCGGCATCGAGCATTCCCAGTTGGCCGTCAACCGGCGCTTTTAAATGCAGATTGTCGAGCCGCTCATAAATCAAATCGAGGGTTTTTTCCATTTTTACAAGTTCCTGATCCAATTGTATCATTTCTGTTGCAAGAATCAGAGAGTCGTTTTTTGCCCGTTTCTGGTTTATTGCATAAAGTTCAACTGCATACTCATAGTTTTCCTTTGCTTCAAGATAATCGTCTTTCGAAACCAGTTCCTCCTCGTACAGTTTTTTTTGCTGTTCAAAATATCGTCTGGTTTTAATAATATCGAATTTTGAATCGAGTACCCGTTGCTGTGAAAGCAACCGCTGCGACTCGAAGTTGATGCGTGTTTGCCGCAACATATTCTGTTTTTGTGCCAGGTTCGACTCGCTGTTCATAATGTTTTCGTACAACGACCGGTTTTCCAGGACCAGTATTACATCGCCTTTTTTTACCATGGCGCCTTCTTCAATGAGCCGTTCTTTTACCCTGCCACCTTCCTCAGCATCGAGATAAATGGTTGAAATGGGTGCAACCGTTCCGTTGGTGCGGATAAAATCATCGAAATCGCCATACAGCACTTCATCAATGGTCAGCTTGTCCCTTTCAACCCGAAGAGTGGAAACTGCCGAACCTGAAATTATTTTTACCAGCAGGAAAATGAATGTAATTCCTGCCAGAGCATAAACAATATGTTTTGGCCTGATGCCCTTTTTCTTCTCTATTTTTCTGTCCATTCCCATAATCAATGCCTGTTATTCAGATTTTGTGGTGGTATCTTAATTTCAAAAAATTCTAAGTTTTTTTAGGAAAATGTGCCAAAAAAATGCCATAAATCACAGGCTGTTGTAAATCAGTATTTTAATCACTAAAGAATTGTTTGGAGAATGTTGTATTGTAAAAATATTTGACAAATTGTGTAAATTTTTTTGACAGTGTGTTTGAATTGAAATAATTCTCCTTTACTTTTGAATGGTATTTTGAGCTGGTGTCCGCCGGCTGGTGGATTACCTATCATCTAACAAATAATGTATTTGGTTGCGGTTCATTGAGATAAAGCATAAAGGTCATCGGAGCAAGTCCCCCTTTGGTTGAGATGTTGTAATTGGAAAACGAATGTTTTACACCAAAGGGGGATTTCAGGGGGATTCAGGATTCTTATGAAGAAAAAAATATTTCTCAATCCCCCTTGAGTTCCCCCTTTAATTGGCGTCAATTTTTTTTCATAGCATAAAATACAATTAAAGGGGGACTCGCTCCGAACAAATTTAGTTTCTTGACTTGCAGTATTTTAACCTGAGGTTGGATTTTTGGCTATATCGCAATTAGACATATTGACACTGCTTATTAATGTATAATTTACCTGTTGACTTTGAGTCGACAGATGAATAGTTTAATACAATTAAAAAAATGACTGCCAAAGGAAAACTTCTCATAGTTGACGACAGCAAAAGCATTTTAAGCGCGCTGGAAATTTTGCTTCAGGATGATTTTGAAGAGGTAAAATCCATTGCCAGCCCCAATCAACTTCCGGCATTTCTGGAAACCGGCAAATACGATTTGGTGCTGCTCGATATGAATTTTTCTTCCGGTGTCAATACCGGGAATGAAGGTTTATACTGGTTGTCGCGTATCAGGGAAATGCGGCCCGATGTGGAAGTGGTACTATTCACTGCTTACGGCGATGTGGAACTTGCTGTGAAAGCGCTGAAACAGGGGGCTGCCGATTTTATCCAGAAACCCTGGGACAATGAAAAACTGAGGACTACACTTCGCAATGTTTTCCAGCTTCAGCAATCGAAAAAAGAGATTAAAGAGCTGAAACGGAAGGAAAACGTCCTGAAAAGCGAAATCAACAGAGGCGGTAATTTGATTGTAGCGCAGTCCCCCCAAATGCTGCATGTACTGAACCTTGTGCGCAGGGTTGCAAAAACCGATGCCAATGTGCTGATAACCGGAGAGAACGGCACGGGAAAGGAACTGATTGCCCGCGAACTGCATCTCCATTCCAAAAAGGCCGGCGAAATAATGGTTACGGTTGACATGGGCGCCATCAGCGAAACTCTGTTCGAGAGTGAACTGTTTGGTCACAAAAAAGGCTCCTTTACCGATGCCCGCGAAGACCGAACCGGGAAAATTGAAAATGCAGGTGGTGGAACGCTGTTTCTCGACGAAATTGGCAACCTGCCGCTGCACCTTCAGACCAAACTGCTTACGGTGATGCAAAACCGGAGTATTACACCGGTTGGCAGCAACAAATCCGTATCAGTAAATGTAAGGCTGGTTTGTGCAACCAACCGCAACCTTGGTGAAATGGTAGCCGATGGTTCGTTCCGTGAAGATTTGCTTTACCGTATCAATACCATTCACATTGACATTCCGCCATTGCGCGAACGCAAGGAAGACATTGTTGCTTTGGCTGATTTTTTTCTGAAAAAATATTGTGGGAAGTACCGGAAACAGTGCATGGAAATTAATGAAGCGGGAATGGATAAACTCAAAAATTACAGATGGCCGGGAAATGTGCGGGAGTTGCAGCATACCATCGAAAAGGCTGTTATTCTTTCAGACAAAAAAGAACTTACATCCGAAGATTTTAATTTCAATCCGACGGCAGCAGGCACAAGTGATGCCTTTGACGGAACCATCGAAGATATGGAACGAAAAATGATTGTGCGCATTTTGCAGAAAAGCGGTCAAAACCTGTCTGCAGCGGCTGTTCATCTTGGAATTTCCAGGCAAACGCTTTACAACAAAATGAAAAAGTATAACCTGTAAAAAATGGCCAGTAAAAATCTGTACCGGAATATAATCATTAAATGCTGCCTGCTGGCAGGTTCTGCTTTGCTGCTGGCCTGGTTGTTTTTTGAGCAACAATCATTGGTGCCGGGGATATTTGTGGCCATTGTTTTTGTGATTCAGATTGCAGAACTCATTCACTTTCTGAACCGCACCAACAGACAAATCGCTTTCTTTTTCGATGCCATTCAAAACGACGATTCCACGTTGCGTTTTCCTGAAACCACCGCAACCAAATCGCTGAATGACCTGAATTCCAGCTTGAACCGGATGAATGAACAAATAAAAAGCGTCAAATTCGAACTACAGGAACAGGAGCAATATTTTAAGACCATCCTTGAGCATGTTTCAGTGGGAATAATTGTTTACAACGAAAAAGGGAATATTTTTTTATCAAACAGTGCAGCCCGGAACTTGTTGGATTACGAACCATTAACGCACATAAACCAGTTGATGCGCGTGGATAAAAACTTGTTTGCAGCCTTTAAGGACCTGCAACCCGGCAACAGGAAAATGGTGAGTTTTAGTGGTAAAAAAGGGATGAGACAGTTGTCGTTAAAATCGACCCTGTTTAAAACGTCCGGCGAAAATTTACATCTGGTGGCTGTTCAGGATATCAAAAGCGAACTGGAAACAAAAGAGCTGGAGAGCTGGATAAAACTCATCCGGGTGCTGACCCACGAAATTATGAACTCCGTGGCGCCCATCACTTCGCTTTCGGAAACCATTCTCGGTTATTACAAAAATAATGATGGCACAATGCCTTCTGAAAAAATAATCGGCAATACAATTAAGGGACTTGAAGTGATAAACGAACGTGGCGCCGGGCTTATCAGTTTTGTGGAAAACTACCGAAAATTCACCCGGATTCCTCCACCGGAGAAAAAGATGTTGATTGTGGGACAGCTTTTTGATAATACAATCACACTTATCAATATGGAGGCCGGGAATGAAAAAATAACCATCAGCCACGAGGTAAATCCACCCGATTTAGAGGTTCTGGCCGACAAAAAGCAGATATCGCAGGTGCTCATTAATCTGGTGAAAAATGCAAAGGAAGCTCTGAAAGACAGTCGGGATGGTAAAATAACCTTAACTGGCGAAAATAACAGAAACGGCCGGCCACAAATTACGGTTGCCGACAATGGACCGGGCATCTCCAGCGATTTGATGGACAAAATTTTTGTGCCCTTTTTTACAACCAGGGAATCGGGTACAGGCATCGGACTGAGCATATCACGGCAGATTATGCTGCTGCACGGCGGCAGCCTGAAAATAATTTCAAAACCGGGAGAAACGACCCAGGCAATTTTGGAGTTTTGAACAGTTCGTGCTTTTTTCAATACAAAAATCCCAAAAGCCACAAGGGAATTTTATTTTTTAAAACTATCTGTTTGTCAGTATATTTACAGAAGAAAGGATATATACAAAGTTTATTTTTCCCTGAAAAAATAACTCCGTTTCTCCTCCTGCACATCATAGGTGTAAACTTTTGAATCCGGGAACCGGTCGAAAAATGCCAGCATACCAATATCGCCGGCACAGAAAAGGCTGTGAGCGCTCATTACAAACATCCAGAAATAGAAAGCAGGTTCGCTGATGGTGAGAATAATTCCAGTTAATGTTATCACTTTCACCACCACCAGAGGAGTAAGTGCCACCAAAGAAAACTGCTCGCGGTTGAGCACATGCCGGTCGGCTTCGGCATAAAAAATGAATTTTTTGAGGTAGCCGCCGATTTTAATTCTGGGCGCCCCGGTGATTTTCAGCGCCAGAAGGTGGAGCAGTTCGTGAATGATTATCAGCAAGGTAAACGTAAAAGCAACAGCTCCCAGTAAATAAAAGAGCGGTTCCGTGTTTCCGCGCATAGCCAGTACAATGGGGCGGGTGGCAAAAAACAAACCCACCAGAATCATAATCCCCTGATAAATCATAAATCCCTTTATGAACTTGCTTTCAGTAGTAATTTGATTCATTACAAACTCCTTTATTTGCCGGTGTTCCAGTTCGGCAACCAGTTCGTATTTTTCGTTGTTTTGTAATTCTTCAATGGTTGGATTTGCCATATCAATCTATTTGTAGAGAATGATTTTGAGCATGTCTCTGATGCTGATCAGACGAATGATAAATGCAAACAAAACCGAACCGGCAATCATGGTAAAGTAACCGTAAATCCAGTTATCCATATTTTTGGTAAGCACTGCCAAAACGATGGTCACTCCGGCAAATGCAAACAATTGCAGCATGAATGTGAAACCGGGTTTCAACCTGAAAATAACCAAAGCAAGGATGAGTTGCGCGGCCCCGGTAAAAAGTTGTGTGGAAAGGCTCGCATAAGCCGATCCGTAGGCCTGCAAACGGGGAATAAGAATCAAGTTCAGGGCCACATTCAGCACCATACCCGAAAAGGCCATAATATTGAGCTGTTTCAGACTGCCGTTGGCGGTTAAAAGCGTTCCGAAAATGTAGGTAGTGGCAATGCCGATAAAGCCAATCATCAGAATGCCAAGAATATCAGAGGAATAGGCCGTGTTCGATTTGTACAGCAGCGACATGATTTCGCCATCGTAATAAACACTTGAAACAGCAACTATGACGGCCGGAATTATAAGCAGGGTATAAGCAAGTTTAACCATTTCGCCCACCGGTTCACGCTGTTTTATCATTTTTGAAAAAATGGGAAGCAGCAAACCGGCAATCAGCGCACCAAACATGGAAACGGCATCCAGCAGACGGAAAGCCTGCGCGTAAATACCTGCCTGTTCCTGACCTTCTTTTCCCGGAATCAGGCGCTCAAGCATCACAGAATCTATTCTGTTATACAGGGCCATTAACAAAATCAGAAGTGCGTAAGGATATGATTTTCTGAGAAATACAATGAAAAACTTCGGATTGAAACGGACTCTGATTTTCCCTGATTTTTTAAGAACAATGGCAAATGTGATGAAGGCAGTTAAAACGTAGGCCACAGTTTGGGCATACACAAACCATTGGATACTGAATTTTCCACCAAGCACATCGGTAAATAAGAGCACACTGCAAATGGCAATCATCAGCGAGCGATCGAGTACCGAAAGCAGGCTGTCGGTTCGAAAGAGTTGCAGCGCGGTGATGTTTGACCGCAGGTAGAGCGTAAACGATATGAGAAACTGGTTGAAAATAAGGAAGAAAAGCAGATGAATCTGGATGTTGCTGTACCCAATTACGGCAGCAACTACAAGGCTGAAAACCGCATAAACAACTGCTAAAACCAATTTCAGGCCTACAATATTTGCCAGGTGTTTGGGAAGCAGAAAGTTGTGACGCGAGATGTTTCGGTTGTTATAGTTGGTAATGCCTACATCGAGCAGAATATTGAGAATCATGGAAAAGTTGAACAACGCGAAATACAAACCATAACTTTCGTCGCCCACCATGTTTTGCACCGTGCGGTCGATTCCAAAAATCCAGAATGGCTTAACCAGCAGGTTCAGGGCTAGCAACAGGATCAGGTTTGTAACAAATTTCCGTTTCAAATCAGTTCGATATCAGTCGGTTAATGAATCTGCCATAAAAAAGAAATTGTTTTTACTGTGGAAGTTTTCCGTAAATGGAACCAACTCTTTTTTATGAAGGATAAACGCAGAGTAGCCCATTTTATTTAAAAACGCGAAGGTTTTTTTTCGGGTGTCGTTTTCCCACAATTCGCAGTATATAACGGGCTTGTGTTTTTTTATCAGCTTTTCGGCGCCTTTCAACACATAATATTCATAATTCTCTACATCTATTTTTATTCCTGTTATTCTTTTTCCGGTATTTTTTAATTCCTGAAAATCGTCGAGGCGCACCATCGGTACTTCAAATTTGAGTCCGTTGTTGTTTTCGGTAATATCTTTGTGAATTGCATGGCTCAGACCATGCATGGGTACTTTGTTAATTACCGGCATCACCATTTCAAGCGTTGTATTTTCATCTCCCAGGGCCATCATAAATTCCCTGATGTTTTTTAGTCCGAATCTTTTTTTTATCCGTTTAAGGATTTCCATGTTTATTTCCAGCGGTTCAAAAGAAAAAACAGTGCTTTGGGGTAATTTTTTTGCCAGATGATAACTGGTTGCGCCAATGTTTGCGCCTAAATCGAGCACAAGGCCTTCATCGGGTAATAGTTTCAGAAAATGAAAAAAATCTTTCTCCCGTTTATCCCAGCGGAGTTTTATAATAACAAAACGGGCAAAAACATAAAGATAGGTTTTGAGACCAAGTATTTTTTGAAGGATGTATTTTATGAATGTTTTCATCAAATTTAGCAAAGGTGCAAAGATATTGGATTTTTATTTCTAAATTCATGTTTAATTTATGAGAATTGCTGTAAACACAAGGTTATTATTAAAAGGAAAACTGGAAGGAATGGGCTGGTTTTCTTATGAAACATTAAAGCGGATGACACGCAATCATCCTGAACATGAGTTTATTTTCATTTTCGATAGACCGTATTCGGAAGAATTCATTTTTTCAGATAACGTTATACCAGTTGTTATTGGCCCTCCGGCAAGGCATCCTGTCCTTTTTTACCTTTGGTTTGAATATCAGATTCCACGAGTGCTGAAAAAATACAAAGCTGATGTTTTCCTATCACCCGACGGGTATATTTCACTAAAAACAAAAGTTCGGCAGTTGGCTGTTATTCACGATATTAGTTTTGCACACCGCCCACAGGATATACCCGGAATGAAAAGATGGTACTACAATTACTTTTTCCCGAAATTTGCCCGAAAAGCAGCAAGAATTGCAACGGTTTCAAACTATTCAAAAGCTGACATTGCAAAAACATACCTGATTAATCCTGAAAAAATAGATGTGGTTTACGATGGCTGCAACGAAGAATTCAGGCCTTTTCCTCCCGAAGAGCAAAGGTTAGTTCGACAAAAATACACAGATGGAGTTCCCTATTTTTTATTTGTGGGCGCTTTGCATCCCCGTAAAAACATTGCCGGGTTATTGAAAGCTTTCGATGCATTTAAAACTAATTCTGATAGTCATGCAAAACTTTTAATTGTTGGCGGAGAAATGCATAAAACCGGAGAAATTTCCGAAACCTGGCAAAAAATGCAGTTTAAAAACGATGTGGTTTTTACCGGACGGATTTCGCAGGAGGAAATTTACGGAATATTCGGATCAGCTCTGGCGCTCGCTTTCGTTCCCTTTTTCGAAGGTTTTGGAATTCCCATTCTGGAAGCAATGAGTGCCGGCATTCCGGTAATTTGTTCAAACACTACCTCCATGCCCGAAGTAGGCGGCGATGCTGTTTTGTATGTTGAACCAGAGAATGTTAAACATATTACCGTAGCCATGAAAAAAATTGCCTCCGATTCAGTTTTACGAAACGAACTCATTGAAAAAGGATTCAGGCAAAAAAAGAATTTTAGCTGGGATAAAACAGCCAGCCTTTTGTGGAAAAGCATAAAACAAACAGGTAATTGACACCTGAATTTATTTTTTTGAAGAAAAAGTTGTCATTCCATAAACCTTTTTCTATCTGGTTTTTTGTATATTAAATAAAATTATAATCATTGTCTTATGAGTACTTACAACAAAAAACTTAAAATCGCTTTTTATCCGGTAATTTTGCTTATGGCTTTTAGCTTTACTCTTCGTGCCCAACCCAACGGGGCAGCTTTGTATCAGCAATATTGTGCCCAGTGCCATGGTGCTGAGTTAAACGGTGGAATGGCTTCGAGCCTGATTGACGGTGTTTGGCAGTTTGGAGCCGGGGACAGCTACATTCGCAGAAATATAAAACACGGAATTCCACACCTGGGAATGCCATCCTACGAACGGTCAATGACTGATAATGAAATCCAGGCTGTAGTTCAATATATCCGAAATGTTGAAGATGAAAAAGGTGTGGTTAAACCACCAACTCCCGAAATGCATGAAACCATGGATTATTTTATGGAAGTGGAAACATTTGCCGACAATCTTGAAATTCCGTGGGCTATAGATTTTATTGACGAAAATACCGCCTTGATTACTGAAAGGCCTGGCCGGTTGCGGGTGGTAAAAAATGGCGTACTTCAGCCCGAACCAATAAAAAATACACCTAAAGTTTTGCACGAAGGACAGGGCGGATTAATGGATGTTGCTGTTGATCCGCTATACGATGAAAATGGCTGGGTTTATCTGGCTTACAGCCACGCACTTGATGATTTTCAGGGCGAAAGGGCGCCGGCCATGACCCGCATTGTTCGCGGAAAAATTGAAAATAACACATGGACAAATGAACAGTTGCTGTATGAAGCACCTCCCGAAACCTACCGAACAACCCGCCACCACTACGGTTGCCGCATTGTTTTCGATCCGTGGGGACACCTCTATTTTGCCATTGGCGACCGGGGAGCCGGATACCAGGCACAAGATAATTCCCTGCCCAACGGAAAAGTTCATCGTATTTACAAAGACGGGGGAATTCCGGCAAACAACCCGTTTATGCACGATGAAAAAGCCATGAAATCATTGTACAGTCTTGGAAACCGAAATATCCAGGGAATGGCCATACATCCCGAAACCGGTCAATTATGGACAACCGAACACGGTCCCATGGGCGGCGACGAACTGAACCTGATTCAGGCAGGGAAAAACTACGGTTGGGAAACCGTTACCTACGGAAGAAATTACAACGGAACCGTTATAACCGAGCTGACCCACTTGCCCGGTATGCAGCAACCCAATTTTTACTGGAATCCTTCCATTGCAGTTTGCGGACTCGATTTTTACACCGGCGATTTATTCAAAAAATGGAAAAACAGATTGTTGGCAGGCGCATTAAAATATGAAGAAGTACGCTTGTTGCAAATTGAAGAAGACCGCGTAATTCATGAGCAAGTTATATTTAAAGGAGCAGGCAGGGTTCGCGATGTTTCTACCGGACCCGATGGCGCCATTTACGTGGTGTTGAACAATCCGGGGAAAGTGGTTCGTTTAACTCCTGAGAAATGACACAATCGACATGATAATTAATAATTATTGATTTAACTTACAAATAGTAAGCATAAAAAAGGGAGCCTTTGCTCCCTTTTTTGTTGTTTAAATAAATTTATTTGTTCCTGAAAGAATAAACCTGCAACTCCAACAAGCTGCTTTTCATGCAAAAAGGGCACAGGAAAATACCTTCCGGGTTTTGGAGGAAAATCGCTTTGAAGTTGAAAAGAATTGAAGAGGAAATTTATTCTATGGCCGGGTAAAAATCGAATCATCGAAATTTTCACCAAATGTGATATTTTCAAAAACTATATTTGCCGTCCCCATGGGCATTTTCGACTCCATTCTCATGGGCATTAAAATTCCGTCAATATTTTTATAATCGCTCAGGGTTTGTTCCACTTCAACCTCCTGCCCCTGCGCACTTAACTTTGCTTTTACTTTTCTCACAAGATAAGATTCGGCATCAATAAAATAATTTTTAACATTGCCGTCTTTACCGGTAAGTTTAATATTGAACATAGGTGAACCATCCACATTTACCTTTCCAATAAGCGTGGCAGTAGTACCCTTATCTTTATAGTTATACAATTCGCCGTCGATATTGGCCTGTTCCATCGCCTGGTCAAGTTCGGGCCCTGATAAATCCTGCGGTTCCGGGCTCATCCAGGGGGCAATCATCCAGCCTTTTTCACCATCATAAGCCTGAATCATCTTTTGGCCCTGCATCTCCATCTCCATCCTGAATTTGTTCGGGCGTTTCATTTTCATCACCATCGGTAACTCCATTCCCATTTGCTGAATGGTGGCTGTTACAGAGTAAGTTTGTTTTTCCAGCAATTTTTCCTGGCCAATTGTTTTAAAGTGTTTGTTGAGCACCTCATCTAAATTTTGAGCGTTGACCTGGCCTGCTAATGCAACAAATAATACTGCCAGCAGAATTGAAAAAGTTTTTTTCATGTTGATAGAATTTTATGAATGTGAATTTTGAACTTTTATATTTGTAATGAATTTAGGATTTTAGTTACAACAGCAGATTAATTTCTTTTTTTCTAAAAATAAATTTCAGCCAGAATGTTTTCGAACGGAATCCCTTTTGAAATAAGCAAATCGCGCATTTCCACCACCATAATGGCTTTTCCGCAAAGGAAGTATTTTACATTAGGCAAATTTTCCAACCCTGAAATATAATCGCTTACCCTTCCCGGGAATGTGTTACAAGATGATTCGCGTGAACAGCACCGCACATAGTTTTCACCCAATGCCCACTCCAGTTCATCTTCAAAATAAAACTGGTTTAAATAACTTACTCCATGAATTAATTTTTTGTTTTCGCCTAAGCCTGAGCGAAACATGCTGTAAAAAGGTGCAATGCCGGTTCCGGCGGAAATCCACCAGGCAGGCCCGGCAATTCCCAAAAAACTGCCGTAAGGTTCTGACACCAGTATTTTTTCTCCGGGAATCATTCCGGCCAGTTTTGGTGTTAAAAGGCCATCTTCTTTTATATTAAAAAGAATGGTAGCTTCTTGCTCATGGTTTCCGCTGCAAAGGCTGTAAATTCTTGGGGGATAGGTTGTATTCAGGGCAATTTTCACTACTTGCCCGGGCAAAAAATTCCATGGCCGGTTAAATGTTATCAGGTGAACGCCCGGAGAAATTTCGCTGTTTCCGGTGAGTGTATAACTTTTCAGTGGGAATTGCTTTTTGTTGGTTCCCATTTCAATTTTATTTGAGGCCGTCAAATTAATTGTTTGCAAAAACGAATGTAACCACCAGGTTATCAGTAGAGCTTACCATCATATTTTTCACTTTATAAAATGCTTTAAGTTCATTCATTTCAGCAACCTGGTCTGAATTTCCGGTAATTTCAAGCGGGGTAATCCGGTGAGCCTTCAAAATAAGTTTTTCAGGAGCATCGAAACCCACTCCCGGTTGAACCAGTTCCAGTTCATAGTCCACATCAGAAATATTTTCAATTTCAATTCTCCTTGATTCCTCATTTCGAAGTTTTCCGGCAGGATTCACAACTTTCAATGATGCAAAAAACAAAGGTTCCAACAGGTTAGCCCGTCCAACCAGTGTGTTGTTAAACCAGGCCAGTGTTCTACGGCTAAAAAGAGCCTCCCTGATTCCGCCTTCTGTTCGGCTTCGGGCAAAAACCAAAGTCATGGGGCGGTGGCCGGAAACCACATCGTAATTCATAGCAATAGGTTCATGAACATCGGTGTTGGCAAAAACTGTCAACTTCTTTTCGCGTGCCCAGTCAATGGCTTCGGGGTAATATTCATCGTAATTGAAAACTTCAATTCCGTGTAACATATCACTTTGCAGCAACCTGGTATGTTCATCCCACCACAAAGTATTTTCCGGTTGCTGGGCTCTCCATCCCGGGTGATTCCATAAAAGAAACGCACCCTGATCCCGTGCTTCCTTAATGGCATCGAAAACATCCACGCGCTCAAGCAGATTCGCATTTCTTATAAAAAGTGCATTTAAATGGCCGGGCGGCATACTCCGGGTAATTTCGGCCCCTTTTACAAGAATTATATTCCGGTTATTTGCCAGGGGTTCCGCTATTTCAAACGAGCGGTTATGATCAGCAACAACATCTTTTGAATGAGGCTGATATTCAATATGATCCGTAATTGAAATGGCATCCAACCCTTCCTGCCAGGCTTCTTCAATTCTTACCGTTGGCCATACGGTTCCGTCGGAAAATACAGTATGCATATGAAAATCGCATTTCAGTGTGCGGAAACCCTGAATATCAGGAATGTGAATTATTTTCCGGGATTGGCTAAAACCCGAAAAGCTGACAAGAATTAATGTTACCAGAAACAGAGATATCTTTATTCGCATTTCAAAGCGGTATTAATGTTCAAAATATTTGTTTTTTAAATATCCGTTTTTTTCATGAACCGGCAATATTTACCCATATTAAATATTTTTTAATTAATCGGTAATGATTAAATTTAACAAAAATAGCACATTCTTTTTAATTTTTTTAAAAAGAATTTTGTTTTGTGTATAAAAAATCTCAATCTTTGTTGTAGAAAATAAACAATGGAAAAGCTTTTTAGAAATAACGGCAATCAGAGTCTGGGTGTAGAGCAGAAAAAAGTAGTGCACAAAAAACAGATTTTAAGAACACTTTATTTTTTCGGCACCATGTCGAATTCTGAATTATCGAAAATTATAAAACTGAGTACGCCAAAAATTAACAGCTTGCTGGTTGAACTCATTGAAGATGGCCTGGTAAAGGAACTTGGACGGGGAGATTCAAGCGGAGGAAGGCGCCCAAATATTTACGGGTTGGTTGAAGATGGTTTTTACGTGGTTGGAATTACCATCAACATAAACCGAACGATTATTTCCATTTTTAACAGTAATAACAAGGAGGTTGGCACTCCACAGTTTTTGCCGGTCAGAATTCAACCCGATTTTGGAATTTTTTCAGAAATAAATGAATTACTTGATGGGATTTTGGCTGAAAAGAACATTGAAAAAAGCAAAGTTCTGGTTGTCGGAGTAGAGTTGCCCGGGCTTATTAATCAAAAGCAGGGTATCAATAAAACTTATTTTCCCAACATTTCTAATTTGTCAGAAGAGTTACAGAAAATTTTTGGGCTTCCGGTTTATATCAGCCACGATTCAAAACTGAGGGCTTTTACAGAGCAACATTTTGGCCTCGCCAAAAACAAAAAAAATGTTTTGGTCCTTCAGGTTGACTGGGGCCTTGGACTTGGAATTATTATTAACGGAAAACTATATTCCGGTAAGTCGGGTTACTCCGGGGAATTCGGGCATTTACCCATTGTTGACAACGGCGTGCTTTGCAACTGCGGAAAACAGGGTTGCCTCGAAACCATTGTTTCAGCTACTGCAATTGCACGCATTGCACGCCAGGGAATTCAAAACGGTAAATCTTCGCTGATAAAACAACTGGTAAATGATGACCTGGATAAAATTGATATTTCAACAATAATTGAAGCCGCTAACCGTGGCGATCAGTTTGCCATTTCAATTTTTTCTGATGTAGGGTACTGGTTAGGCAAAGGAATTGTTTACCTCATACAAATATTTAATCCTGAACTAATTGTAGTGGGAGGACGTGTGGCAGAGGCAAGCCAGTTTATTATTTCTCCAGTACAACAAGCCATTTATACATTCAGCAACCGCGATATTAGTGACGATACCGAAATTAAATTTTCGGCACTTGGACAAAAAGCCGGACCGCTTGGCGCTGCTGCTTATGCTCTCGACAAGATTGCTTCGGCAAAATTAAGTTGATTTACATTGAAGATAAGAAAAAGAAAAAAGAATGGAATTAAATTTTTCGAAAGTAGAACAGGCTTTTTATAACGAATCGAAATTGCAGAAAATTACCACCCGCATGCCATACATTGCGGTGGACAGTTTCCCTAAACTGGGGTTGCTTTCGGCTTTGAGTTTTTTGGAATGGGTAGCAGAAAATCCAGGCGGGGTGGTAAGTTTACCTTCAGGAAAAACGGCACAATATTTCCTGCAATTCACACATTTCCTCCTCGATAACTGGGACAACCAAAAAGGGAAAGATATTCGCAAAAAATATGGTTTGGCCGATGAAAAAAAACCATTACTTAATGGATTGCAACTGGTTCAAATGGGCGATTTTTATCCCATTAGTTCAAAGCAGCACAACAGCCTGAATAATTTTATTCTTAAAAATTATATCGAAGGGTTCGGCCTGGATATTAATAAAGCACAACTAATCAACTCCGATGAAATAAAACTGGCTCAGGAAAAACACTTTAGCGACGTTTTTCCGGATTTTAACATCGATTTGTCATTACGTTATCGCGAAGCAAAAACACAACTGGAACAGCTTCAACAGGAATCTATATTTAAAATTGACCAATGGTGTACCGAATATGAAAATAGAATCAGGAAAAAAGGTGGTATCGGTTTCTTTTTGGGTGGAATTGGCCCCGATGGGCATATTGCATTTAACACACGCGGTTCAGATCATTTTGCATCTACCAGGCTAACACAAACCAATTTCGAAACCCAGGCTATTACTGCAACCGACCTGGGTGGAATTGAAGTCTCAAGAAACAGGTTGGTTATTACTATCGGGTTAGGTACCTTGGGTTTTAATCCGGAAAATAAGGCGATAATTTATGCAGCCGGCGAAGCCATTGCTGAAACCATCAAAAACTCGCTGGAAATGGAGCCTACTGTCGTTTATCCGGCCACTTCACTTCAGCGGTTAAAAAACAGCCGTTTTTATTTAACTGATGGTGCGGCAGTTAAACTGGAAGATGCAGTGGAAGAATATTACCGGAATGGCCCGTGGATCCACCAGAAAACAGAACGTGCCGTTATGGAGTTGTGCCGGAAAATTAACAAGTTTGGCGGCAAACTCGAACTGGATGATTTGAAAACCGATAAATATTGCAGCCAGATTCCAGGCCTGGATGAAAATACAGTACAATCGGTAATTGACTCAATTCTTGCCAAACTCCGGCGTGGAATGCAAAAAGAAACAAACCATGTGTATTACCACACCGGCCCGCACCACGACGACATCATGCTGGGAATTATGCCACAAACCAACCGACAATCGCGCGACGCCAGCAACGAACTGCACTTTTCCGTGTTAACTTCTGGTTACACTGCCGTTACCAACCATTTTTTGAAGGATTTACTTTTTGACACCAAAGAATTGATTAATCAGGAAAAAATAGAAATGATCAATTATCCTGACTTCTTCACAGAAGGCTATAAATACAAATGGGATAAAGACATTTATCACTACCTCGATAACATTGCTGCTCAAAGTCCTGAAGAAAAAAGACGAGGCGTTTGTCACCGGCTGGTGCGTGCGTTGGTTTCTATATGGAAAGTAAAAGATAGAGAGAACCTGCTCGATGTTATTAACGAAGTGCTGGTTTCCCTCAAAAACAGTTACGACGGCAGCAAAAATCCACCAAAAATTCAGCAACTAAAAGGAATGATTCGGGAGTTTGAGGAAGAACTGGTTTGGGCCCACTATGGAATTATGGTAAAAAATGTACATCACCTCCGCCTGGGATTTTACCAGAACAATGTGGTAGGGAGCAAACCTGATATGGAAAAAGATGTACTGCCTATTCTCAATGATTTCAGAAAATACAAACCCACCGTTATAAGCCTCGCAATGGACCCGCAGGGAAGCGGTCCCGACACGCATTACAAGGTGCTTCAGGCTATTGCTGCAGCAGTGGAAGAGTGGAACAAGGAGGAAGATTTAAGCAACCTTCGGATTGTGGGTTACCGGAATGTCTGGTTCAAATACAATCCGTGGGATGTGGAAGTGATTGTACCTGTTTCACTGAATTCTCTTGCAACGCTCGACAAATCATTCTCCGAGTGTTATGTTACACAGGTAAATGCTTCGTTCCCAAGTTATCAGCACGATGGTAAATTTAGTGAACTTACCCAACGAACCTGGTTTGAGCAGCATAAACAGATTCAGTTTTTGCTGGGTAAAAATTTCTTTTACGAAAACAGTTCGCCACTGTTAAGAGCTACCCACGGAATGGTTTATTTACGCGAACTCAACATAAAACAATTTCTTGAAGAGGCTTCAAATTTGGGAAAATCCATGGAAGGTATTATTTAACAATAAAAGTCAGGATTATGGAAAAGGAAGAAGTAAAACAGCGAATAAAAAAGGTAGTGTCCCAGGTTTTAAAAATTGATGAATCGGAAATAGCCGATAATGCCAATTTTATTTTTGATCTGGGAGCAGATTCCATGCAAAGCATGCTTTTAATTGCTGCTTTTGAAGAAGAGTTTGACATAGAAATGGATGTTGAAAAAGCTCAGGAAGTACAAACCATTGACGGAGCTGTTGATTTTATTTCCAAATATTTGCAAGGCTGAATAATTTATAATTTTTCAAATGAAAAACATGAACCGGGCTGAACTTCATAAAAAAAACCTTCATGCTGTTTTTTACCCACAGTCGGTTGCCGTTATCGGCACAAACAAAATGAAAGGTACAGTTCCGGGTGATATTTTTACGAACATTTTAAAAGCTAATTTTCAAGGAATTATTTATCCTGTAAGTCCGCGCGAAAAATCAATTGGCGGAGTAAAAGCCTTTAAATATGTCATCGATATTCCAGATGAGGTTGATCTTGGAATAATCGTTTTTCCCAGTTCGGTATGTAAGCTGGCGCTTGAACAGTGCGGTCAAAAAGGCATTAAATCCGTTATTATCATTTCAGCCGGGTTTCGTGAGGTTGGCCCCAAAGGCCTCGAAAAGGAAAAAGAATTATTGGATATTGCTAAAAAATACGATATTTCATTTATTGGCCCCAATTGTTTGGGGGTGATTAATACCGATCCCGTTTCCCGTTTAAATGCCTCGTTCGCCCGAAAATATCCCACTGAAGGAAGCATTGCTTTTCTCTCACAAAGCGGAGCCCTGTGTACAGCAGTACTCGATTATGCACGGGCCAAAAATATCGGCTTCTCAAAATTTGTAAGCTTTGGTAACAAAGCCGATATCTCTGAAATTGAACTGATTTACTACCTGATGGGCGACCCCAAAACAAAGGTTATTCTGCTTTATCTGGAAGAAATTACTGATGGGCCGGGATTAATGAAAGCGGCCCGTGAAGTTATCATGAAAAGCCACAAACCAGTTTTGATTTTGAAGTCGGGAAGAACAGAAGAAGGAGCTTCGGCAGCCGCATCACACACTGGTTCGCTGGCAGGGAAAGATGAAATTTGCGACGCGGCATTCAGGCAGGCTGGCATTATCCGTTGCGAAAATATAGAAGAGATGTTCAACATCGCTATCGCTTTTGTTTATCAGCCACCTCCCCAGTCGAAGCGTGTGGCCATTGTTACCAATGCCGGCGGCCCCGGGGTGCTTACTACCGATGCGGTTGTGCGTGAAGGGCTCCAACTTGCGAAATTTAGCGAGAAAACAACATTAACGCTAAAACGAAGCCTTCCAACCACGGCCAACATCAACAACCCGGTTGATGTAATTGGCGACGCTCGGGCCGACCGATACGTTGCAGCTATTTCTGCGGTTTTTAAAGATGAAAATGTGGATGGGGTTTTTGTTATATTAACGCCCCAGTCTATGACAGACATCGATTCCATAGCAACAGAAATTGCACGGGTTGCCAACCAGTTCGACAAGCCGGTTTATGCTTCGTTTATGGGGCAGGCCGATGTTTCCAGCGGAATAAAAATTTTGGAACATAGTAATATTCCGCATTACATTTTACCCGAGTCGATGTGCAAACCATTTCATACGGTTTATAACTTTAACCACTTTGTTGTAAATAATATGCCGGAAATACTGGTTTCGGCTCATCCTGAAAACCAGGCTGCCCGGAAGTTGATAGATGATTTTATTCAGGCGGGAAAAAAACACCTGAACGAGTTTGATGCTTCTGGAATTTTGGAAACTTACCAAATGCCGGTTGTAGAAAAAAAGTTGGCTAAATCGCCAAATGAAGCCGGAAAAATGGCCGCTGAAACTGGATTCCCAGTGGTAATGAAAGTTATTTCAGACGATGTTTTTCATAAATTCGATGTTGGAGGTGTTGTACTAAATATTCAATCTGAAGACCAGGCAGAGCAGGCATTTGAATCCATCATACAAAATACCAAAAAAAATTTACCTGATGCAGAAATCAGGGGAGTTCAGATAACCCGGCAAATTCAGAATGGAATGGAGGTCATACTGGGCATAAAAAAAGATCCTTCTTTTGGTTCGGTCATCATGTTTGGTTTTGGAGGTATATTTGTAGAAATTTTCAGGGATGTAAGTTTCAGGGTGGCGCCGATAGACAAATCAACCGCCCTCAAAATGATAAAAGAAATTAAATCTTCTGAACTTTTATCCGGAGTACGGGGAACCAAATTGCGGGATATTGATGCCATTGCCGACACCTTAGTGAAAATTTCGGCCCTGGCAACCGATTGTCCTCAAATTAAAGAGCTCGACATCAATCCGCTCATTGTACTTGAAAAGGGCAAGGGATGTTTTGTGGCCGACACAAAAATAATTTTGGAAAGTTAAAAACAGATATAAAAAAAACTGATTATGAGAATTTTAATTCATGAAAATTACCAACAATTAGCCAAATGGACTGCCTATTACATGGCAAACAAAATCAGGGAGTTTAACCCAACACCCGAAAAGCCTTTTGTTTTAGGATTGCCTACCGGTTCATCGCCTATTGGTGTTTACACTGAACTTATTGAACTGGTGAAACAGGACCGGTTAACGTTCCAAAATGTGATTACATTCAACATGGACGAATACGTGGGGATTCCGGAAAATCATCCGCAGAGTTACCACTATTTTATGGATAAACACCTGTTTAACTACATCGACATTCCACGTGAAAACATTAATATTCTGAACGGGAATGCAGCTGACCTTGAAAAGGAATGTGAAGAATACGAAAAGAAAATCGAGCGTGCTGGCGGAATTCATTTGTTCCTTGGAGGAATAGGGCCAGACGGGCACATTGCATTTAATGAACCGGGTTCTTCGTTGAAATCGAAAACCCGCATCAAAACACTCACTTACGATACCATTCTGGCGAATTCGCGCTTTTTCGATAACGACATCAAAAAAGTACCAAGAACGGCACTCACCGTGGGCGTTGACACGGTAATGAAAGCGCAGGAAGTGTTAATCATTATTAATGGATATAACAAGGCACGTGCTCTGCAAAAAGTTGTGGAAGAAGGAATTAACCACATGTGGACCGTTTCTGTTTTGCAGCTTCACCCCAAAGGAATGATTATTTGCGACGAAGATGCAACACTTGAACTGAAGGTTGGAACAGTTAAGTATTTTAAAGATATTGAAAAGGAGGAGCTAAGAAATAGTCCAAAACTAATTGAATAAAATGTATCGCCGCCTGTCGGAAAAGGAAATTGAAAAACTCCAACTCCGCCGTTGTTCTGCTGAAAACTGGAACAACATCGAAGTGAAAGATCCTTTTCTGCCTGAACGGCTTTTTAGTGTTCATTTTTCAGGCCCGGTAAAATTGGGCTCAAATACCGGAAAGATTGAAACGGCAGATGCATTTTTCAAACTTTCCGGTATTTTCAATTGTACCATTCAAAATTGTACCATCGGCGATGATGTTTTCCTTTCGAATATTGGTTCGCTGGCCAATTATTCCATCGCAAATAATGTTTCTGTTGAGAACGTCGGAGCATTCGTTGTTTCAGAGAAAACTACGTTTGGCAACGGTCATGAAATAGAAATTCTGAACGAAGGCGGTGGCCGTGAATTGCCCATCTTCGACAAACTTTCGGCCCAAATTGCTTACCTGATGGTTGTTTACCGTCACAACAAACAACTCACAAGAAAGCTTAAATTACTTATCGGTCAATATGTAAAAACAAAAGAATCCTGCATTGGAGAAATCGGGGAAGGCACTAAAATACGCGATGTTAAAACCATCATCAATGTTAAAATTGGCAATTTTGCCACCATTCGGGGAGCTTCGTTATTAAAAGAAGGCACGATCAGCAGTAACCGTGAAGCCCCCGTTTTTATCGGGGAAAATGTTACTGCAACCCATTTTATTGTCCTTTCCGGTTCGAAAATCGATACTGGGGCCATGCTATCATCAACCTTTGTGGGCCAGGGTGTTCTAATGGGGAAACAATTTTCATCTGAAAATTCGGCATTTTTTGCCAATTGTGAAGCTTTTCACAGCGAGGCATGCAGCATTTTTGCAGGGCCCTACACAGTAACTCATCACCGATCAACACTGCTGATTGCCGGACTTTTTTCTTTCTTCAACGCCGGCAGCGGAACAAATCAGAGCAACCACATGTACAAACTTGGCCCGGTTCATCAGGGAATTGTGGAACGGGGTTCCAAAACCGGTTCATTTTCTTACATGTTATGGCCTTGCCGTGTTGGTGCTTTTTCGGTGGTAATGGACAAACACGCAGGAAATTTCGATACAACAGATTTGCCTTTCTCATACATTACGGTTGAAGAAGGAAAAAGTGTGCTGACACCTGCCATGAACCTTTTTACTGTTGGAACAGCACGCGATGCCAAAAAATGGCCGGCACGCGACCGCCGAAAAGATCCCAAAAAAATCGATCTTCTGCATTTTGAGGTCTTAAATCCCCTCACCGGGGAGAAAATATTAACCGGCATCCGGCTGTTGGAGCTGCTTCAGGAAAATACACCCAAAACCCGTGAATTTGTTTTGCACAAGGGTGTTCACATTAACCGGCTGATGCTGCGTACTTCAAAACGGTATTATGAACTGGCCTTTGCAGTTTACATCACCGGCGAGTTAGTTAAACGCATGGAAAACAGCGCTTTTAAATCGCTGGAAGAATTAAAAAATATACTGTTGCCGAAAAATAACAGCAACACTTTCGGATGGGTTGATTTAGCCGGAATGTATGCTAAAAAAGAGCACATTGACCACCTTGTCGGTTCTTTGGTTTCAGAAAAAATTACTACAGTTGATGACCTGCATAGAGCGCTCCAGCAAATTTTTGAAATGTATTCCGAAGATTCATGGAATTGGTGCGTTTCTGCTTTGAAAAGCTGGAAGAATTTCGATGTAAAGAATTTTACATTTCTTGAGCTGGAGGAATTACTGGCCGAATGGAAAACCAGCGCTGTTAAATTCAACAATATGATTTTAAAAGATGCTGAAAAAGAGTTTGACCAGTTGAGCAGAATTAGTTTTGGCCCCGACGGAGATGAAACAGAGCAACTTGCGGACTTTGAATCCATTAGGGGAAAATATGAAACCAACAACTTTATTGTTGGAGTGAGAAATGAAACGAAAGAAATTGAGTATAAATACGAAAAACTTAAAAACCGGATTGCCGGTTCTCAAGCTTAAATCATTTTTTCGGTTTTTATTCAATAAGCATAATACGATAAAATTTTGTCCTTCTGCTGATTGTATGGGGTGTACGACAAATTCCATATTTCTATTCGCTTTCGGAAAAACGGATCTTTTACACCGTGGCTTCAGCCCGGTGAACAGAGATATCAAAAACAAAAGGGCTTTAGCCATTAAGAGATTTAAATGC
>JAHYIT010000168.1 GCA_019429205.1 Mariniphaga sp. | reverse complement strand
GTTTTCGATTACAACGGCGAAGAGCACAAACCCAACTACCTGATTATTTCATGGGGAACACTGCTTTTTAAAGGCAGCCTTTCGGAAATGGACATCACCTTCAAATTGTTTAAACCGGACGGAACACCACTGCGCGCAACAGCCAAAGCCAAATTCAAAGGTTTTGTAGAAGACAATTTGCGTGTGGCCATGGAAAACAGCAGTTCTCCCGATTTAACTCATGTGAGGGAAGTGAAAAAGGGCGATACACTTCCGCTTATGACCTTTCGAATTTACGGCGATTCGAAGTATTACCTGGAGGTGGCAAAAGCCAACCGCATCACCAATTTCAGGAAACTCGAAGTTGGTCAGCGGATTTTTTTTCCACCCATTGAAAAAAGTTCCTGATTATGCCCGAAAGAGTTATAAATACAACACGTTCGGCGGATTTGGCTACGTTTAAAATCCTGGTGGAGAGCGAAGAACTTTCGCGCAGTTACCAGGTGATGAACATTGTAGTTGAAAAGGAAGTGAACCGAATTCCAACGGCAAAAATAGTGCTTTTAGACGGTGATCCGGCTTCTCAGGATTTCGAATTGAGCAATCAGGATTTGTTTGTTCCGGGAAAGGAAATTGAAATAAAGGCCGGCTACCACTCCGAAGAGGATACCATTTTTAAAGGCATCGTAATCAAACACAGTTTGAAAATCAGGCCGAGCCAGGCGTTTCTGATTGTGGAATGTAAAGACAAGGCGGTAAAACTCACCATTGGCCGGAAAAGCAAATATTTCTACGAAAGTTCAGACAGTGATGTTTTGGAGGAAATCATTGACAGTTACGGACTGGAAAAGGATGTGGAAAGCACAAACGTGACCCATAAAGAACTCGTGCAGTACAATGTTTCCGACTGGGATTTTCTGGTTACCAGAGCGCAGGCCAACGGAAAAATTTGTGTGGTGGACGATGGAAAAATTTCTGTTAAAAAACCGGATGTTAGTCAGGAACCTGTTGAAACGGTTGCTTTTGGCGCCACACTGCTCGATTTCGATGCCGAAATAGATGCCCGCAACCAGTTTCAAAAAGTAACTTCCTACGGTTGGAATGCATCCGATCAGGAATTTCTGGAAGCAGAAGCAGACGATCCGGGTGTGGAACTCAACGGAAACCTCACACCGAATGATTTGGCTCAGGTGGTTGGTTTGGAAAATCTGGAATTAAAAAACGGCGGTGGAGACAGTTCTGCGCTTCAGGAATGGGCCAATTCAAAAGCCTTGTTTAACCAGTTGGCAAAAATCAGGGGTCGGGTAAAATTTCAGGGAATTCCGGCGGTAAAGCCAAATACATTACTTCGCATGGAAGGTGTGGGCGAACGGTTTAATGGGAATATATTTATTTCTGCTGTTCGCCATCAGATAACTGAAGGAAACTGGACGGTTGATGCCCAATTTGGTATTAATCCCAAATGGTTTTCGGAAACCTTTGAGATAAATGATTTACCTGCTGCAGGATTGGCAGCGGCGGTGAGTGGTTTGCAAATTGGTATTGTTACCCAACTGGAAAACGACCCTGACGGCGAAGACCGTATTTTGGTGCGGCTTCCTGTGGTTGACAGCCAGGGTGAAGGAACATGGGCACGCGTGGCTACTCTCGATGCCGGAGAAAACCGTGGATCTTTTTTCAGGCCCGAAATTGATGATGAGGTGATTGTGGGATTTATTAATGATAATCCCAACGATGCAGTGATTTTAGGAATGATGAACAGCAGCGCCAAACCGGCTCCTCTCACAGCAGCCGACGACAACCACGAAAAAGGTTTTGTCACCCGCAGCGAAATGAAGTTCATTTTCAATGATGATGAAGTGAGTGTAACGGTGGAAACGCCAAACGGAAATAAGTTGGTAATCAGCGACACCGACGGGGGAATTAAGCTGGAAGATGAAAATGGCAATTTCATTCAGATGGATTCCAATGGAATTAGTATTGAAAGCGCAACTGAAATCAGTTATAAATCATCAACGGATATGAAAGTAGAAAGTGGTACCAACATGGAATTGAAAGCCGGCGCTCAGTTTAAAGCCGAAGGTTCTGCGGGGGCTGAGGTTTCAACCAGCGCAATTGCAGTGGTGAAAGGTTCAATAGTTCAAATCAATTAATTATGAATGAGAATCAGTCATTTCTGGGAAGGGGCTGGAGTTTTCCTCCGGAGTTCAACAAAGAAAGCCGGGCGGTGAAAATGCTGGAAGACGAGGTGGATATAAAAAGCAGCCTGCAAATCCTGCTGTCAACACGGCTGGGCGAGCGGATTATGGTACCCGGCTACGGCTGCAAACTGGAAGAACTGCTATTCAGTCCGCTGAACCTGACGCTGAAAACGTATGTAATCGACCTGATTAAAACCGCCATCCTGTATCACGAACCACGCATTGATGTGAAAAAAATTGATATCGATCCTACAGATGAACTGAACGGCGTTTTACTCATAAATATCGATTACATCATCCGAACAACCAATTCGAGAATGAACATGGTTTTTCCATTTTATAAAGAAGAAGGGAGTGAAATTTAACAAGGGGTTGCCCGGATGGATGCCTTTGGCACAACCCCTTGTTAGAAAGAAAAAAAAGATTTATGGCTAATTGTGGAAAAGACATAGCACTAACCCGTGAAGGGAGCGACCAAAACAAACGGTTTATCCAGGCACTGGATCCCGCTTCCGTTAAACTGAATGATTTCAGACTGAAAGAGTGGATGCAGTTTGCTTATCGGTTTGCAGGGCATGTGAATTACTTCAGTAACCTCGATTTTGAAGAACCAACAGGAAACTGGGAGTTCTTTTTCAAAAATGAAACCGAACTCGAAGATTTTCTGAAACGTGTTGGGGGTGAAAAAAATATTACACCTCACTTAGCTTTATTCATCTGTTTTGTGTGGCTGCTTGAATTTTCCAAAAAACGGTTTAACCAGCTCACCAAACGCCACCTCGATTTTTATTACCGCGAAATTCTGAAAATTGAAAAACTCCCGGCCACACCCGACAAAGTTCATATTCTTTTTGAACTGGCTAAAAAGGTTACAGAAGCAAAAATAGGTGTTGAAACCGAACTGGACGGTGGTAAAGATGCCAACGGGCAAAAGCGGATTTACAAAACCACAGCAGAACTTATTGCCAACAAAACCGCAGTCGCACAATTAAAAAGCGTTTACAACGACCTTGAAAACAGTAAAATAAAAGCTGCGGAAATTGCAAATTCTTACGATGGTAAGGGTGAAGATTTTCCCGACGAGGATATCCAATGGTGGCCTTTCGGGTATTACGAAGTTGAAAAGAATGGTAAAAAAGCAGAGTATCCCGAACTTGATGATGCCCGTTTAGGATTTGCGGTTTCTTCGCATGTTTTAAAATTGCAGGAAGGTGAACGTTTTGTGCAATTGGATGTAAAATTTCAGAATGCAGTTGCCTCTGTAAATATGGCCCAGCTTACAAATAACCTCGAAATTTGGTGTACCGGCGAAAAAGGCTGGCTTGGGCCGTTTGTTGTGGAATCAACTGTTGAAAACGAAGATAACGAAGAAATTTTTACTTCCGGATTGTCAGAATCCTCCACAAGACTAAAACTGGCATTTAAGCTTCCGCGCGACGAAGAACCGGTAGTGGCTTATGATGCAGAGATTCATGGCGAAAACTTTAACACAGACCAGCCCGTTTGCCGTGTGCTGATTAATACAGGCGAACCCGCCGGGCATTCATTATACCGCCAACTAATTGAAAAAGAAATTAAAACCCTTTCAATAAATGTGGATGTACAGGGAGTGAAAAGCCTGGAACTGGAAAGCGACATTGGAACATTGAATGCCGAAAAACCTTTTTATCCGTTTGGAACACGACCGGTAAAAAGCTCCAATTTCTACATTCATTATTCCGAGCTTTTTGAAAAAGCCTGGGGTAAAATCGATGTGAAAATTGATTGGAAAAATACACCCGATAGTTTTGTGGACTTGTATTATGCCTACCGGACTGATTACCTCTATAAAGCAAGTTCTTCAAAATTTCTTGGCGGAATATTTTTACCCAAAAGCGATGAAACTTATTTAGAAAGAATAATTAGGAAAGAGGATATTCAAAACATCACACAAAAATTGGAATTTGGTATATTAAACCCAAATCCTGAAAATTTAATTGTCAATTCCGACTCAGATTTTACGGCGGAAATCGAAATTCAGCATAAAGCAAAATGGGGGGGTGTTGGTATAGATAATCATGTTCTGTTTACAAAAGTTGGTGAAGGTTATAATTGTGAATTCACTCTTCAAAATACTAATTACGAAACAGGCAAAAACGGCCCGGTGCGGATGTCGCTGAACCAGTCGTTTTATCATGAACTTTTTCCGCGAATTTACGCCCTTGCATTTGGAAGTGATAACGATGATGCATTGATTCCCAACGAACCCTACACGCCAATGATTGAGTCCGTCAGCCTGAATTACACGGCATCGGCATCAATGAATCTGAATTCTTCGGCAAAAGATTTTCAGCGGAATGAAATAAAACTTTTTCACGAACATCCTTTCGGACAGGCTGAAGAACATCTCTACCTGAAAAATCAGCTTGATTTTCTGGAAGATGAGGAGAAAAAAACATTCCTTTTGCCGGATTACTGCAAAGGTGGAGAGCTTTATATTGGTTTGGACGAGGCAGAACCCACCCAAACGGTTTCGTTATTGGTTCAGGTGCTTGAGGGGAGTGAAAATCCCGAAGCCGAATCGTTTACCGGAAAGCAAAAAGTGGAATGGTCGGTATTGTGCCAAAACCATTGGAAACCGCTCGACAGCGATTTTATGATTGCCAATGAAACCGATAATTTTCTGAAATCGGGGATTGTGAAGTTTTCCATTCCAAAAGTGGCGAACAAAAACAACACACGGCTGGCTTCGGATTTAATTTGGGTAAAAGCAAAAATTCATAAAAAATACTTTGCAGTAAGCAAAGCCATGGCCATTCATGCACAAGCTGTTATGGCTCAATTTTCCGATAATGGAAATGAATTGTCGCATTTGCAGGATGGTTTGGAAGCTGAAACCATTTCAAAACCGGTTCAGCGCGTTTCAACTGTAAAAGGTTTGTCCCAGCCTTATGCTTCGTTTGGCGGAAAACTGCAGGAGTCGGATGCGGCTTATTACCGTCGCATAAGTGAACGGTTACGCCACAAAAACAGGGCAATTACCATCTGGGATTACGAGCACCTCATTCTTCAGCAGTTCCCGAAAATTTATAAGGCGAAATGTCTGAACCACACTTCATATACCATAAAACAAAAGGAAAATGGTGAAAATGAAATAGTAACCCGGTTTCTTGCTCCGGGCCACGTTTTGATTATTGTAATTCCGGACATCGAAAACAACAACGTATTCGATATTTACCAGCCAAGGGTGAGCAAAGCCACGCTCAACGAAATCCAGACCTTTGTTAACGAACGGAACACCCTGCACGTAGATGCCGTGGTTGCAAACCCCGAATACGAGGAAGTTACCGTCGAGTTGAAAGTGAAATTCAGAAAGGGTTTTGATGAAAGCTTTTACCTGAAAAAACTGAATGAAGATATTACCCGGCTTCTTTCACCCTGGGCGTTTAAGGAAACAGCCAAAATTGAGTTTGGGACTACGCTGCACCGAAGTGCGCTAATTCATTACATCGAGAAATTGCAATATGTTGATTATGTTGAGGATGTAAAAATGAAAAAAGGTGGGGACCTTTTTACCCTGGTGAGCCCTGAAACTCCCATAGCGATTCTCGTTTCAGCAAGGCAGCATAATCTCACACTTGCCTCAGAAACTTGTAAAGAAACCGTTGAAACTGAAGAAATATGTCAGAAATAAGCAAACATATTACCCTTCCTAAAAAAGTAGCCACAGGCGACGACCTCGATTATTTATTTTTGAGGAAAAAAGGGCTGGAATACATCGAACAACTGGCCAGCGATTTGTGGACCGATTACAATACACACGATCCCGGAATTACCATCCTGGAAATGCTTGCTTATGCACTAACCGATTTGGGCGCCCGGCTGGAAATGCCGATGGAAAACATTCTGGCGCCCGAAGATGAAAATGTTCCTTCCATTGGCGAACAGTTTTTTAAGGCGGTGCAAATTTTGCCGTCGCAACCGGTTACCGAAGCCGATTACCGCAAATTGTTCATTGATATTGAAGGGGTGAAAAACTGCTGGCTGAAACCGTATGAAAAAACGGTTTTTGTGGACTGCAAAAACAATCGTCTTTCATACGATACAGACGATTTTAAAGACATTGATTCTGCGTTTAAAACCGAATTTCAGTTGCGGGGATTGTATTCGGTTGTTGTAGATTTTGACGATTTCGATCCGGCTGAATTTCAGGATGAAACTGCGATTAATACTGAAAAAGAACGCATTTACGAAGAAATAAAAACCCGCTACCATGCTAATCGGAACCTTTGCGAAGACTTGGTAGATATTTCGGAGGTAAAAACGCACCCCATTGCAGTCTGTGCCAGCATTGAACTGAATCCCGAGGCTGACGAGGAACTTGTTCATGCCAAAGTTTTGCGTACAATCGACAACTATTTTTCGCCGTCGCTAAGGTTTTATTCACTGAAACAGATGGTTGAAAAAGGTTATACTTCCGATCAGATTTTTGTCGGTCCGGTTTTGGAAAGCGGATTCATCGAACAACAGGAACTTAAAAATGCAAAACTCCGCACCGAGGTTCGTTTATCGGATATTATGAATCTGATAATGAACATTGACGGAGTAAAAGTTATTAAAGATATTACCATAAAAGATTGCCATAAACCCGACGATGAAGACGAATCGTGGGTAATTTGCGTGGAACCGGGTAAAAAACCGGTACGTTGTCCCGACAGCGCATATAGTTACTACAAAAGCGTGCTGCCGGTAAATGTAAACCACAAAAAAGTGGACATTTACCTGAATGAAATGGAAAAGGCAGCCAAAGCCGAACAGGAACTGGCGCGGTTTAACATGGAACCCGAAATTCCTGCCGGCGAATTTTTAAATACAAGCGAAGCAACAACCATTCAAAACGATTTTCCGGATACTTACGGAATTGGCCCCAACGGACTGCCCTCGCGTATGGAAACTGCCCGAAAAGCCCAGGCCAAACAATTGAAAGGTTATCTGCTCTTTTTCGACCAGATGCTGGCTACTTATTTTGCCCATCTGGGAAAAGTGAAAGATGTGCTTTCAGTTGACAACAACCTGAAACAAACGTATTTCACCCAGGCTGTAAAAGACATCAAAGGATTTTCGGAACTTGTTAACGGATACCCTGAAAACGATAACAAAGCGCTGACAGAACTGTTATTTTCCGGTCTTGATAACCGTGTGGAACGTAAAAACAAAATTCTGGACCACCTGATTGCCCGGTTTGCAGAAAAGTTCAGCGATTATGCATTTCTGATGAAACAACTTTACGAGGTTCATTCTGAAAAAGTAATTCTGCAAACAAAACAGGAATTTCTGAAAGATTACGACCAAACCAGCATGGCTCGCGGAAGTGCGTTCAATTATTTCAGGCAACCCAATGAAAATTTGTGGAATACCGAAAATGTTTCGGGTGTTCAAAAGCGAATTTCAAGGTTGACAGGTATAAAAAATTATGAGCGTAGAAATTTGTCGGAATCATTCGTGGAAATGTATGATTTTCTGGATGCTGAAGGTGAAAAAGTTTACCGCTGGCGAATCCGGAACGAATCAGGTGAAATTATTTTAACTGCCACCGAAAACTATCCGAATACCCGTTTGGCTGAAAAAGAACTGCATCTGTCTGTGGAAAAAATTATTGAAACCACCGAAGAAACTGTTGAAAAAGTATTTACGGAAGATGAAATTGTGGATGAAACCATCGTCGGGAATTTTCAGGTTCAGCTTTCGGAAACCGGAAAATTTTCCTTTAATGTAATTAACCGCGAAGCCGATCCCAACAGCGCCCAATGGGTCATTGCCCGGCAATACCTGTATTACGATTCGCCGGAAGAGCTGAAAAATGCCATGTTGAATTTTCTCTGGTTTATGATTTATGTATTCAGCGAAGAAGGGATGTTTCTGGTAGAGCATATTCTGCTTCGCCCGGATGTGAAAGCAGATTCGGTTCCTTTAACCCAATTTATGCCGGTTTGTGAAGGCGATTGCGAAGGTTGTAATCCGGTTGATCCTTATTCTTTCCGTGTTACCGTGGTTTTGCCCGGCTGGGCATACCGTTTCGCAGATTCTGATTTTCGAAATTTTCTCGAAAATCAGATACGTAAAGAACTTCCGGCACATGTGCTGGCCCGCATTTGCTGGGTTGGGCATCGCAAAAACCAGGTTCCCGATGACAAAAACGATATGCTTCAGTTTGAAAATGCTTACCGTGAATTTCTGATATCAAAAACCAACCTCGAACAGGAACAGAACGAAGAAAAATTAACCCAATTGATAAACAAAATGAATAAACTCAACTCGATTTACCCCTCGGGAAGATTGATTGATTGCGACGATGAAGATGATAAGTTGGAAGGCAGGGTAATTCTTGGCCGCACTAACATTGGAAACCTTTAATTGTAAAAGCTATGGCAGCAAAATTAACCGAAATTACTACGCAGTACCATACATTTGTGGATGATCAGGTTTTAACGAAAGACCAGTTAAACGGGTTCATCAGCTATTTTGAAGACCAGGACCGGATGACGCGTGCTTTTCTTCACGGTGTGGGAACTGTTTGCGGTTTCAAACTAAAAAATGTTACTGAAAAAAGTATAACCATCACGCAGGGCGTGGGCGTTACAACCGATGGCGACTTGATTACCCTTAGGCAACCGGTTTCGGCTGGTGGGGTGAAAACCATTGAACTGGCGGAACTTGTTTTGAAACATTACCGGAAGTTTGAAGACAAATTCGCGTCCTATCCGTTTTTTCAAAGGGTAAAAACCATCGGGAAAAAGGTGACCACCCAACCTTTGGAACTGGTTGAACTGCTTCCGGAAGAAACAGACAATTCAAAACCGCTGGAGTCTTTGGGAAACCTGAAAGACAAGACTGTTCTGCTTTATTTGGAATCG
>JAHYIT010000167.1 GCA_019429205.1 Mariniphaga sp. | reverse complement strand
GAAATCAAATTCAGCAATATTTTGATCTGGAAAGCATCTATGAGCTGAACCTGGATGCATCCAATCAACTGGCCGGGCATATCAGGGTGAATACCATTCACATCCGGCCCGAAACACCCGGAGTTGGTCTCTATCCCTGGCCATGGAAAGGGATGTATTTTGGTGATGTACCTGTTACCATCGAAGCCATTCCTGCTGCAGGTTACCGTTTTTCTCACTGGGAAGGAATGGACGATTTAACCGATCAGGTTATTACAATCAACCGAAATACAGATCTGTATCTTAAAGCCGTTTTTGAGAAGATCGATGAGCCTGTGCTTATGCATTACTGGGTTTTCGATACTTCTATTCCCAATAATACTCCTCTGGAAGAGCTGGTATCAAATTTTCATGTAAATAACCCGTCTGAAATACAGTATATCAGCTCACTGGAAGGTTATCCCTTTCATCAATGGCATCCCGACTGGCGCCGGGCATCCATGGAACGCCGCAACCATCCCACATCGATCAATTACCTGCCCGAAGGCAATAACGGAGTTTCCTATGAGCAATCCAATATGCGGGGGGTACAGATCAAACAACCCTTCAGAATGGATGACCGGGAAAACGCTGTCATATTTCACGTTTCAACGGAGGGATTTTCTGATCCGGTAATGCGACTGGCAGCTGTTGACGAAGGGGCTGTCGAAAAAATTCTTGTTGACTACAGCACCGATGCCGGAGAAAACTGGAAAATCCATGATGTTGACAATACCGAACTCTTATTGGCAAACTTTTACCAGTTATTTGAGATCAGTTTTACAGATGTTCAGGGTGCGAAAAATAATCGGGATTTCAAAGTAAGACTCAGGTTTGACGGCATTGATATGTTTCAGGATAACGGCGACAGGGTTACGTTCAATAATATCAGTATTACGGGTAAATCGTTGAATGCATTTACAGTTCTTTCGCAGGCAGCTGCTGACGGCAGGATCGTTCCCGAAGGAAACATCCCGGCATGGGAGGGCTCCTCGCAAAGCTTTACCATAACCCCTGAACCCCGCCATCGCATCGAAAATATATGGCTCGACGGAGCCATAGTTAATAACAACCTGGAATTTTTGAATGACAGCATCGCGTTGATCCATCTGAATAATATCCGATCAGACCATCATTTGTATGTGGAATTTTATAAACAGGAAGAAGAACTGCCCCAGTCGGGAAAACCCGCTTTGGTCGTCTATCCCAACCCGTCATCCCATCGGGTAACCGTTAAAGCACTGCATAACATGCAGCGCATTGATATTGCAGCTATGAACGGACAAATCATCCAGTCTTTTGATGCCCGCGGTAAAAAGCTTCTGAATCTGGACATCGCAGCTTTGATCAGCGGGTTATATATCGTTATTGTACAGACAGATCAGGGAGTGTTTACTGAAAAATTGCAGGTCATGAAATAACAGATCCCTGAAAAATCTTATAATAAATCATGTCGTTTTGTTAAACATTTTATTTTTGGAACGCAGATAACGCAGATGCAAAGCAACGCAGATTTTCACAGATTTAATCCATAAACCCAACAACCATGACCCAACTAACCCTAACCCTGACCACGCCGGCGTTGTTATTCTCGGCCATTTCCCTGATCCTGCTGGCCTACACCAACCGTTTTCTTACCCTGGCGCAACTGGTAAGAAGTCTTCACGGCCAGTATAAGGAAAAACCCACCCAAATTCTTTTCGGACAACTGGAGAACCTTAGAAAAAGGGTATATCTCATCAAGATCATGCAGATATATGGTGTGGGAAGTCTGCTCTTTTGTGTTATCAGCATGTTCCTGATCTACGTAGGAAAAAATCTGGCAGCAGAAATTATTTTTGGCATCGGCCTGGTAATGCTCATCATTTCGCTGGCCATCAGCATATGGGAGATCAATATCAGTGTAAAGGCACTCAATCTGCACATCAGCGATCTGGAAGATTCTGGAAACTGAAGAAAAGGCCATTTACCGACCCTGACGAGCCACTTACCGATTTGAGGTTGAAACAGGGGGTGCCATGATCATACTTTTGTCCCGTACATAAAATTATTCACACAAAAACATATTATTATGAGAACTTTTGTAGAAAAAAGAATTATGCTGGGCATATTGCTGCTTCTGGCAGGTATTTTTCTGATGTTACACTTTTATGATCTGCTGCCATGGGTGCTCCCGGTTTGGGTATTTTCATGGAAAATGTTGCTGGTGGTTCTGGGTATATTTTTTATTATTACCGAGAAAAAAAAATCCACCGGTATCATATTATTTCTGATCGGTTCTATCTTTATCGCCGGAGAAATTTTTGATATGCGATTCTGGGAGGTGGTAAGATTTGTTATTCCCCTTGTGCTCATCGTTGCCGGTGTTTCCATCCTGATGCGGAAACAGGTCTTTAAGCCCAAAGAGTTTAACATACCCGAAGGTGCCGATATCCATGACTTCATTAACGAAACCAATATTTTCGGTGGTGGCGAAAAGAAGTACAACTCACAGAACTTTAAAGGTGGGCAGATGACCGCAATTTTTGGCGGCAGTGAAATCGACCTGCGTCATGCCAAACTGGCCCCCGGCGTTAATGCCATCGACTTGCTCTGTATTTTTGGTGGCACTTCCATAAGAGTGCCCGAAGACTGGGTGGTAAAAGTGGATGTAACGGCAATTTTTGGTGGTTTTTCTGATGAACGCTTCCTTGATAAAAAAACTGTTTTTGATAATCCCGAAAAGGTGCTCTATATTAAAGGCCTGGTACTGTTTGGTGGCGGTGAAATAAAATAAACCGTTTATTTTAGCAAATAAAACCCTGAACGCACATCCACGGTTATGCAAAAAAACATTGTTTTCAATACCATTTTCCTGCGAAACTACCTGGTATTTGCCACGGTAGTTTCGCTGGTTTGGTTTGCATTGATTCATTTCCGGTACGACATTCCAGCCGGTTTTGCTGCGGCAGATGCAGTGGTTTCTGTATTCGTGCTGTGTGCCATGTTGCTTAGCCTGTATTTTGTGGTAAAATTTGCCCGAACTGAATCGCTTACCTCCTTAATAAGCATTCGCAACAGTGTTTTTGCAGGATTACTTATCGTTGGGGTATGGTTGTTTTTTACACGCTGGACCCTTGACCAGCTTTTTTACAACTATCATTTGTATTCTGATTTCCTTTTTGCTTCGCAAGCTTTACGATTTATTGCAGGATTATTTCTGGCCGGAATGGTGTATCTTTCATTTTTTCTTGCTGTCTATCAGGAATCTGTTAAAGAAGCCATTGAACGGGAAAGTGAACTGCGCGAACTGATCAGAAAAACCGAATTGCAGGCTCTGAAAAACCAGCTCAATCCGCATTTTATTTATAATACTTTGAATTCCATCAGTTCACTTACCATGTACAGCCCCGAAAAGGCCAGGGAAATGACAGCCCTGTTGTCGGATTTTCTGCGTATTGCTCTTCGCCAGGATGCCATGCAGATGGCGCATCTTAAAGATGAACTCAGCAACATTTCCTTGTACCTTCAGATTGAAAAGGTAAGATTTGAAGAGAAACTGACATGGGAATTTCGGGTTGATGAGCAGCACATGGCTTATAAGTTGCCCGTAATGATTTTACAGCCGCTGGTTGAAAATGCTGTAAAACATGGTGTGCAGCAGAGTCCGGAACCCGGACCGGTTAAGGTTATTTCCAGTATGAAGGAGGGGATACTGGAGTTAAAGGTCGTGAATACTTTCGATGCAGGCTTTCATCGCTTTAAAGGTGAAGGGGTGGGGCTTGAGAATGTACGCAACCGCCTCCGGATAATTTATGGCAGGTCAGACCTGATCAGCACCGGGGCAAAAGACGGAATATTCACTGTGGTCATGAGAATTCCTGTAGGATGAAAAGACAGGGTTACCCATAAGTTTATGTATATGAACACCAGGATTAAAACACTTATCGTAGAAGATGAAGCCCCGGCAAGAAGGCTGCTGCAGGAATTTTTAAAGGAATTTCCCGGGATTGAAGTGCTCGAAGAGTGCACCGATGGCTTTGAAGGTGCCCGCAGGATCATGGAGTTGAAGCCCGACCTGATTTTCCTGGATGTGCAGATGCCACGCATCAACGGTTTCGAAATGCTGGAGCTGCTCAGGGGAGAAGATATGCCCCTGATCATATTTACCACCGCATTTGATGAATTTGCCATCAGATCCTTTGAATACAATACCTGCGATTACCTGCTGAAGCCCCTCAATCGCGAAAGGTTTCAGAAAGCTGTAACTAAAGCCCTTGAACAACTGAAAGATAAAAAAAGCCCGGCTGATGATCTTAACAGCATGGTAGACCAGGCCCTGGGTGGCGGAAAATATCTTGATCGAATTGTAATCCGCTCAGGAAGTAATATTCAGGTAGTATATTGCGATGATCTGCTGTGTCTGGAGGCCAGCGATGATTATGTAATCGTGCATACCGCAGCCGATCAGTGGGTAAAAAAACAAACCCTTAAATTTTACGAAGAGAAACTCGATCCTGCAGAATTTCTGAGGGTGCACCGCTCCTTCGTAGTAAAAATATCTGCCATCAGCCGCATTGAACCTTACTCAAAAGATGCATATATCGCTATTTTGCACAATGGTCTGAAAGTATCTGTGAGCAAAGCAGGCTATTCACGTTTGAAGGAGATGCTGAATTTTTAAAATTTATGATGCATGAATCCTTCAGGCAGCGCAAAGAGTAGCTACCCTGAGTCAAAAATCAGACAACACCCTTTACTTTAACGATTAAATTCCCAAATAAACAGCGTAAATTAAAAAAGTAGTATATATTTGTGTATATAAACGAGTTAGGGCACATACTAAAACACACACCTGCAAAATAATAGCAGATGAATTTTGATTCGATAATAAATAGATTTAGAAACAAATTTGGGAAATCTGACAAAGTTGATTGGATTTCTGAACGTCTTGATGAAATTGAAAATCATAAGAGTAACAACGATACTATACCTTTTACGATTGTTGGAGTAAAGGATTCTGGATTTCTGACAAAAGTTAAAGGATTATTTTCATATGTTTCCTTTTATTATATGCCATGGAAATATAATGATATTGATTTTTGGAAAGCAATTGCTCCCAAACTGATAGGTGAGAAGTTTTTATGCAAAATCCATAGAATTGACAAAGACCCTATTGCAATAGTTTTAAATGGAGATTTTCCTCAATTTAAAAATGCTGAACTAACAATTGGAGAAGAATACAAAGGTCTGATTATTAAAACAGCAGATTATGGTTTATTCATTGATATTGGTTACCATTTTGATTGGAAGTGCGGTTCAATGGTAGGTTTGCTGCATAAAACGCAGCTTGCAGATAGCGAGAACTTAGAAGATTATAAATTAGGTCAAGAAATACAAACGATTTACCATAAACCTAACAAAAAAGGACAGATATTATTCTGCAATGATAGAGAAAAGGTAGATTGGGAAATTGGAAGACCACAGAAGTTAATTGGTCAGACTACTTGGGCAACTGTCATTCGACACGATGATAATACAACAATTGATTTATTAGTGGAAGGAAAATACAGAGCTCTCTTAAAGGTTGATAAAAAAGCATATGCACCAAAATACCGCAAAGAAATTAAAAGTGCAAAAAACCAACTAAAACATACGGAGATAATACATTGCGAAGTCACTGGCATGTTGGAAATAGACAGGATGTTAAAAGTCAATTGGCTTACAGAGATTGATACTGATATTGTGGTTGATAACTCAATTGTAAATATTCTGGATAATGAAGCATTAGAAAAATTAATGAAATTGAAAAACAATATCCAAACCTAAGTAATTGTATATAAGCAAAGTACGTGTGCCAACATGCTATACCTGGCAATTGCGGGTGCAGTGCAGGTTTCGGGGTTTCTGCTTCGCGTTATCTTCTGTATCGGGGGATAGTTTAGCAGCCCGTAATCCGCAACATGCAGGTATAGCAGGACCGTTATGGGTAAGCAAAAAGAAAAAGACAATATTTCCAATAAAATTGAGTTTAAGAGTGATTATAAACTACCAAAATTCAAACATGAGAAAATTATTTGTAATCTTGACAACTTCTCTGCTATCGCTAACATGTTTAGCTCAAGAAGGATTCTACATTGGATATGAGAATGGTGGACTATTTGACAAATACCACTATATAAACAGTAAAGGTTATTCATTAACACAGTCTTCTATTGGTGGTGTTTTTGGTGGTTATCTTGGTTATAAATACAACAGTTACAATCTTGAGATTGGATTTTATGGATATTATTCAACTCATCCATTTGTTGTCTATGACTATAATTCAGGAATCCCAAGTAAATCAAGTTCAATGGGAAGTGGTGCAGAAAGTTGGATGATTCCCATTCGTTTGGGCAAAGAATTTACTTCTTCAAATGACAAGTTTTTTTTAAAACCAGAGATTTCATTTAATACAATTATTTGTCGTGATTATTCGGAGAACCAACCAACAATGGGTTGGGGTGAGAATGTATCTCCTTTCCCAAATGATCCTTCTTTCATTCCTTCTTCTTCTGATTCAACAAGAGCTTATGGTTATGTAACATCAAAGATGAATTTTGGAATCGAAACTGGTTTATCCGCAGGTTACCGCTTCAAAAAGAAAGCAGATATATACATAAAAGGGAGCTATTTAGCAAACTTCAACCCATTATATTATGAGACAATAACCCATTATTCTACCGCAGAAACGGTAAATGCGACAAGCGTTAGCGTTAATTCCTTTCAATTACAAATAGGATTGAAATATTACTTCGCAAAACGTGAATAAAAAGATTGCCTACCCATACAAGCTCCACCTGGTCACTTCAGTCAATGGGGTGTTTTCCTCTATGGAAATGACTAAGGCCAGCGTACATGATATTCATTTTCTTAATGAGGTAAAACACTCTGATTTAAATAATTGCACCCTGATCGCAGATAAAGGTTATGTATCATTACCCTATCAATTGGATTTGTTTACCTCAAACAATATCCGCCTTGAAACACCCAAAAGATCCAATCAACATAACAAAGAACGTTTTCCAATTATTCTCAAAAGAGCTCGTAAACGAATCGAAACTTTGTTTGCTCAATTGTGTGACCAATTAATGCTTAAACGCAATTACGCAAAAACAAGAGCTGGATTGGCAATTCGTTTACTTTGTAAAATCACTGCTGTAACATTATTGCAGTATGTCAATTTCTTAAATAACAAACCGTTAAATCACCTCAAATATGCTTTGGCGGTTTAATCGCACAACACGTTATTTATTAATTGGCTTGTATGTTGGTTTGGGGCACGGGGCCGTCGGTTTTGTAGTCGATGGCGGTGCCGCTTCCCTTGTAGCTGAAAATTTTGAAGTAATAAACCTGCCCGGGGTTGAGCCGCCCAAAGGTGGCGGTTTGTTTTCCGTAGGGGACGTTCTGGTTGTAGAAGTCGTTGCTTACGGGGGTGCCGTCCACGGGGTCGGCAATGGCTTCGAAGCCCGTTTCGCTCATGCGCAGCAGGTAGCCATCGGGCAGCACGGCGCCGGTGGCATCATTCCACGTAAGTGTAATGGTGTTGGCCGAGAAGCCTTGCACGTGATACATCGGCTCGCCGGCCAGGCCGCTGCCCCAGATATAATTTACGTATTCGGGCTGGTCAATAAAGGGATTGCGGTTTCCCTGTATGGCATACACGGCGTTGTTGCGGTCGATTTCTTTTTGGCTTACGGGGTCTTGCAGGTGCCATTGTATCATCAGGTCGAGATACCACTCCTTCAGGCCGGGATGGCTGCTGCCGTCGAGCACCAGGCTGCCAAAGCTTGAGTTTGCGAACCAACCCTGCAGCAGGTCCTGGTAGCGGGTGGCCATGTAAAACATGGTGCGGGCAAAGTCGCCCTTGTAGTCGTCGATGGGCTCGAACACGGTGCCGCTATATCCGTTCGTGGTGTTGGGCCCCAGCTTGCTTCCATTTTGTGTTGTGGTGGTTGGGCTGCTTACCACGCCAAAGGGGTAATAGTTCCTGAGCTCATTTACCCATGCATCGGTGGGATACACATGGTGCAGGTCGGAAAACATGGGCGGGTCTTCGTTGCTTCCCTCGCCGTACCAGCTTCGCGGGAAGGCGTGCTCGCGGTTGTAGCAATCGCCCTCGTTTTCCACCGAGGTCAATGCACACTGGTCGGTTGCGAAGGTATATTCGTAGGGCGGGTTGCCGGGCAGGTCGCTGTACATGTCCCAAACCTTGCCGTTGGGTTTGGCGTCGGTGGTCTGGAAGTGGGTCCAGATGGAGGAATAGGAAACTACCGTATGGTCATTAATGATTTGGTGGAGGGCCGTTTTGAGCGCTTCGCCCGACAGCCCGCTGGCGCTGCTGTAATAGCCTGCCGGAGCCTGGGCGGTGGCATTTTGCAAAAAAAGAACAGCCGAGAATAAAACCCAAAAAGTAAAAATTCGCATAAGCCCCCGCTTTTTGTTTTCCAATAGCAAAAACAGGTATCACAAAATGGATCAAAAACACCGGGCATAACCAAAGCGTTCACTGGCGCAGGTTTTAGCCCATCATCGCAGATACCTGTTTAGCATAGAGGACTAAATTATAAAAAGCTTGTGGACTGACCAAGGGTTTTTTATGATTTTTTTGTTAATTTTTGCGGGGGGCTTTGTAAATGGAACGCGGATACTTCGACAAGCTCAGCACAAGTTTAACGGATGCCCTTCGGGCAACGCGGATTTGCGCAGATTTTTAATTAAAGTCGTCAGTGGTCAGTCATCAGAAAAAAATCTGCTCATCTGCTCATTTTCGCTTCCTCGCTTCCTCGCCGGTTCGCTTCCTCGCTTCTTCGTCGCCGCCCCGGGTGCTTTAAAAATGGGCGACCCGGGGCTATTTTTGGGCGGTCCCGCTTCGCAGGACGAAGTGAAATGCTTTATGCCAAAAACCTCCCCTCCGCTGGTAAGCGGACACGCCGCCCCTCTAAAGGGGGAGTTCGTGCTACTCGGCTTTTTATTTTCGGTTCCTCGCCGGTTCGCGTCCTCGCGTCCTCGCTTCTTCGTCGCCGCCCCGGGTGCTTTAAAAGAATGGGCGACCCGGGGCTACGCACAGCC
>JAHYIT010000166.1 GCA_019429205.1 Mariniphaga sp. | reverse complement strand
GTGGATGGATATACCGCAGCCACCCAACCTGCACTGGCCGAAGTGGTTGTACAAGATGCGGTTTACACTTGTCATACATTGTGGCACACGGTTTACGGCCCGGTTCAAACCGAAATATTTAAGGTACTGGAAGATTACCTCAACAAAGATTTCCTTTCAAAAATGTTCGAAAGTAAAAAACCGGAATACATTTCGTGGGCCATAAAAAGTGTTGAAAACCATCCGGAATACCATGCCGCATTTTATCCGAAAATCATGGAGTACATCAGCTCGGAAAATCCCGCATTGGCCAATCAGGCATTGACCTATTTCCGGCCCGAATTACTGGCAGACACCAAAATACAACTCCAACTTGTTCAGCTAATGGAAGATGCAAATACAGACATGAGCCTCAAATATGAAATCCTGTGGAAATTTATCGGGTTTGGCGACATTCATCAAAATGCTGTTGCAGATCTTTTGAAACTATTTGCAGGTCAGAAAATTGGTGTTGGTACTTACAATTTAATTTTAAGGCTGGTTACTCCCGAACATATCCATGAAAATGAACAAATCGCACAAATATTAAATCATCTTTCTGAGGACGAAAATGGCTATGTGCGAAACCTGACTAAACGGAAACTGGATGAGAAGTAAAAAACAGTATGAATATGAACAAAACAATTCTTCCTCTGCTTTTTCCCATGTTGGTTTTAACCGCATGTCAAAATAATCAAAAGGTTAAAACAAAACCTCAACCACCCAACATTCTTCTCATCAACATAGACGATATGGGCTGGCGCGATGTGGAATTTATGGGGTCGGAATATTACGAAACAGTGAAAAGAACAACCTTGCCGAATCGAATCCGGCAAAGCGCAATGAATTGCTAAACAAACTGGAAACCTGGCGAACCGAAATCCATGCGCCGGTTCCAACAAAACTGAATCCGGAATATGCAGGAAAATAAAAAAGAGTTCTCATATTGATTGTAGAGACGCAGAAACAGAATTTTGACAATACGATAAAACATCGTATATTGCATCGTATTAAAAATTTTAAGCGATGAAAGTTACAGCGATAATCGATGACAAAACAATCAAAGATGCGATGAAATATTCTAAGGCATCTACTGTGACAGACACACTGAAAATAGCATTGAATGAATATATCAGGTTACAAAAACTGAAAAATTTGAATAACCTGATAAAAAATCAACCTATGAGGTTTAAATACACTGCTGATCAAATTCGGAATCTCAACAGAGAGTCATGAGTATTATATTGGACACTTCAATATGGATTGAGTATTTTAAAGGGAATGTTAATTATTTTGATACTTGCCAGCAACTGATAGAAAAAGGGGAGATCACAACCATCGGACTAATATTTGCCGAACTTTTGCAAGGCGCGCGTAGTAAAAGAGAAGTAGAAATGTTAAAGGCTTATTATGAACTGACACCAAAAGTAGAAATAAGTCATCTTTGCATTCTGGCCGGAGAATATTCGCAAAAAGAGAAATTAATAAGCAAAGGGATTGGACTTATTGATGCTTGTATCATAACTGCCACCATTGCTTCCAATTCTAAATTGTGGACTCTCGATAAAAAGATTTCAGGCTTCCTGAAGAGTGAATATTTATTTTAGTTTCAAAATAATAACAATACACCATGAATAAATCAACCATCCTTCTCCCGGCTTCCCTTATGGTTTTCGCAGCTTGTCAAAATCAGCCGAAACAGGAAGAGCCGCAAAAACCCAACATTGTAGTAATTTACACCGACGACCAGGGTTATGGCGATGTGGGTGCCTACGGAGCTACCGAACTTAAAACACCAAACATCGACAAACTCGCGGAAGGCGGAGTTCGCTTTACAACAGGTTACGCCTCATCGGCCACCTGCACGCCAAGCCGGTATGCCCTTTTAACGGGCGAATATTCCTGGAAAAACGAAAGCGCCAGGATTCTGCCCGGTTCAGCGCCGCTGATTATCGACACAACCAAAATAACCATTCCGAAAATGCTGAAAGAACAGGGTTATCATACTGGTATTGTGGGCAAATGGCACTTGGGCTTGGGATTAGGAAATGTGGACTGGAACCAGCGTGTTTCACCCGGGCCAAATGAGGTCGGTTTCGATTACTCCTTCATTATGGCAGCCACCCAGGACCGCACCCCAACGGTTTACCTCGAAAACGGCTACGTGGTCGGACTTGAACCGGATGACCCGCTGCTGGTGAGCTATCAGGAAAATTTTGAAGGAGAACCAACCGGCCTCGACAACCCGGAATTGTGCAAAATGATGTGGCACCACGGCCATAACAGTTCCATCCACAACGGCATTCCAAGAATCGGCTACCAAAAAGGGGGCAAATCTGCACTATGGGTAGATGAGGACATGGCCGATGAATTTCTGGAATTGGCACAGCAATACATCAGGGAGCAAAAAAACAATCCATTCTTCCTGTATTACGCATTGCAACAACCGCACGTGCCGCGCACTCCTCATCAACGTTTTGTGGGCTCATCGGGAATGGGCCCCCGGGGCGATGTGATTGTGGAAGCCGACTGGTGCGTGGGTGAACTGGTAAAAACGCTGGAACAAGAAGGACTGCTCCAAAATACGCTGATTATTTTTACCAGCGATAACGGTCCGGTGTTAAACGACGGATATTACGACGATGCGGTTGAAAAACTGGGCGACCACAAACCGTGGGGACCGCTTCGTGGGGGCAAATACAGCCTCTTTGAAGCTGGCACCCGCGTACCTTTTATCACCTACTGGAAAGGAAAAATCGAACCCTCCGTCTCCGACGCCATGGTGTCGCAACTCGATTTGTTCTCATCACTGGCCAAACTGGTTGGCAGTGATAAACGGGTGCCCGACAGCGAAGAACTGCTGAATGTGTTTATGGGGAAAAGCATCCAGGGCCGCGAAGAACTCATCGTTGAGGCCACTACCAGAACAGCTTTACGCAAAGGCGACTGGGCAATGATTCCGCCTTACAGCGGCCCGGCAAAAAATGAAATGGTAAACATCGAACTGGGCAATTCCGGTGAATTCCTTTTGTATAATTTGAAGAACGACATTAGTCAACAGGAAAACCTGGCTCAATCGGAACCTGAAAAATTGCAGGAGATGATTGAAACCTTTCAAAAAATTCGAGGAAAGGAATTTCAGAATATTGAACAACTGGAATTAAAATAATAGAAATAAAATGAAACTTAATTTACTCTTTTTAATACCGTTTTTTCTGCTTGGAACAACCGGGAAAAACACAGCACAAACCATTAAACCCGGTGAACTCTGGCCAGACAACAACGGCGTCCACATCAATGCACACGGTGGCGGAGTGCTGTTTCATGAAGGCACGTATTACTGGTTTGGCGAGCACAAAATTGAGGGCAAAAAAGGAAATCAGGCGTGGGTTGGCGTGCATTGCTATTCGTCGCAAAACCTGACTGAATGGAAAGACGAAGGAATTGCATTGCCGGTGAGTAAAGACCCGGAAAGTCCGATTGTGGAAGGGTGCATCATTGAACGACCCAAAGTCATCTACAACAAGAAAAACAAGCAGTTTGTCATGTGGTTTCACCACGAACTAAAAGGGATGGGTTACGATGCAGCAAAAACCGGGCTGGCGGTTGCCGACAAGGTAACCGGTCCGTACACCTACATCCACAGTATTAACCCAAATCAAGGAGACTGGCCGCTGAATGTTCGTCCTATTCATAAACAGCCTGTTCCGGAGACCACAGAATCCTCCTATTGCGGAGGTCCCGGCTGCTTGCCCGCTCACCCGGATACTGTCAATATTCTGGGCCGTGATTTTGAAAATGGACAGATGTCGCGCGATATGACTTTGTTTGTGGATGACAATGGCACTGCCTACCACATTCATTCCTCGGAGGAAAACAGCACCACGCATATTTCAAAACTGAGTGACGATTATCTGTCATTTTCAGGCGAATATGTGCGTATTTTCCCGAACCGGTACATGGAGGCACCTTCCATTTTCAAATATCAGGGGAAATACTATTTCATTGCTTCAGGGTGTACGGGCTGGGCGCCCAATGAAGCACGCCTCGCAGTTGCCGACAACATTTACGGACCATGGACAGAGCTCGGCAATCCGTGCGTTGGAGAAGGAAAAGAAACCACTTTTGATTCGCAAAGCACTTATATATTGCCGGTTCAGGGGAAAAAAGACGCCTTCATTTTTATGGCCGATCGCTGGAATCCTGAAAACGCCATTGACGGGCGTTACGTTTGGCTGCCTGTTCAGTTCGATGAAAACGGATTGCCGTTTCTGCAATGGATCGATGAATGGGACGTCAGTTTTTTTAAATAAAAAGCAAAAATATTGGGCCGCTTTAAAAGTCTTTAATATTGAATGACAGTAAGTAGCAAAGATTTTATATTTTTGATTTTTATCCAAAAAACAATTAACATGAAACTTTCACAATTAACCGTTATTGCATTATTCCTTTTATCCCTGGCATCCTGCACCAAAAAAACTGAGTTCTCGGCCAACTTCGATAACACCTACGATCGAGTATGGGTAGGTAAAGATTTCTGGTCTATTCCGCTGGAAGACTGGAAAGTGGAAAACGGCCAGCTCCACTGTGTGGGTACTGTACCTCAGTCGAGGGTGAACCTGCTTACCCATGTGCTGCCGCCAGATGCAGGTAATTTTGAAGCTTCCGTAAAAATCAGCCTTGGAGACAAAGGGAATGTTCCTGGTTCTGCCGGGCTTTTGGTTGGGCTTTACAACGAGGAAGATTCGGACGTGCGGGCCTTGTGCTATTTCGGCAAAGGCGTTCAGGCCGGTATCAGCCTGCAGGGTTTTGCCTTTCTGAATGATGAACGGGCAGATTTACCTGAAAATTTTGATTTTTCAGAAGTTCAAATTACCGTTACAGGGAATAATAACAGCTTGAAAATGAAAGTTGCCGATAAAAACGGTAAAAGTCCCGAAGAACTTTCCCTGAATGTGGAAGGAATTCAGGGATTGGTTGCTGTGGCCAACAACATCATTTTAGGCGGAAACGAAAAACCGGGCAATTCACTGTTCAGTTTTGATGAGTTGAAACTTTCGGGTTCAAAAGTAACCGCGCAACCAGAAAATGCATTTGGCCCGGTACTATGGACGATGCACACACTCAGCAAAAACACCGTGAAAATGATGGCATTGCTGCCGCCCATCGGGGAAAATGATAACCAGGAGGTGAGCCTGCAGTTAAGGGAAAACGGAGACTGGAAAACCGTTGCTACCAAAACCATCGAACCTGATTCGCGCACGGCCGTTTTTAAAATGGAGAACTGGGATGCCACTAAAAATATGGAATACCGCGTGGAATACATAGAAAAAGGAAAAGACGGAATGGAAACTCCGGATTATTATGCCGGAACTATCCGCAAAGACCCGGTGGACCGCCCGCTGAGATTTGGCGGCCTCACCTGCCAATATACAACAGGTTTTCCTTACACTCCACTAGTTAAAAACCTGACCCAACTGGAACCGGACATCCTCTATTTTTCGGGCGACCAGGTGTACGAGCCCAACGGAGGATACCAGATTAAGCGGGAACCTGTTGACGTTTCCATTTTGAACTACCTCGGAAAATATTACATGTTTGGATGGGCTTTCGGCGATTTAATGCGCGATGTGCCCACCATTTGCACACCCGACGATCATGACGTATTCCACGGAAACCTTTGGGGCGAGGCCGGAGAGGACATGCCCGAAGGAAGAAACACCAGTGACAGTCCGGGTTTTCGCCAGTCGGTTGAAATGGTGAATGTAGTAAATCAAACCCAGTGCGGACAATTGCCTGATCCGTATGACCCCACTCCCGCAAAACGCGGCATGAGCGTGTGGTACACCGATCTCACTTACGGGCGCGTAAGTTTTGCCATTATCAGCGACCGGATTTTTAAAACCGCACCCGAGGCGGTATCAAAATGGGAAGGCCGTCACGACCACATGCAGGAACCGTATGATGATTTATCATTCCTCGACAAACCGGGGGTGGAAATGATTGGCGAACGGCAAACCAAATTTCTGAACGACTGGATTACGGACTGGGAAGACGCCGATATGAAAGTGCTGCTTTCGCAAACTGTTTTTGCCAATGTGGCAACCCACCACGGCAGCATAGACAATTATCTCTACGGCGACCTCGACTCAGGCGGCTGGCCAAAATCGGGACGCGACAAAGTTATTCGGCTGATGCGCAAAGTGGCTGCCTTCCACATCAACGGCGACCAGCACCTTTCCACCTTAGTGCAATACGGACTTGATGATTATCGAGACGCCGGCTGGAGTTTCAATACACCGGCAATTTGCAACTTCTACATGCGCTGGTTTCTCCCCGATGAATTGGACATTCCGGTGGTTGACCGACCCGAACACGGGTATCCGAACACGGGCAAACACGAAGATTCATTCGGGAATAAAAACTATGTGTATGCGGTGGGCAATCCGGGCAAAATTACGGTTGACAGGGATAGCCGGTACAACAATGCACAAATCAGAGTTTCAGGATTTGGATTTGTTACCTTCGACCAAAAAGAACGAACCATCGATATTGATTCCTGGCGGTTCCTGGCCGATGTGGAAAATCCCAACCCGGTGCGCGACCAGTTTCCGGGATGGCCGAAACAAATTTCGCAGTTTGATAACCTGGGGAAAGGCGCAAAGTACATTTTACCTGAAATTGTAACAGATAAGCCCAACCAGTTGCTTCAAATTTGGAACGAAAAAACCGGAGAACTGGAACAGATTTTTCGTATAAAAGGAACATCCGTACAACCTGCACTCTTTGATGATGGAATTTTCAAGATTGTACTTGGTGAGGGTGAAAGCCGAAAAGAACACTCAGGAGTAAAAGCAAAAACAGGAAGTAATCCGGAGAAAATATCGATTTAGTATAAAACCATCAAAATATTTTTTATATGATAACACAAAAGTTTATTTTGAAATCATTTGGCATAAAGGTCAGATGGCCCGTGAAATGACTCTTTTTGTAGATGACGACGGTAAAGCTTATCACATCTATTCTTCCGAAGAGAACAGTACAACGCATATCTCACTGTTAACGGACGATACGTTTGGCTGCCGGTTCAGTTCGATGAAAACGGATTGCCGTTTTTGCAATGGCTGGATGAATGGGACCTCAGTTTTTTTAAGTAATTCGCAAAGATAATTCGTCATTTTATTAAGACCTTGAGAATTACTAACCGCAAATAAAAAGGATTTTATAATTTTAATTTTTATCAAAAAAAATAATCATGAAACGTTCAACGCTAATCATCTTCATTTTTTTGGCAGCATTCACTTCCTGTACAAAAAAAACAGAATTTTCTGCAAACTTCGACAATACCCACGATCGAATCTGGGTGGGAAAGGATTTCTGGTCCATTCCGCTGGAAGACTGGAAAGTGGAAGATGGCCAGCTTCACTGCGTGGGAACAGTTCCCCAGTCGAGAGTAAACCTGCTCACCCGGGTTCTTTCACCCGGAGCAGGAAATTTTGAAACTTCGGTAAAAATCAGTCTGAAAGAAGAAGGGAACGTTCCCGGTTCTGCCGGGCTATTGGTGGGTTTGTATGACGAAGAAGACCCGGATGTGCGGGCCTTGTGCTATTTCGGCAAAGGAGTGAATGCCGGTGTCAGCCTGCAGGGTTTTGCCTTTTTAAACGACAAACGGGCTGAATTACCGGAAGATTTCGATTTTTCTGAAGTTTCCATTACCGTTTCTGGGAATAATAACAACCTAAAAATGAAAGTTGCCGATAAAAACGGTAAAAGTCCCGATGAGCTTTCACTGGATGTGGAAGCTATTCAGGGATTGGTTGCTGTGGCCAACAACATCATTTTGGGCGGAAACGAAAAACCGGGCAATTCACTTTTCAGTTTTGATGAATTGAAACTGTCTGGCTCAAAAGTAACCACGCAGCCGGAGAATGCATTTGGTCCGGTGTTGTGGACCATGCACACTATGAGCAAAGGAACTGTAAAAATGATGGCTTTGCTGCCGCCAATCGGTGAAAACGACAACCAGAATGTGAGCCTGCAGTTAAAGGAAAACGGAGCCTGGAATACTGTTGCCACAAAACAGATTGAATCCGATTCGCGCACTGCCGTTTTTAAAATGGAGAACTGGGATTCAACCAAAGATGTGGAATACCGGGTAGAATACATTGAAAAGGGGAAAGACGGAACAGAAACTCCGGAATACTATGCAGGAACCATCCGCAAAGACCCGGTTGACCGCCCGCTGAGATTTGGCGGCCTCACCTGTCAGTACACATCGGGGTTTCCTTACTCTCCGCTGGTGGAAAACCTGACCAAACAGGAACCGGACATTCTCTATTTCTCGGGCGACCAGGTGTACGAACCCAACGGAGGCTACGATATAAAGCGGGAACCCGTGGATGTTTCCATTTTGAATTACCTCGGTAAATACTACATGTTTGGCTGGGCGTTTGGCGACTTGATGCGCGATGTCCCCACCATCTGCACTCCCGATGATCACGATGTTTATCACGGAAACCTTTGGGGCGAAGGGGGAGAAGACATGCCCGAAGGAAGAGGCACCAGTGACAGTCCGGGATTTCGTCAATCGGTTGAAATGGTTAATGTGGTTAACCAAACCCAGTGTGGTCAATTGCCCGATCCGTATGACCCGACACCCATTAAACGGGGAATGAGCGTGTGGTACACAGATCTCACTTACGGACGAATAAGTTTTGCCATTATAAGCGACCGGATTTTTAAAACCGCACCCGAGGCAGTATCGGATTGGGACGGAAGACATGATCTTTTAGTTGAGCCCCGGGATGATGTTTCTTTTATGAATAAACCCGGTCTGGAACTATTGGGCGAAAGGCAAATGAAGTTCCTCGACAATTGGATACTGGATTGGGAAGATACGGATATTAAAGTTTTACTGTCGCAAACTGTTTTTGTTAATGTTGCCACCCATACCGGTTCATTTGGCTATGTTTTTGCCGATATGGATTCCGGTGGATGGCCAAAAAATGAACGCGACAAGGTTATAGATCGGAAGAGCAC
>JAHYIT010000165.1 GCA_019429205.1 Mariniphaga sp. | reverse complement strand
ACTTGACCAGGAAAACCAGGCGCGAATGACTGCAAACCGGGTAAAAAACTGGGTTGAACAGTTGAAAAAAGAGTTTAATTAGAAGTTTTTATTTTATTATATCAAAGCTGTTTGCCTGTGTGTAAGCAGCTTTTCTTTTTTCTTTAGATTACATTTCGTTCCTTTGCAAAAAATGTCAATGAAACATTCTACAAAAAAATTTCTGAAACGACCGGAATTCCCTGGAGGAAAAACTGCTTTCAAAGAATATGTGAAAAAAAATCTGGTTTATCCCGGAGAAGCACTGGAAAAAGGAGTTGAGGGAGTTGTTCATCTGAATGCACGGATTGATGATAATGGCCAAATTAGCGAAGTTGTAGTGGAAAAAGGAATTGGATTTGGTTGTGACGAAGAAGCTGCCAGATTGATTAATAATATTCATTACGGGGCTGTCAGTAATAAAGGAGTAAGGGTAAAAACCAGACAACGGTTCCGTATTGAATTTCGACTACCCGAAAAGAAAAAAAGTGTAAGTTATCACTTGAAAAAATCTTTAAAAACCAAACCTTCTGAACAAAAACCTGAAATTAAAAGGTATTCTTACACCATTAACATTAACAACAAATAGCTGAAATATATAGTGTTGTACATTTGTATCAAGCTGCATGTTACAAATGTAACCATTTATGTATATTTATTGAGTATTTATTCATTTTAAACCAACATTTTTTTTGCATATTTATTCACTTTCCGTAAGCTTACCAGATTCTCGTTTTTTGTGTAGATATCCAATGCATTTCGTTTTATTGAAAAGAAATCGGATTTATTATTGTTAAGCAAGGCTTGCATTAGGTGTTATATTTTTAATGTATAAAAGGATTTTAAAGGAGGTTTAGTTTTCAGATACGTTTTATTCATTAATTTTGTGGCTTTTAAAAACTAAAAATTTCTGGCGTGGCTGATACGAGGTATATATTTGTGACCGGTGGTGTAACGTCATCTTTAGGAAAAGGTATTTTGGCATCGTCGTTGGCCAAGTTGCTGCAATCACGTGGTTATTCTGTTACCATTCAAAAACTGGATCCTTACATTAATGTTGATCCGGGTACACTCAATCCTTATGAGCATGGTGAATGTTATGTAACCGAAGATGGAGCGGAAACCGATCTTGATTTGGGGCATTACGAGCGGTTTTTAAATGAGCCCACTTCACAGGCCAACAATGTAACAACCGGGCGTATTTATCAGTCGGTTATCAGCAAGGAACGCCATGGCGATTACCTGGGAAAAACCGTGCAGATTATTCCGCATATTACGGATGAAATCAAACGCCGAATCAAAATTCTCGGTTCAAAAGGAAAATACGACATTGTAGTTACTGAAATAGGAGGAACGGTGGGCGATATCGAATCGCTTCCGTATATTGAATCGGTGAGGCAGTTGAAACGGGAACTGGGCTCAAAAGCTATGGTTATACACCTTACCCTGGTTCCGTACCTTGCCGCCACAGGCGAATTAAAAACCAAACCCACCCAACATTCCGTAAAACTTTTACTTGAAGCCGGGGTTCAGCCCGATATTTTAGTGTTGCGCACGGAACATGATATCGACAAATCAATCCGCGAAAAGGTGGCACTGTTTTGTAATGTTGACCTTGATGCAGTGGTACAATCAGTTAATGTACCCACTATTTATGAGGTGCCTTTAAAAATGCTGGATGAAAAGCTGGATATTACAGTTCTGAAAAAACTGGGTCTTGATGTAAATGAAAAAATTGATTTGGGTGCATGGGATAAATTTCTCACGAGGCTCAAAAATCCCAAACATGCTGTAACGGTTGGACTAATCGGAAAATATATTGAACTGCACGATGCATATAAATCAATTGCAGAAGCTTTGGTACATGCGGGTTCTGAGAATCTTTGCGAGGTGGAAATAGAGTGGATTCACTCGGAAACCCTGCAACCCGACAATCTTCATGAAAAACTTTCAGGGCTTAACGGCATAATTGTGGCTCCGGGTTTCGGACACCGCGGTATGAACGGGAAAATTTTAGCTGCGCGCTATGCCCGCGAAAATAATGTACCTTATCTTGGAATTTGCCTGGGTATGCAGGTTGCCGTGATTGAATTTGCTCGTAACGTCCTGAACCTGAAAGGAGCTGACTCAACGGAAATGAATCCAAAGACTCCTTTTCCGGTAATTGATTTGATGGAACACCAGAAAGGAATTACCGATTATGGCGGAACCATGAGGCTTGGAGCTTACGAATGCAGAATTATAGAAAAAGATTCGAATGTTTGCAAAGCCTACAATAAATTAACCGTTTACGAAAGGCACCGTCACCGGTACGAATTCAACGATACATTCAGACAACAATTTACAGATGCAGGAATGGTTCCGGTGGGTGTAAATCCTGAAACCGATTTGGTGGAAATTGTTGAAATACCCACACATAAATGGTTCGTGGGCGTTCAGTTTCACCCCGAATACCGCAGCACTGTTCTCAATCCCCATCCGCTTTTTGTAGATTTTATTAAAAATTCGTTAGTAAAAAAATAAAATGGATAGAAATTCAATTTTTGGTATTGTTCTAATTTTCGCCATTCTGGTCGTATTTTCTCTCATCAATCAACCATCAAAAGAGGATATTGAAGCAGCCAGAATCCGCCGCGATTCTATCGCTTTGGTTGAAGCCGAAAAAGCCCGGCAAGTAGAACAAAAGCAACAACAAATCACTCAAAACGAGACAACAGAAATCACCATTCCTGATTCACTGGCTAATTCCAGCAATTTGCAGCAAAAAATCGATCAGTTCGGAGTTTTTGGTCAGGCTGCAATTGGCGAACAGGAATTTTACACACTCGAAAACAACCTGATGAAAATTACCTTCACCAATAAAGGAGGTCGAATTTATTCGGTTGAATTAAAAAATTACCAAACTCACGATTCTCTGCCATTGATGTTGTTTGATGGCGATGAAACTCTTTTCGGATTAAACTTTTTTGCACAAAACCGAAGCATTCAAACCGATCAGTTGTACTTTTCTCCGGATATAAGTCTGAGGCCTGTAGTTGTTTCCGGGCCTGAAGTCAGGACGGGGAGTGAAGGGCGCACAAAATTTAACAAAGAAAATCCGGGAGGTAAAGAAACCGTGAGCTTTCGTCTTGAGGTAGCACCCGGAAGATTTTTGGAATATGTTTATGCCCTTGAATACAATTCATACCTGGTTGATTTCGATATGAATATTCAGGGACTGGAACAGTATATTGCTGCCAACCAGTCGTATCTTAATTTTACATGGTCGTTTGATGTGCCCCGGCAGGAGCGGGCTTCACGGTTTGGAGAAGACCGCTACACCAACATCATGTATAAGTTTTTTGAAGACGATGTGGATAACCTTTCCCAAAATAAATCAGACGAAGAAAACCTGAGCACCCGCGTAAAATGGATTGGGTTCAAACAGTTGTTTTTTAACTCCACTATAATTGCAAAAGAAGCCTTTCCCAATGCGTATGTTCGTTCTGAGGTCTATGAAGAACATCCAACATATCTGGCCAACTTTTACTCTGATATTGCGATTCCATACCAGGGAACGGCAAACGAAAAAGTTGACATGCAGTTTTATTTCGGGCCAAATCATTTTCAAACATTACGGCAGTACGATAATGGTCTGGAACGGCTTGTTTATTTGGGCTATCCGGTTGTTCGCGAAGTGAACAGGTATGTTATTATTCCAATTTTTAATTTTCTGAGGAAATACATTGATAATTTCGGAATAATAATATTGTTACTTACCATTTTTATTAAAACAGTATTATTCCCGTTTACCTATAAATCGTACATTTCGCAAGCCAAAATGCGGGCATTAAAACCTGAGATTGACGAGGTAACTAAAAAATTCGGAAACGATAAAGCCATGGAGAAACAGCAAGCTACCATGGCTTTGTATAAAAAGGCCGGGGTGAATCCTATGGGAGGGTGTTTGCCCATGTTGCTCCAGTTTCCCATTCTTATTGCCATGTTCTTTTTCTTTCCCACTTCAATCGAACTCAGGCAGGAAAGTTTCCTTTGGGCACACGATTTGTCCACTTACGATTCCATCCTCGATTTACCGTTTACCATACCGTTTTATGGCGATCACGTGAGCTTGTTTTGTTTACTGATGACCATCACAACTATTATTTCAACCCGGTTAAACCAGCAGACAACCTCGGCACAAGGCATGCCCGGAATGAAAACTATGATGTACATGATGCCTGTAATGTTTCTTTTTATTTTGAATAACTATTCATCAGGTTTAAGTTATTATTATTTCCTGGCTAACGTTATAACTATCGGGCAAACATACATTATCCGGTCATTTATCGATGAAGATAAAATAAGGGCTCAGTTGCAGGTAAATAAAAAGAAGCCGGTGAAAAAATCTAATTTTCAAAAAAGGCTGGAAGATATGGCTAAAAAACGTGGAGTACAAATGCCTAAAAAATAGAATGTTAAATATTCAGTTGATTGAAAGGTCGGGAGGAAAAACTTTCCGACCATTTTTTTAATTTTAGCCCATGACTAAAAGACTGACCATTTTGTTATTTCTTACATTGTTTTGTTTTTCTGTTTCGGCACAGGAAAGAATATTTCAGCTTTGGAATTTAAACAATGTGGAAGTTAAGCTTTCAGAAAAAACAAAAATTGGTGTAACTGAAAAAATGCATTTTACTCCGCAATCCGGCAGCATAGATTTAAAATTTGGAGATGTTTCAGTTAAAAGAATTATTAATTCATGGTTTGAAGCAGGTGCAATTGGCAGAATTCTGCTGATTCGTAAAGAAGATGGCTGGCTTCAGGAAAACCGGCCTATGATTTTCGGTAACTTTTCAAAAGATATCGGACAAGTTGAGTTGGAATTTTCGAACCGGATTGAATACAGAATGTACAAAACTTTGGCTGATCATTTCAGGTACCGTCAAATGCTTACTGCCCAAATGCCTTTGTTTGCACGCCAGAGGATTTCTGCCTATATATCCGAAGAAGGATTTGTTCGGTTCGACAATGAAAATCTGCATCTTGCACGAATTTATGCCGGAACAAAATTGAAATACAGCGATGCATTTGAAATGAAGTTGTACTATGTTTTGGAAAAAAACAAAAAAACTGACATCTGGCAAACTTCTGATGTTGTTGGAATGAATCTGAGCATTGATTTTTAATTTTTTTTTTAACTCCCTTAAACTTTTATCATTTCTTTTGGTCGAAAGGCCATAAATCATTAAAAATTCTGCAATGAAAAAAATTGGTGTATTACTGATGTCGCTTATGCTGATTGCTGTGGTTTCCATAGCACAGCCCGGACAAAGAAATTTAGATCCGGAAGAAATGGCTAAACGCCAGACAGAACAAATAAAAGAAGCTGTTGGACTGGATAAAAAACAGGAAAAGCAGGTGTACAATTTGAACCTCGAAACCGGAAAAAAAATGCGAACCCTGCGTGAAGAAAATCAGGGTGGAGGTTTTGAAGGTATGCGCGAAAAAATGGGAGAATTAAGGGCTGAACAAGACAAAAAAATGAAAGAAATATTAACCGCGGCCCAGTGGAAAAAATATGAAAAGTATCAGGAGGAAAGACGTTCACAACGGGGACAGGGAAGACCCGGAAGATAGTTTTGTTTTAACAATAGTTTAGTTTGGTTTTTAGGAGAGGGTTTGCAGTTGCAGGCCCTTTCTTTTTTATACCAAAATCAGGTTCATGCAGAAAAATTCTGTTTCAGGTGTACCATTTTAATGGCAGTTACTGCTGCTTCATCACCTTTGTTTCCGTGTTTGCCACCTGCACGGTCGATAGCCTGTTGCTGATTGTCAGTAGTAAGCACTCCAAAAATAAATGGCTTGTTGTATTTCAGGTTCAAATCAACAGTTCCCTGCGTAACTCCTTCGCAAATATAGTCGAAATGCCGGGTTTCGCCCTGAATTACGCACCCCAGTAAAATAACAGCATCTACATTTTCCAGTTCGGCAAAATACTGGGCGCCCAGCGGCAATTCAAAACTTCCTGGAACATATTTTACCAGAATGTTTTCATCTGTTGCACCATGTTTTTTCAGCGTGTTTACAGCACCGTTGGCCAACGCAGAAGTAATCTCAAAATTCCATTCGGACACCACAATTCCAAAACGCATATTTTCAGCAGAGGGAACAGATTCAATGTTGTATTGCGAAAGATCTTTTGTTGCCATTTGTTTAAATAAAAAACCCCTCGCGAGGAGGGGCGTATATTATAATCTTTTTTGATTATCCCAATTTAATTTCTACCCGTGCAATGTATTTATCTACATTCTGGCCTTCATTGGTTTCAGGATATTTTTCCTTAATTTCCTGATAAATTGCAAGTGCATCTTCCAACTCGTCCATGGTTTCTAATAAACGGGCTGCTTTCATCATATAAACCGGAGTTGTAAGCTCGTTATTGTTCATCGAGTAAGCCTTTTTATAGTGCTTTAACGCACCTTCCATATCACCCAGTTCCAGTTTGGCATCGCCTCTTGCACCCTCGGCAATCGGGCCAAGCAGCAAGTCTTTGGTTTTAAACCCTTTCAGGTAATCCAATGCGTCTTCGTATTGTCCCAAATGCAGGTACGAAATACCTGTATAATATTTAGCCAGATTGGCCGATTTGGTCATTCCGTAATCGTCAATAATATCGAGAAAACCAAGATAGTTCCCGTCGCCATTAATGGCCAGATTGAATGAATCCCGCTCAAAATAATTTTCGGCCATAAACATTTGCGATTGTGCTTCATCTTCACGGGGATGCAAATAAAATCTGGTAAAACCAAGGTAAGCAATTACCACGAGTATTATTGCTCCAACTGCATAAGTTATGGGTTTCTGGTTTTCTTCAATAAACCGCTCCGTTTTGGTTAACGCGCTTTCAAGTTCCTGCAAATTATCAGCTTGCTGAGCTTTATTTTTTGCCATGTTTTTCTATTTCAAAATTGTGCCGCAAAAATAGCTTTTTTTTGTAAACTGTACTGAAAAAGCACGCTTTAATTTTGAGTTTAATCAACAGTTGCATGTTATTATCCTGAAATGGGGTTTAACAATTCGCTCAACAGTGTTTTTTAATTAGTTTTGCAGGAAGAAAAGCATATTTTTCCATGTATATTGAAGAAATTTCCATTATAAATTACAAAAACCTGAAAGATGTTCAGGCCTCATTTTCATCCCGTTTAAACTGTTTAATCGGGAATAACGGTTCGGGAAAAACCAATTTGATGGATGCCGTTTATTACCTTTCGTTTTGTAAAAGTTTTTTTAATCCTGTCGACCAGCTGAATATCAATCACGAAGAGAACTTTTTTATGCTGAAAGGAAATTACCGGAGATTTGATTCTTCTGAGGTTGTTTCCTGCGGACTGCAAAAAAGCCAGAAAAAGCAGTTCAAACGCAACTCGAAAGTGTATAAAAGGTTGATGGAACATATTGGTTTGTTACCATTGGTTATGATTACACCGTCGGATACCACTTTGATTTTGGGTGGCAGCGACGAACGACGTAAGTTTATGGATGGGGTAATTTCCCAATACAACCAGAATTACCTCGATGATTTGTTGAAATACAACCGGGCACTATTGCAACGAAACAACCTGTTAAAACAATTTGATTCCGACCGCTATTTCGATGCTGAATTGCTTTCTATCTGGGATGAACAACTTGTGGATTATGGTTCGCGAATTCATTCCGAAAGGCAGGAATTTGTAAAAAAGCTGATTCCGGTTTTTCAGGAATTTTACTCGTTTATTTCGCAGAGGAATGAAAAAGTTAGTCTGATTCATCAATCTGATTTGTACGAAAATTCTTTTGAATCTTTGTTGAAAGGAGCACTGATAAAAGACCGGACCGCCCAATACACAACGGTTGGTATTCATAAAGATGAACTTGTTTTTAATATTGACGAATACGCCATAAAAAAACTGGGATCGCAGGGGCAAAACAAAACCTACCTGGTTTCACTAAAACTTGCTCAATACGAATTTATTAAGGAAATTTCGGGAATGAAACCCATTTTGCTGCTCGACGATATTTTCGATAAACTTGACCGCCACCGGGTGGAGCAAATTGTAAAAGTGGTTTCGGGCGAAGATTTTGGACAGATTTTTATTACCGATACCAACCGCGAACACCTCGACGCCATTATTAAAAAAATGAATGCCGATTACCGTATTTTTAATGTAAATTCAGGAAAAATTGAACCATTGACATGAGAAAAAGCAACACGCAACCTTTAGGGGAAGTTCTTAGGGAATATGTTCGGGCCATGAACATGGACCATAAACTAAAAGAAGTGGATGTCGTTCAGTCGTGGGAGGCTTTACTGGGGAAAACCATCGCCGGATATACACGAAATGTCTATCTCTCGAAACAAATTCTTTATGTTGAAATCAGTTCATCCGTTGTAAAAAATGAACTGGTTATGATGCGTGAGGAAATCCGTACAAAACTCAATGAATTGGCAGGGGAGGAGATGGTTTTGAAAATTGTGTTCAGGTAAAATTATAACAAAAACAAAGCCCCGATCCTTTCGAACCGGGGCTTTTGGTTATAGTAAAATGGATTAGAAAATGGTCTATTCTTCTTCCTGCTCGGCTTCGTAAGCTTTTAACAGTTCATCTTGAACTTCGGCAGGTACTTTTTCATAATTATCGAACGAAATGTTGAATACCCCGCGTCCGCCGGTGATTGAACTTAGCGATGTGGCATACCTGTACATTTCTTTTTGCGGAACTTTTGCACTGATTTTTTCCATTCCGCGTTCAGAGCCCATACCCATAATCATGGCGCGGCGGCCCTGCAGGTCGCTCATGGCATCGCCCATACGGTCGCTCGGAACCCAAACTTCGAGATTATAAATGGGTTCCAGAATTTTTGCCCCGGCGTTTTTAAATGCTTTGCTGAATGCATTCCGTCCGGCCAGTTTAAATGAAATTTCGTTAGAGTCAACCGGGTGCATTTTTCCGTCGTAAACATAAACCACAATATCGCGGGCATAGGAACCGGTAAGCGGACCTTCTTCCATTTTTTCCATAATCCCTTTCAGGATAGCCGGAAGGAAGCGTGCGTCGATGGAACCACCCACGATGCTGTTCACAAAAATGAGTTTTCCGCCCCAGG